>NZ_JBLIYT010000006.1:0-348626 GCF_057480795.1 Pseudomonas sp. P110(2024)
CAATGCCCAGCTGCGCAAGATCATCAAGACCCGAGGCCATTTCCCGAACGATGATGCAGCTACCAAGCTGATCTGGCTGGGGCTGCGAAACATCACGGCGAACTGGGGCTCAGCGGCGCATGATTGGAAAAGTGCGATGAATCAATTCGCGATTTTGTACGGAGATCGGTTCATCAGGCCGACCTGGTGAAAGTCAGGGCCTGCCTGATGGCAGGCCGTTACCGGCCCGCACACAAAAAATCTGACACTTCCGAATGCGCATACAACTTCCAAAACCACCAAACAACAACAAGGGGCGAATCAGAAGTCAAAATAACCAACCCCAATCCGCCCCCAGTCAAACCCCTGAAATCAATTCAAAGCATCAAGCAAAGCCTGGTTCATCTCCGGCGTCCCAACGGTAATCCGCAGGAACTGCGCAATCCGCTCCTGTTTGAAGTGCCGAACAATCACCCCCTGCTCACGAAGGCGCGCCGCGATCCCGGCAGCATCCTGCCCGGGATGCCGGGCAAAGATGAAGTTCGCCGCCGAAGGCAACACCTCGAACCCACGCGCCACCAACTCGGCAACCAGCACGTCCCGGCTTTCGATAACCTTGCGGCAGGTCTCATCGAAATACTCACGGTCGTCGAACGCAGCCGCCGCCCCGACAATCGCCATGCGATCCAACGGATAGGAGTTGAAGCTGTTCTTGATCCGCTCCAACGCCTCGATCAGGTCAGGATGTCCCACCGCCAGGCCAACCCTGAGCCCCGCCAGCGACCGTGACTTGGACAAGGTCTGGGTCACCAGCAGGTTGTCGTAGCGATCGACCAGGCTGATAGCCGTCTCGCCACCGAAATCGATATAGGCCTCATCGACCACCACCACCGAATCCCGGTTGGCCTGCAGCAGTTGCTCGACCGCCTCAAGCGGCAACAGGCAACCGGTCGGCGCATTGGGGTTGGGGAAGATGACCCCGGCATTGGGCTTGCTGTAATCAGAAACCCGAATCTGGAACTGCTCATCCAGCGCCACCTGCTCGAACGCGATACCGTACAGGCCGCAATACACCGGGTAGAAGCTGTAGCTCACGTCCGGGAACAGCAGCGGCCCACGGTCATGCTGGAACAGGCCGTGGAAGATGTGCGCCAGCACCTCGTCCGATCCATTGCCAACGAACACCTGCGCCGGCGTCACGCCGTAATACTCGGCCACCGCCTGCTTGAGGCGGTCACCGTTCGGGTCCGGATACAGCCGCAGGTTGTCGTTAAGCTCGCCGCGCATGGCCTCCAGCGCCTTGGGCGACGGTCCATAAGGGTTCTCGTTGGTGTTCAGCTTGACCAGCCGCGCAAGCTTGGGCTGCTCGCCCGGCACGTAAGGCACCAAGTCCTTGACGAAGGGACTCCAGAAACGACTCATGCTCAGTTCCCCTTCTCGTTGAGGATGCGGTATTCGGCGCTGCGCGCATGAGCGGTCAGCGATTCGCCCCGGGCCAGCACCGAAGCGGTGTGACCCAGCTCGGACGCGCCCTGCTCGGAGCAGAAGATGATCGACGAACGCTTCTGGAAGTCATACACGCCCAGTGGCGAAGAGAAGCGCGCAGTGCCGGAAGTCGGCAGCACGTGGTTGGGGCCGGCGCAGTAGTCGCCTAGCGCCTCGCTGGTGTGGCGGCCCATGAAGATCGCGCCGGCGTGGCGGATCTGCGGCAACCAGGCCTGTGGATCAGCCACCGACAGCTCCAGGTGCTCGGGGGCGATGCGGTTTGCCACCTCGATGGCCTGCTGCATGTCACGCACCTGGATCAGCGCGCCTCGGCCGTTGATCGACTTCTCGATGATCTCGGCGCGCTCCATGGTCGGCAGCAGCTTGTCGATGCTGGCGGCCACCCGATCGAGGAACTCGGCATCCGGGCTAACCAGGATGGCCTGGGCGTCCTCGTCGTGCTCGGCCTGGGAGAACAGGTCCATGGCGATCCAGTCCGGATCGGTCTGGCCGTCGCACACCACCAGGATCTCCGAAGGGCCGGCGATCATGTCGATGCCGACCTGGCCGAACACATGGCGCTTGGCGGTGGCCACGTAGATATTGCCCGGACCGACGATCTTGTCGACTTGCGGCACGCTTTCGGTGCCGTAGGCCAAGGCCGCGACCGCCTGGGCGCCACCGAGGGTGAACACCCGGTCGACCCCGGCGATGCAGGCCGCGGCCAGCACCAGCTCGTTGACCTCGCCACGCGGGGTCGGCACGACCATCACCACCTCGGCCACACCGGCGACCTTGGCCGGAATCGCGTTCATCAGCACCGACGACGGGTACGATGCTTTTCCGCCCGGCACGTACAGGCCGGCGCGGTCAAGCGGGGTAACTTTCTGGCCGAGCACAGTGCCGTCGGCCTCGGTGTACTGCCAGGAATCCTGCTTTTGCCGTTCGTGGTAGATACGCACACGGTTGGCGGCTTTTTCCAGGGCTTCGCGCTGCACCGGGGTAATGCGGGTCAGGGCCAGCTCCAGGCGTGCGCGGTCCAGGATCAGATCATTGATCGATGTGGCATCGACACCGTCGAAACGCTGGGTGAACTCCACCAACGCCGCGTCGCCGCGCTCGCGCACGGCCTTGATGATGTCGAGCACGCGCTGGTTGACCGCGTCATCGGACACGCTTTCCCAGCTCAGCAGATGATCCAGATGTCGGGCGAAATCCTGGTCAGCGGCGTTGAGACGGGCAATTGCAGTGGACACGGTCATGGCGAGGGCCTCGTTATTAGCGGATGTTCAGGCGCCCTAAAGCTACCACTCCATCCGCGCGGGCACCTGAGAAAATTGGCTATGACGCGGATAGACGGGCGCGACAGCGGAGGTCGCGCGCAGAGGTCAGCCGCGGTGTCGCGATTCGACGGCGTTGCGCAGGGTGTCGATCAGGCTCTGGATACGGGCGTGCTGCATTTTCATGGAAGCCTTGTTGACCACCAGGCGCGAGCTGATCGTGGCGATCAGTTCCTGGGGCTCGAGGCCGTTGGCGCGCAGGGTGTTGCCGGTGTCGACCACGTCGATGATCTTATCGGCGAGGTTGATCAGCGGGGCCAGCTCCATGGAGCCGTACAGCTTGATGATGTCGACCTGGCGGCCCTGCTCGGCGTAGTAGCGCTTGGCTACGTTGACGAACTTGGTGGCCACGCGCAGGCGGCCCTTGGGCTCGGGCGCGCCGGTCACGCCGGCGGTCATCAGCTTGCACTGGGCGATCTGCAGGTCCAGGGGCTCGTACAGGCCCTGGCCGCCGTATTCCATCAGCACATCCTTGCCGGCCACACCGAGGTCGGCGGCGCCATGCTCGACATAGGTCGGCACGTCGGTGGCACGCACGATGAGCAGGCGGACATCATCCTGGGTGGTCGGGATGATCAGCTTGCGGCTCTTGTCCGGATTCTCGGTCGGCACAATACCGGCTTCGGCCAGCAGTGGCAGGGTATCGTCGAGAATCCGGCCTTTGGATAGCGCGATGGTCAACATTGGAACGTCGGTCCTTAAGCAGCTATAGCCAGCCGGGCACTGCCCGGCCGCATAAAATTCGGGGCGCGTCCCTGCGCCATGCAGACTAGCCCGGTACGCGACGGATCTTCGCGCCCAGCATCTGCAGTTTTTCCTCGATGCACTCGTAGCCACGGTCAATGTGGTAGATGCGGTCGATCAGGGTGTCGCCTTCAGCGACCAGCGCCGACAGTACCAGGCTGGCGGAAGCGCGCAAGTCGGTGGCCATCACCGGAGCACCTTTGAGCGCCTTGACGCCAGTGACGATGGCGGTGTTGCCCTCGACCTGGATCTGCGCGCCCATGCGGTGCATCTCGTAGACGTGCATGAAGCGGTTTTCGAAGATGGTCTCGATCACCGCGCCGGTGCCTTCGGCGATGGCATTGAGCGAGATGAACTGCGCCTGCATGTCGGTCGGGAACGCTGGGTACGGGGCGGTACGCAGGTTCACGGCCTTCGGACGCTTGCCGTGCATGTCCAGCTCGATCCAATCTTCACCGGTGGTGATATCGGCGCCGGCTTCCTTGAGTTTCTCGAGGACGGCTTCGAGGATGGTCGGATCGGTGTCCTTGACCTTGACGCGGCCGCCGGTCACGGCAGCGGCGACCAGGTAGGTGCCGGTTTCGATACGGTCAGGCATGACCCGGTAGTTGGCCGAGTGCAGGCGCTCGACGCCATCGATGGTGATGGTGTCGGTGCCAGCGCCCTGAATCTTCGCACCCATGGCGATCAGGAAGTTGGCCAGGTCGACCACCTCCGGCTCGCGGGCGGCGTTCTGCAGCACGCTGCGGCCCTTGGCCAGGGCGGCGGCCATCATGATGTTCTCGGTACCGGTGACGCTGACGGTGTCGAAGAAGAAGTGTGCGCCGCGCAGGCCGCCCTCGGGTGCCTTGGCTTTGATGTAGCCGCCTTCAACGTCGATTTTCGCACCCATAGCCTCCAGGCCACGGATGTGCAGGTCCACCGGACGCGAACCGATGGCGCAACCGCCCGGCAGCGCCACTTCGGCCTCACCGAAGCGGGCGACCATCGGACCGAGCACCAGGATCGAGGCGCGCATGGTCTTGACCAGCTCATAGGGCGCGACGAGGGTCTTGATGGTGCGCGGATCGATTTCCACCGAGAGCTTCTCGTCGATCACAGGCTCGATGCCCATGCGACCGAACAGCTCGATCATGGTGGTGATGTCGTGCAGGTGCGGCAGGTTGCCGACCGTAACCGGACCATCGGCCAGCAGGGTGGCCGAGAGAATCGGCAGGGCAGCGTTCTTCGCGCCGGAAATGCGGATCTCGCCGTCGAGGCGCGGGCCGCCAGTGATAATCAGTTTGTCCATACGTATCTCGCCGCCAAGTTGGCTCAGGTGCGCTCAGCCCAGGCTGCGCTGCTGAAGAATTTCATGGTTACCGCGTGAATGCTGCCGTTGGCGATCCACGGATTGAGGTGAGCATAGATCGCCTGCTGGCGCTTGACCGGGCTCTGGCCGGCCAGCTCATCGCTGATCACGTTCAACTGGAAGTTGCAGCCTTCGCCTTCAACTTCGACCCGGGTTCCCGGCAATTTCTCTTCCAGAAAGCTTTTGACTTCTACGGCCTGCATGCTCAACCTCGATCGGCGCCCAACGCGCGCGGGTCGGCCATCATACAAAAAAGCCCCTCGCCTGCGAAGCCCATGAGTGGGCGCGCTGACCGAGGGGCCTTTCGCGAACGGCAGGGCATCAGCCTGCCAGCACTTCATCAAGGTCATAGACCCCGGCGATTTCCCGCATATCCTCCGGGATACCGCGCAGTTCCCAGGTCTTGCCGGCCGCCTGCGCATCGCGCATGAAGCCCAGCAGCAACGACAGGCCGACGCTGCTGGACTTCTCCACCGCGGAGCAGTCGAGCACCAGGCGTGGTTCGCGGCACGCCGTGACCAGCGCCTTGCCCTGCTTGCGCAGGGCCGGACCGCTGCGATAGTCCAGCACGCCTGCCAGGGAGAGGACGCCCGGCTCGGCCATGCTCACGGCGGCGTCACTCATTTGACTTCCTTATCCGGCGAGCTGTCCGCCGCTTCCTTGGCCTTGGCCACTTCGCCGGCCCAGCCGTCGATGGTCTTGTCCAGGTTGTTGCCGTTGCGCTGCATGGCGTCCTGGAACTGGTCGCGGAACAGCTTGCCGATGTTGATGCCGTTGACGATGACGTTACGCACCTTCCACTCGCCGTCCAGCTTGACCATGGTGTATTGCACCGGATAGACCGCGCCGTTGGTGCCGGTGATCTTCATGCCGACGCTGGTTCGATCATCACCCTCGGCCTTGGCCGGATCGACGGTGATGCCCTGGTTGTTGTACTCCAGCAAGGCGTTGCCGTAGAACTGCATCAGGCTGCGCTTGAAGTTCTCCTGGAAGCGCTGCATCTGCGCAGGGGTCGCCTTGCGCGAGTACTTGACGGTCATGATGCTCTTGGAAATACCGTCGGCATCGACCACCGGGCCAAGGTTGCTGTTAAGCGCGCTGTAAAAGGCCTCGGGGTTGGCCTTGTACTGCTCCTTGTTGGCCTTCAGGTCGCTGAGCAACTGCGTGGTGGTGCCCTGGATCACATCACGGGCGGATTGCCCCGGCGCCGCCAGGGCCAGCAGGGGGAAGGCCGCCAGCAGAACCAGCAAGCCACGTCGCAGGATCGAAATCATGGAAACTCCTTAATTAGCCGGTTGCGCTTCTTTCGGTTCCTTGCCCACCGAGTTGAGCAGGAACTTGCCGATCAGGTCTTCCAGCACCAGTGCCGACTGGGTGTCGTGGATGGTGCTGCCATCCTTGAGTACCGCGTCCTCGCCGCCCACGCTGATACCGATGTACTTCTCGCCCAGCAGGCCTGCGGTCAGGATCGAGGCAGTGGAGTCGGTCGGCAGGTTGTCGACATGCTTGTCCAGCTGCAGCGTAACCCGGCCAGTGTAGGAATCGCGGTCCAGATCGATGGCCGTGACCTTGCCGATGGTCACACCGGCCATGGTCACCTTAGCTCTGACCGTCAAACCGGCGATATTGTCAAAATAAGCATAAACTTTATACGTGTCGCTGCTCGGGCTGGCCGACAGCCCGCTGACACGCAGGGCCAGCAGCAGCAGCGCCAGGATCCCGGCCAGGAGGAACAGGCCGACACCGATTTCCAGGGTGCGGTTTTGCATCAGAAATCTCCAAACATCAAGGCGGTCAGAATAAAGTCCAGACCCAGGACTGCCAGCGAGGCATAGACCACGGTCTTGGTGGTGGCACGGCTGATCCCTTCTGAGGTGGGCTCACAGTCGTACCCCTGGAATACGGCGATCCAGGTGACGACGAAAGCGAACACCAGGCTCTTGATCAGCCCGTTGATCACGTCGTCGCTGAACGAAACGCTGTTCTGCATGTTGGCCCAGAACGAACCTTCATAGACGCCCAGCCAGTCCACGGCGACCCACGAGCCACCCCAGATGCCGACCACGCTGAAGATAAGCGCCAGCAGCGGCAGCGAGATGAAACCGGCCCACAGCCTGGGGGCGACGATGTACTTGAGCGGGTCGACGCCGATCATCTCCAGGCTCGACAGCTGCTCGGTGGACTTCATGTTGCCGATCTCGGCGGTTAGCGCGGAGCCCGCGCGGCCGGCGAACAGCAAGGCGGTGACCACCGGCCCCAGCTCGCGCAGCAGGGTCAGGGCGACCATTTGCCCCACAGCCTGCTCCGAGCCGTACTTGGTGAGGATGCTGTAGCCCTGCAGGGCCAGTACCATGCCGATGAACACGCCGGACACGACGATGATTGCCAGCGACAATACGCCCACCGAGTACAGTTGCTTGACCAGCAGCTGGAAACCGCCGCCGATGCCGCTGCGTCCACCCAGCGAATGGCCGAGGAACAGGCACGAGCGTCCCAGCACGGCCAGTACATCGATGGCCGAACGGCCGAACAGACGGATACGTTCGAGTAAGGATTTTCTGCGCATCAACGCGTCCCCAACAGATCGGCGCGGTAGTCAGGCGCAGGGAAGTGGAAAGGTACCGGGCCGTCCGGGTCGCCTTTCATGAACTGGCGGATGCGCGGGTTGTCCGAGCCCATCAGTTCGTCCGGCGTGCCCTGCCCCAGCACCTGGCCGTCGCCAACCACATAGATGTAGTCGGCGATGCTCGCGGTTTCCGCGAGATCGTGGGAAACCACGATACTAGTGATGCCCAGGGCGTCGTTGAGCAGGCGGATAAGGCGCACCAACACGCCCATGGCGATGGGGTCCTGCCCGACGAACGGCTCGTCGTACATGAGGATCTGCGGATCGAGGGCGATCGCCCGTGCCAGCGCCACGCGGCGCTTCATGCCGCCGGACAACTCGTCGGGCATCAGGTCGATGGCGCCGCGCAAGCCCACGGCCTGCAACTTCATCAACACGATGTCACGGATCATCTCGTCCGACAGCTGCGTATGAACCCGCAGCGGGAAGGCCACGTTCTCGAACACATCCAGGTCGGTGAACAGCGCACCACTCTGAAAGAGCACGCCCATCTGCTTACGCGCGTCGAACAGGTCGCTGCGCGACAGCGCGGGAAGGTTCTGCCCGTTGACCCAGACCTCGCCACCGGACGGGCGCAACTGCGCGCCCATCAGGCGCAGCAAGGTGGTCTTGCCGCATCCCGAAGGCCCCATGATGCCGGTGACCTTGCCGCGGGGAATGCGTATGTCCACGTTGCTGAAAATGCTGCGCGAACCGCGCTTGAAGGTGACACCCTTCAACTCGACCGCGTAGGCGCTATCCACACTCATCTAGACTCCTTGCTAGTGCAGCCTCGTCATGTGGACGCCTGCCTTCATCTTGAAGGCACACAGGTCCCCTGCGGGCCGAATAGCGGCGAACTATAGCACCGCTGATAGGCCCGCCCCAAGGGCGTCCCCCCACTCGTTCAGGCCGCAGACAGGCTGGTGTGGCATCCATATGACATTCGAAGGATGAGCCTTTCACACATTACGGCTATAATCGCCGCCTTTTCATCAGGCATTGCGTTTCAACATGACCCAATCCAGCGAGCTGATCCAATCCGCCCAGCGCACCCTGCGCCTCGAACTCGAGGCCGTGGAGGCCCTGCTGGCCCGCATCGACGGTGACTTCGTCAAGGCCTGCGAGCTGATCCTGGCCAGCAAGGGACGGGTCGTGGTGGTGGGCATGGGCAAGTCGGGGCATATCGGCAACAAGATCGCCGCCACCCTGGCCAGCACGGGCACCCCGGCGTTCTTCGTGCACCCGGCCGAGGCCAGCCACGGCGACATGGGCATGATCACCCGGGACGATGTCATTCTTGCCCTGTCCAACTCCGGCAGCACCGCCGAGATCGTCACCCTGCTGCCGCTGATCAAGCGCCTGGGCATCCAGATGATCAGCCTGACCGGCAACCCGGGCTCGCCCCTGGCCCAGGCCGCCGAGGTCAATCTCGACGCCAGCGTCGCCCAGGAGGCCTGCCCGCTCAACCTGGCGCCGACCTCCTCCACCACCGCCGCGCTGGCGCTGGGCGACGCCCTGGCCATCGCCCTGCTCGAGGCCCGCGGCTTCACCGCCGAGGATTTCGCCTTCTCCCACCCCGGGGGCGCGTTGGGTCGTCGCCTGCTGCTGAAGGTCGAGAACGTCATGCATGCCGGCGAGGAGCTGCCCCTGGTGAAGCGCGGCACCCTGCTCAAGGACGCGCTGCTTGAAATGTCTCGTAAGGGTCTGGGCATGACCGTGGTCCTGGGTGACGACGGCAAGCTCGCCGGCGTGTTCACCGACGGTGACCTGCGCCGCAGCCTGGACCGCAACATCGACGTGCACAAGACCCTCATCGACGAGGTCATGACCGTGCACGGCAAGACCGCCCGCGCCGAGATGCTCGCCGCCGAGGCGCTGAAGATCATGGAAGACCACAAGATCAGCGCGCTGGTGGTCGTCGATCAGGAAGACCGCCCGACCGGCGCCCTGAACATGCACGACCTGCTGCGCGCCGGAGTGATGTAAATGAACCAGGACCTGATGCAACGCGCCAAGGCCATCAAGCTGGCGGTGTTCGACGTCGACGGCGTGCTCACCGACGGCCGCCTGTACTTCCTCGAGGACGGCAGCGAGTTCAAGACCTTCAACACCCTCGACGGCCACGGCATCAAGATGCTCATGGCCGCGGGCGTGACCACCGCGATCATCAGCGGGCGCAAGACCCCGGTGGTCGAGCGCCGGGCGAAGAACCTCGGCATCCCGCACCTGTTCCAGGGCCGCGAGGACAAACTGGTGGTGCTCGACGGCCTGCTCGCCGAACTCAATCTAAGCTATGAACAGGTCGCCTACCTCGGCGACGACCTGCCCGACCTGCCGGTGATCCGCCGCGTCGGCCTGGGCATGGCGGTGCACAACGCCGCGGCATTCGTTCGCCAGCACGCCCATGGCGTTACCCAGGCTCGCGGCGGCGAAGGCGCCGCCCGCGAGTTCTGCGAACTGATCATGCAGGCCCAGGGCACCCTGGACGCTGCCAACGCCCATTACCTGTAAGGCTGCCCATGCTCAGCAAGAAGATCAGAAATGTCGCGCTGCTAGGCGGGATCGCCGCCGTGCTCGTTGCAGTAGGCTATTGGAATATCAGCCCGGAGAGCTTCCTCGACCAGCCGCAGGCCCAGGTCGACCAGAGCGCCATCGACTACTATGCGATCAACGCCCACAGCCTGCAGTTCCTGCCCGACGGCAAGCTGCAGTACGAGATGACCGCCGCCAAGGTCGAGCATTTGAAGGCCAGCGAGGTCACCCTGGTGACCACGCCCGACCTGCACATGTACCGTGGCACCGAGTATCCCTGGCACGTGCAGAGCAAGCGCGCCGAGGTCAATCCGGACGGCACCGAGGTCGAGCTGATCGACGATGTGCGCGTGGCGCGCACCGACGAGAAGCAACGTGAAACCATCATCACCAGCACACGCATGACCGTGTTCCCGCAGAAGCAATATGCGCAGACCGAGCAAGCCGTTAGAATCGACGGCGCCGGTGGCACGACTACGGGCAAAGGAATGAAAGCGTATTTGAAAGAAGGCAGGATGGACCTGCTCTCTAACGTAAGAGGACAGTATGAGGCTCGTTAAAACCATCCCCCTTCTGCTCAGCCTGGGCGTAGCACTGGGAAGCGCGAGCGCCTTCGCCCTGCCGAACGACCGTGACCAGCCGATCCGCATCCAGGCGGACAACGCCCACCTGGACGACAAGCAGGGCGTTGCCACCTATACCGGCGACGTGATCATCACCCAGGGTTCGATGATGATCAAAGGCAACACCGTGACCATGACCCGCGCCGCCTCCGGCGACATCGACGTGGTCACCTCGGTGGGCAACCTGGCCTACTTCGAGCAACAGCAGAGCGCCGCCAAGCCCGACAAGATGAAAGGCTGGGCCGTGACCATCCAGTACCA
The DNA here is from genome assembly GCF_057480795.1 of Pseudomonas sp. P110(2024). NCBI lineage: Bacteria > Pseudomonadati > Pseudomonadota > Gammaproteobacteria > Pseudomonadales > Pseudomonadaceae > Pseudomonas > Pseudomonas sp. P110(2024). Next base: position 10,924 of record NZ_JBLIYT010000006.1, read on the forward strand.
GGCGCAGAAAGACATGGTGATCCTCACCGATCGCGCCAAGGTCGAGAACGAAGGCAACACCACCGAAGGCGAGAAGATCGTCTACAACACCAAGACCCAGGTGGCTACCGCCGGTCGCGGTGGCAACGTGACTGCACCACGTCAGCGCATCGACATGGTCATTCAACCGAAGAAAAAGGCCGAGTAAATGGCAACCCTCAAAGCCCAGCACCTGGCCAAGAGCTACAAGGGCCGGCAGGTCGTTCGCGACGTCAGCCTGTCCATCGACAGCGGCCAGATCGTCGGCCTGCTAGGCCCCAACGGCGCCGGCAAGACCACCTGTTTCTACATGATCGTCGGCCTGGTCCAGGCCGACCAAGGTCGCGTGCTGATCGACAGCCTCGACGTCAGCCACCAACCCATGCACGGGCGCGCCCAGGCCGGTATCGGCTACCTGCCGCAGGAAGCCTCGATCTTCCGCAAGCTGTCGGTGGCCGACAACATCATGGCCATCCTCGAGACACGCAAGGACCTCGACCGTGACGGTCGGCGCAAGGAGCTGGAAAGCCTGCTGCAGGAGTTCCACATCAGCCATATCCGCGACAACCTCGGCATGAGCCTCTCCGGCGGCGAACGCCGCCGCGTCGAGATCGCCCGTGCCCTGGCCACCGCGCCCAAGTTCATCCTGCTGGACGAACCTTTTGCCGGTGTCGACCCGATCTCTGTCGGCGACATCAAGCAGATCATCCACCACCTCAAGAACAAGGGTATCGGCGTACTGATCACCGACCACAACGTTCGCGAGACCCTGGACATCTGCGAGACCGCCTACATCGTCAACGATGGCCAGCTGATCGCCGAAGGCGACGCCGAGACCATCCTGGCCAACCAGCTGGTCAAGGAAGTATACCTGGGGCACGAGTTCCGACTCTGACCCTGGCCTGCCCGGAGCACTGGCGCAGGCGCCTGTTCGAGGCTTAAGTTGTTACAGTGCTCTAGGCAAACGCTGCAATTTCAGGCATATAACTTGCTTAAAATCGGCGCCCAGGCGCCCTCCGTGTAGTGGATGGCGCATGCGCGCCGGCAACAAGGTATCAAGCCCCAGCCATGAAACCATCGCTCGTCCTAAAAATGGGCCAGCAACTGACGATGACCCCGCAGTTGCAACAGGCCATCCGTCTGCTTCAGCTCTCCACCCTGGACCTCCAGCAGGAAATCCAGGAAGCGCTGGAGTCCAATCCGATGCTCGAACGTCAGGAAGACGGCGAGGACTTCGACAACAGCGACCCGATGGCGGACAACGCCGAGAACAAGCCGGCCGCCGAAGTCCAGGACAACAGCTTCCAGGAAACCAGTACCAGCAGCACCGCGGAAAACCTCGAAGACGGCGAATGGGCCGAGCGCATCCCCAACGAACTGCCGGTCGACACCGCCTGGGAGGACATCTACCAGACCAGCGCCAGTAGCCTGCCGAGCAATGATGACGACGAGTGGGACTTCACCACCCGCACCTCGGTCGGCGAGAGCCTGCAGAGTCACCTGCTGTGGCAGCTCAACCTGGCGCCGATGTCCGACACCGACCGCCTGATCGCCGTCACCCTGATCGACAGCATCAACGGCCAGGGCTACCTGGAGGACTCCCTCGAAGAAATCTGCGCAGGCTTCGACCCGGAACTCGACATCGAGCTGGACGAGGTCGAGGCGGTGCTGCACCGCATCCAGCAGTTCGAACCCGCCGGCATCGGCGCCCGCTCCCTGGGCGAATGCCTGCTGCTGCAACTGCGCCAACTGCCGGCCTCGACGCCTTGGATGGGTGAGGCCCAGCGCCTGGTCACCGACTTCATCGACCTGCTCGGCAGCCGCGACTACAGCCAGCTGATGCGCCGCATGAAGCTCAAGGAAGACGAGCTGCGCCAGGTCATCGAACTGGTGCAGACCCTCAACCCGCGCCCCGGCTCGCAGATCGAGTCCAGCGAGCCCGAGTACGTCGTGCCCGACGTCATCGTGCGCAAGGACAGCGAGCGCTGGCTGGTCGAGCTCAACCAGGAAGCGGTACCGCGCCTGCGGGTCAACCCGCAGTACGCCGGCTTCGTTCGCCGCGCCGACACCAGCGCCGACAACACCTTCATGCGCAACCAGCTGCAGGAAGCGCGCTGGTTCATCAAGAGCCTGCAGAGCCGCAACGAGACGCTGATGAAGGTGGCGACACAGATCGTCGAGCACCAGCGCGGCTTCCTCGACCATGGCGACGAGGCCATGAAGCCGCTGGTGCTGCACGATATCGCCGAGGCGGTGGGCATGCACGAGTCGACCATTTCCCGGGTGACCACGCAGAAATACATGCACACCCCGCGCGGCATCTACGAACTGAAATACTTTTTCTCCAGCCACGTGAGCACCGCCGAAGGCGGCGAATGCTCGTCCACGGCGATTCGCGCGATCATCAAGAAACTGGTGGCGGCGGAAAATCAGAAAAAGCCATTGAGTGACAGCAAGATCGCTGGTTTACTGGAGGCACAAGGCATCCAGGTAGCCCGTCGCACCGTCGCCAAGTACCGCGAATCGTTGGGCATCGCCCCATCAAGCGAGCGCAAGCGACTGATGTAGCCCCAGGATGTGCCACAGCGTTTCAGTGGCAGGTGCAAGACCTGCCTCTTTATGCACGGGCAACAAAGGAGAAGCTGTATGCAAGTCAACATCAGTGGACAGCATGTAGAAGTCACCCAACCACTGCGCGATTACGTGCTCGAGAAGCTCGCCCGCGTGGAGGGTCATTTCGACAAGATCACCAATGCGACGGTGATCATGAAGGTCGAGAAGCTGCAGCAGAAGGTGGAAGCCACACTCCAGATTCCCGGTGGCGAAGTCGTCGCCAACGCCGAACACCAAGACATGTACGCGGCGATCGACGCCCTGGCCGACAAACTCGATCGCCAACTGAAAAAACACAAGGAAAAACAGCAAAGCCTGCTGCAAGGCGCAGCCGCCCGCTGATCCCCCTCATCCATGATCCGACTTGAAACCATCCTGACCCCCGGCCGTTCACTCGTGAACGTGCCGGGCGGCAGCAAGAAGCGCGCCCTGGAAAAGGTCGCCACCCTGATCGCCGAGCAAGTACCCGAGCTGGAGATGCAAGATGTCTTCGACAAGCTCATCGCTCGGGAAAAACTCGGCTCCACCGGTTTTGGCAATGGCATCGCCATTCCGCACTGCCGGCTTGTGGGTTGCAGCGCGCCAGTAAGCGCCCTGCTGCACCTGGATGCCCCCATTGATTATGACGCCATCGATGGTGCCCCGGTCGACCTGCTGTTCGTCCTGCTGGTCCCGGAAGCTGCCACCGATGCCCACCTTGAACTGCTGCGTCAGATCGCCAGCATGCTAGATCGCAAGGAGGTCCGCGATCGCCTACGTGCCGCCGACAGCAGCGAGACCCTTTACCAGGTCGTCCTGGACGTACAGAACGAGCACTGAACATGCGCCTGATCATCGTCAGCGGCCGCTCCGGCTCCGGTAAGAGTACCGCCCTCGACGTGCTGGAAGACAACGGCTACTACTGCATCGACAACCTGCCCGCCGGGCTGCTGCCGCAGCTGGCGGAAAACGCGCTGCTCAACACCGAGCTGCTGCAACCGAAGGTCGCTGTGTCCATTGATGCGCGCAACCTGCCCAGCCACCTGTCACGCTTCCCCGAACTGCTGACAGATGCACGTTCGCGCCATATCCAGTGCGACGTGCTGTACCTGGACGCCGACGAAGACACCCTGCTCAAGCGCTTCTCGGAAACCCGCCGCCGCCACCCGCTGACCAACGACAGCCGTTCGCTGGCCGAGGCGATCCGCGTGGAAAGCGAGCTGCTCGGCCCGATCGCCGACCTCGCCGACCTGAAGATCGACACCACCAGCCTGAACCTCTATCAACTGCGCGATTCGATCAAGCTGCGCCTGCTCAACCAGCCCGAGCCAGGCACCGCGTTCCTGGTCGAGTCATTCGGTTTCAAGCGTGGCATGCCGGTGGACGCCGACCTGGTGTTCGACGTGCGCTGCCTACCCAATCCGTACTGGAAGCCGGAACTTCGTGAGCATTCCGGCCTCGAACAGCCGGTAATTGATTACCTGGCCGCCCAGCCGGACGTCGAGGAAATGTTCCAGGACATCTCCGGCTACCTGCTCAAGTGGCTGCCGCGCTTCGCCGCCAGCAACCGCGCTTACGTCACCATCGCCATCGGCTGTACCGGCGGCCACCACCGCTCGGTGTACATCACCGAACGGCTTGGCCAACTGCTCCAGCAATCCCTGAAAAACGTCCAGGTCCGCCACCGCGACCTCTAGCCCACAGGATCCGCCCCACGATGCCCGCCCGCGAAATCACCATCATCAACAAGCTGGGCCTGCATGCGCGGGCGGCCGCCAAGTTCGTCGGCGTGGCCGGTCGCTTTCCCTGCCAGGTACGGGTCGGCCGCGCACCGGACAAGCTGGTGGACGGCAAGAGCATCATGGCGGTGATGATGCTCGCCGCCGGCAAGGGCACGCCGGTGCACCTGCACACCGAGGGCGAACAGGACGGTGAGGCCATGGATGCACTGGTCGCGTTGATCGAGAACTTCTTCGACGAAGGCGAGTAAGCGCCGTTAACGACTGCGCACGCTCCTACAGGGAATGTGCCGGGCTCAAGACAGCGCCGTGTCCATCACCATCATCAGGCAGAACCCGGCACACAGCCCCAGGCTCGCCAGGCGGTGATGCCCGTTGCTGCGCGATTCGGGAATGATCTCCTGGGTCACCACCAGCAGCATCGCCCCCGCCGCACAGGCCAAGCCCAGCGGTAGCAACAGTTCGGCGATGTTCACCAGCCAGGCGCAGATCACCGCGGCCAGCGGTTCGACCAACCCGGACGCCGCGCCGATCAGGAACGCCTTGAACCGCGACATGCCGGCCCCGGCCAGCACCAGCGCGATTACCAGACCCTCCGGCACATCCTGAAGCGCGATGCCCATGGCCAGGCTGTCGGCATCGGGCATGCCACCGCCAGCAGACACGCCAATGGCCATGCCTTCGGGGATGTTATGGGCAATGATGGCGATGACGAACAACCAGATTCGCGCCGCGATCACCGGTTGCTGATCGCTGCCGACCAGGGCTTCTGGCGAAGCACCAGAGACCTTGAGGTCGACCAGGAACAGGCACAGCGCGCCGAACAGCAGGCCGCCGCTGATCAGGCCACCGGCGCCCCACGGGCTGAAACCGATGGATTGGGCCGCATCCAGCCCGGGCATGATCAGCGAGAACGCGGTGGCCGCCAGCATCACGCCGGCACCGAAGCCAAGCAAGGTATCGGCCACGGCCACCGGCATGTTGCGGATCACCAGCACCGGTACCGCGCCCAACGCCGTCCCCAGTGCGCACAATGCGCCGCCCTCAAGGGCACGCAACATGCGCGGTTCCAGGTCCAGCCAGGCGATGCCGCGTGCCACCAACAATGCGGTGCCAACCAGCAACAGCATGGTCCCAAGCGCCAGGCGGAACAGGCGCACACTGCTGACAGACATCACCTCGGCACGCATACCGGTCAGGCTCACTTCAGGGCTTCAAGGTAGCGACGTTCCACTTCGGCCCAGTCGACCACGTTGTAGAAAGCGCCAATGTATTCCGGACGACGGTTCTGATACTTCAGGTAGTAGGCGTGCTCCCACACGTCCAGGCCAAGGATCGGCGTGTTGCCGTGCATCAGCGGGCTGTCCTGGTTGCCGCTGCTCTCAACTACCAGCGTGTTCTGCGGGGTCACGCTCAACCAGGCCCAGCCGCTGCCGAAACGGGTCAGCGCGGCCTTGGTGAAGGCCTCCTTGAACGCCTCGAAACCGCCGAGCTGCGCATCGATGGCCTTGGCCACCTGCCCTGCCGGCTGGCCGCCGCCCTTGGGCGACATGACGGTCCAGAACAGGGTGTGGTTGGCATGCCCACCGCCCTGGTTGATCACCGCGCCCTGGAGCTTCTCGGGCAGTTGCCTGACCGCGCCCACCAACTGCTCCACGGGCCACTCGGCCCACTCGGTGCCCTCGATGGCGGCGTTGAGATTGTTGATATAGGTCTGGTGATGCTTGCTGTGGTGAATCTCCATGGTCTGGGTGTCGATGTGCGGCTCCAGCGCATCGTAGGCATAGGGCAACGCAGGCAAGGTATGCGGCATGTCAGTGGATTCCGTAGGCAGGTGTGCGATCAGTGATATCCGTATATACGACCAGCTCGCTGGTCACCGGAGCCTGCCGATTGAGCAGGCGCTCGGTACGCGGGTATTGGCCGTATTCGGCGATGAAGCTCAGCAACTCGGTGTAGGTGCGCCCGCTATGGCGTAACGCGGCGTCGCGCAGGGCCTGGGGCAGGCGCGGGTCCTGACTGGCCTGGAGCAGCCGCTGGTGCGCCGCGCACAGATAGTCGGCGCTTTCCTGCGGCTGGTTCAGGCGCAGGTGCAGGTCGGCCAGGTTGTGATGGGCGATGACCAGTGCGGCCACCGCCTCGTCGACGTCATGCCAGCGCTCGAACAGCACCTGGGCCAGGGCCAGGGCTTGCAGGTAGTGTTCTCGGGCATCGACCAGCTCGCCCTGCTCGAACAGGCGGTTGGCGTCTTGCGTGGTGTGTTTCCAGTGCTGCATGACGTGTCTCCTGGGCGGCCCGGGCTCAGATGCCGCCGGCAGTGAGTTTTTCCGGATCCAGCAGCGCCTCGAGCTGGTCACGCGACAAGTCGGTGTGCTCCAGCGCCACGTCGATGATCGGGCGCCCCTGCTTGTAGGCGGTCTTGGCGATCTCGGCGGCCTTGAGGTAGCCGATGATCGGGTTCAACGCAGTGACCAGGATCGGGTTGCGCGACAGCGCCTCCTTGAGCTTGGTTTCGTTGACCTTGAAGCTGGCGATGGCCTTGTCGGCCAGCAGGCGGCTGACGTTGGCCATCAGCTCGATGCTTTCCAGCAGGTTGCGGGCGATCACCGGCAGCATCACGTTGAGCTCGAAGTTGCCCGACTGCCCGGCCACGGCGATGGTGGCATCGTTGCCGATCACCTGGGCCGCGACCATGGCGGTGGCCTCCGGGATCACCGGGTTGACCTTGCCCGGCATGATCGACGAGCCCGGCTGCAGACCCTGCAACTCGATTTCACCGAGGCCGGCGAGCGGGCCGGAGTTCATCCAGCGCAGGTCGTTGGCGATCTTCATCAGCGCCACGGCGGCGGTCTTGAGCTGGCCGGACAGGGCCACGGCGGTGTCCTGGGAGCCGATCAGGGCGAACAGGTTCTCGCCGGGGGTGAACTTGACCTGGGTCAGGCCACTTAACTGGCGGGCAAAGCCTGCGGCGAACTGCGGGTGGGCGTTGATGCCGGTGCCCACGGCAGTACCGCCCTGAGCCAAGGCCTGCAGGCTCGGCAGGGTGGCTTCGATATGCGCCTGGGCGCCCTTGACCTGCGCGGCCCAGCCTTCGAGCACCTGGCTCATGCGCACCGGCATGGCATCCATCAGGTGGGTGCGGCCGGTCTTCACGTGCTTGTGCACTTCGACCGCCTTGGCCTCGATCACCTGGGTGAGGTGGCGCAGGGCCGGTAACAATTGCTCGTGCAGGGCCAGGGCGGCGCTGACGTGGATGGTGGTGGGGATGATGTCGTTGCTGCTCTGGCCACAGTTGACGTGGTCGTTGGCATTGACCGGCTCGCCCAGCACGCGGCTGGCCAGGGTGGCGATGACCTCGTTGGCGTTCATGTTCGAACTGGTGCCGGAACCGGTCTGGAACACATCCACCGGGAAGTGCTGGATGAAGTCGCCGGCCAGCAGTTGCTCCACCGCCCTGACGATGGCCTCGCCCTGCCCCGCGCTCAGCTGGGACAGCTCGACGTTGGCCTTGGCCGCAGCCGCCTTGGCCAGCAGCAAGGCACGGATGAACTGGGCCGGCATCGGCTTGCCGCTGACCGGGAAGTTGTCGACCGCGCGCTGGGTCTGGGCACCGTACAGGGCCTGGGCCGGCACCTGCAGTTCGCCCATGCTGTCACGCTCGATACGGGTATCACTCATCTTCAAGTCCTTGCATCAGTTCTTCGGGAGAAATCGACGGCAGCAGCACGCTGTTGGCGAGCTGCATCGCGTAGGGCTGCCAGCGCAGGTTTTGTTCGCGGCGATCGAGGTTGCGCAGGTCGAGCAAGGGCCGCCAGGCCTGGTCCAGGCACAGGCAGCGCCAATGCCACGGCAGCATGCGATCGTTGGCGGTATCCAACAGCAGGCGGAAGGCGGTCAGCGCCACGGTCCAGGGCGAGGTTTCGGTGCAGCACACCAGGTAGCGGCCTTCGGCCAGGTAATGCTCGATCAGACGCGGCTCGTCGGGTTCGAGCGCGCAGCGGATGCGCCGGCTGAGCCAGCGCCAGTTTTCCAGGTAAGGCAGTTCGTGGAGGACGGATTTCATGAACATCATCGCCGGGTTACTGGATAATGATATTCATTATTATGTGATAACTAGAATCAGTTCAAGTCGAGCAATGGGCAAAAGAAACCCGGCGCGATGGCCGGGTCTTTTACAAGGTATGAGCAGGGCAGCGTGGGAGCGAGCTTGCCTCGCGATTGCAGGTAAGATTACCGCGGGACAAGCCCGCTCGCACGCACCGCTAATTCCCTGCTGATGACAGAGCGCCGATCAGCTGCCTGCCACCGTCATCCGTTCGATCAGCACCGAGCCACTGTGGATATTGCTGCGGGTCTCGATATCGCTGCCGATCGCCACGATCTGCTGGAACATATCCTTCATATTGCCGGCGATGGTCACTTCCTGGACCGGGAACTGGATCTCGCCGTTTTCGACCCAGAAGCCCGCCGCACCACGAGAATAGTCACCGGTCACCATGTTCAGGCCATGCCCCATCAGCTCGGTCACCAGCAGGCCGCGACCCATGCGGCGAATCAATGCCGCCTGGTCTTCCACACCGTGGGTGACGAACAGGTTATGCACGCCCCCGGCGTTGGCGGTGCTCGGCAGGCTCAGCTTGCGCCCGGAATAGGTGCCCAGGATGTAGGACACCAGCTCGCCCTTGTCGACGAACGGCTTGGCGTAGGTGGCCAGGCCATCGCCGTCGAACGCCGCGCTGCCCAGCGCACGCGGGATGTGTGGACGCTCATCAAGGGTCAGCCAGGTGGGGAACAGGCGCTGGCCGAGGGTGCCTTCGAGGAACGACGACTTGCGGTACAGGTTGCCGCCGGAAATCGCCGACAGGAAGCTGCCGAACAGGCCGCCGGCAAGCTCCGCCGAGAACAGCACCGGCACCTCGCAGGTCGGCACCGGACGCGCGCCCAGACGGCTGGCGGCGCGTTGCGCGGCGCGCTGGCCGATGCTGCGCGGGTCGGCCAGCAGGTTGCCCTGGCGATTGACGTCGTACCAGTAGTCGCGCTGCATCTGCCCTTCGGCCTCGGCGATCATCACGCAGCTCAGGCTGTGCCGGGTGGACGCGTAGCCGCCGATGAAGCCGTGGCTGTTGCCATAGACCCGCACGCCCTGATGGGTATTGAGGGTGGTGCCATCAGCGTTGAGGATGCGCTTGTCGGCGTCGAACGCCGCCGCCTCGCAGGCCAGCGCCATCTCGATGGCCTTCTCCGGCTCGATGTCCCAGTCGTGGTACAGGTCCAGATCAGGGATCTCGCGGGCCATCAAGGCGGCATCGGCCAGCCCCGAACACGCGTCCTCGGAGGTATGCTTGGCGATTGCCAGGGCCGCCGCGACGGTCTCGCGGATCGCCTCAGGGCCGCTGGCCGAGGTGCTGGCCGAACCCTTGCGCTGGCCAACGTAGAGGGTGATGCCGAAGCCCTGGTCGCGGTTGAACTCGACCGTCTCGACTTCGCGCTGGCGCACCGTGGTGGACAGGCCCTGCTCCAGCGACACCGCCACTTCGCACGCGCTGGCGCCCTGGCGGCGCGCCTCGGCGACGATCGCCTCGACCTGTTCCTGCAACGCCGGCAGGTCCTTGGGGCCTACGCTCTGGACTGCACTCATGGTTCTCTCCACTGAAAATTCTGCGTACGGCGTGGGTCATTCTACGACCGGGCCGGACAAGCGGCCCCCGACTGGTTATCATGGCGGCGATTTCCTGCGGACTGCCCCCATGGTTGATTCTTACGACGACGCCTTCGACGGCGAAAAAAGCAAAACCCAGATCAAGCGCGAGCTGCATGCGCTGGTCGAGCTCGGTGAGCGCCTCACCACCCTCAAGGCCGACACCCTGGCCCGCCTGCCGTTGACCGACGAGCTGCGCAAGGCGCTGGAAGAGGCCAGCAAGCACACCGCCCACGGCGCCCGCAAACGCCACATGTCGTTCGTCGGCAAGCTGATGCGCGTGCAGGACCTTGACGCCATCCATGCCGTGCTCGAGCAGGTCGACAGCTCGACCCGCCAGTACAACGAGCGCTTTCACGGCCTCGAGCGCTGGCGCGATCGCCTGATCGACGGCAACGACGAGGACCTCGAACGCTTCGTCAACGAGTTCCCCGACACCGATCGCCAGCACCTGCGCTCGCTGATCCGTCATGCCCAGCACGAGAAGGCGCGGAACAAGCCGCCTGCGGCTGCGCGTAAAGTGTTCAAGTACATCCGCGACCTCGACGAGGTCCAGCGCGGTCTGCGTTGAGGCCATCGCGGGGCAAGCCCGCTCCCACGCTGCCTTTGCAGGCATCTGTGGGAGCGGGCTTGCCCCGCGATTGATCATCAAGCCCCTGTACCACCGACAGTGATCGCATCCAGCTTCAGGGTCGGCTGGCCAACGCCTACCGGCACCGACTGCCCATCCTTGCCGCACGTACCCACGCCGCTGTCCAGCGCCAGGTCGTTGCCGACCATCGACACACCCCTCATCGCCTCCGGACCATTGCCGATCAGCGTCGCGCCCTTCACCGGCGCGGTAATCTTGCCGTCCTCGATCAGGTAGGCCTCGCTGGTGGAGAACACGAACTTGCCGCTGGTGATGTCCACCTGGCCACCGCCAAGGTTGGCGCAATAGATGCCCTTCTTCACCGAGCGGATGATTTCCTCCGGGTCGCTGTCGCCAGCACGCATGTAGGTGTTGGTCATGCGCGGCATCGGCAGGTGGGCGTAGGATTCACGCCGGCCGTTGCCCGTCACCGCCATGCCCATCAGGCGGGCGTTGAGCTTGTCCTGCATGTAGCCCTTGAGGATGCCGTTCTCGATCAGCGTGGTGCATTCGGTCGGGGTGCCTTCGTCGTCGATGCTGAGCGAGCCGCGGCGGCCCTCCAGGGTACCGTCGTCGACAATGGTGCACAGCTTCGAGGCCACTTGCTCGCCGATACGCCCACTGAACGCCGAACTGCCCTTGCGGTTGAAGTCGCCTTCCAAACCGTGACCGACCGCCTCGTGCAGCAGCACCCCGGACCAGCCCGGGCCAAGCACCACCGGCAGCGTGCCGGCCGGCGCCGGAATGGCCTCGAGGTTGACCAGCGCCTGGCGCAACGCCTCGCGGGCATAGCCCATCACCCGCTCCTCGGTGAAGTAGCGGTAGTCGGTACGCCCGCCACCGCCCTGCCCGCCGCGCTCGCGACGACCGTTCTGCTCGACGATCACGCTGACGTTGAAACGCACCAGCGGACGTACATCGGCGGCCAGGCTGCCATCGGCGGCGGCGACCAGGATCCGCTCCCAGACCCCGGCCATGCTCACGCTGACCTGCTGGATGCGCGGATCGAGGGCGCGGGTGGCGGCATCGACGCGCTTGAGCAGGTCGACCTTCTCGGCGCGGCTCAGCACATCCAGGGGATTGTCAGACGCATACAGGGCAGTCACATCCTGGCTGCGGAACGCCTGCACCTTGCCATCCTGCCCGGCACGGGAGATCGAACGGGCGGCGCGGGCCGCCGAGGTCAGGGCTTCGAGGTTGATCGCGTTGCTGTAGGCGAAGCCGGTCTTCTCGCCGGACTGGGCGCGCACGCCCACGCCCTGGTCGAGGTTGAAGCTGCCCTCTTTGACGATGCCGTCCTCCAGCGCCCAGGTTTCCGAGATCTGGCCCTGGAAATACAAGTCGGCGGCATCGATGCCGGGGCCGGCCAGCTCGCCCAGCACCGTCTGCAGGCTGTCGAGGGTCAGGCCGCCCGGGACCAGGAGCTGCTCGCTGACGGTGGATAAAATCTCGCTCATAGTCACTCCGAGGTGTGCGCAGGCCGCAAGGCGTCCTGCGAGAAAAAGCGCCGGTGCGTAACCACCGGCATGCGCGCCCGGATGGACGCCTGTTCTTCACTGTCGCGCGTGGCGAGCAATACCGCTTCGCCCCGCGCCTGTTGCGCGACGATCCGCCCCCAGGGGTCGACGATCGCCGCCTGGCCGTGGGTTTCCCGCGGCCCCGGATGCAGGCCGCCCTGGGCGGCCGCCAATACATAGCACTGGGTCTCGATGGCCCGTGCGCGAATCAGTACTTCCCAATGCGCCGCTCCGGTCACCGCGGTGAACGCCGCCGGCGCGCTGATCAGTTCGGCCCCGGCGGCACGCAAGGCGCTGTACAGCTCAGGGAAGCGCAGGTCGTAGCACACCGACAGGCCCAGCCGGCCCACGGGCGTGTCGGCCACCACCACCTGGCTGCCGTGGGCGTAGTCGTCCGACTCGCGGTAACGACCGCGGTTGTCGGCCACATCCACATCGAACAGGTGCAGCTTGTCGTAGCGGGCGGCGATCTCGCCGTGCTCATCGACCAGCAGCGAACAGGCGTGGGCCTTGGCTTGCGGCTGGCCGACCGGGGGCAGCGGCAAGGTACCGGCGACTATCCATAACCTGAGGTCGCGGGCGGTGCGTTTCAACCAGGGCAGGATCGGCCCCTCGCCCAGCGCTTCGGCCCGACCGATGGCCGCCGCGTCGCGACGGCCCATGGCGGCGAAGTTCTCCGGCAGCACCGCCAGGCGCGCGCCACCTGCGGCGGCCTGCTCGAGCAGTGCCGTGGCACGTTGCAGGTTGGCCAGCACATCGTCCTGGCTGACCATCTGGATCACAGCTGACGTCATGACCACCCCAGGTTATTTGTCGAAAGGTTTCACAAAGGTGATTTTAGGCTCTTTGACCGGACCTTCGACGCGATAGTGCACACTGGCGAAACGCGCCACCCGGTCACCGATCAGGCGGTCGACCAGGAACAACGCGCCACCGATCGCCGGCGCGCCGACGATCAGCGCGGCCAGCGGCAAGTTGTTGGTCACCGGCAGCGTCACCAACAGCTTGGCATCGATCCGATCACGGACAAAATCCATGGTGCCGTCGAGCTCGAAGTTGCTCGACGGCCCGGTGACGGTGATCGGCTCACGGGTCACGTAGACCCCTTCGCTGGCCACCAGCAACCCCTTGACCCGGTCATAGGCCAGGCCCTTGCTGAACAGGTCGGAGAAGTCCAGGCGCAGGCGCCGGCCGATGGAGTTGAAGTTGAGCAGCCCGAACACCCGCAAGGCCTGGGCGCTGCCCTCGACCTCGACGAACTGGCCACTGCGCAACGCCGCGTCGAGGCTGCCGGAGTAACGGTTGAGGCTGACCCAGGCCGGCGAGCCCGGCCAGCGGCCGTCCACGTCCATGCGGAAGTCGCGGCTGGTGACGGTAGGCGCGAAGCCCCAGGCCTTGAGCACATCCCCCAGGTTCTTGCCATCCAGCCGGCCCTTGTACCAGCTCGAACTGCTGCCCGGCTCCCCTTCCCAGCCACCGCTGCCATCGATGTGCAGGCCCTTGAGGTCCAGGTCGATATCGTTCATGGCCATGCCTTTGGGCGTCTGGCGCAGCTTCAGGTTGGCGCTGCCGAACAGGTCGTCACCGCGGTACAGCTTGTCGATGGTCAGGTCCAGCGGCGGCACCTTGCGCGGGTCGACCCCGGCCAACGGATCCGGCGCATGTTCGTCCTGGGCTTCGTTCGGGTCGGCGGGCGGCAGACGCAGGCTCTGCAGGCGGATGGTCATGGGCGTGACCTTGGCATCGGGAATGCGCGCGTTGCCGATGACTTCCTTGCTGTCCAGGCGCAGGTCCCAGGCCGGACCGCCGCGCATCAGGCGGATCACCGCCTGGTTGAGGTCCATGCCGAAGGCCTTGAGCTGGCCGATGCTCAGGTCCACGCTCTGCAGGTTCTGCCGGGCGCTGCCGCCCGGGTCCTTGCCGGCCAGGCGCTCCATCTGTTGCTGCCAGGGCGCCAGGTCCAGGGTCTCGAGCCGGCCACGCACACGCAGGCCCTGGCCACTTGGGAGGCTGGCGTCGCCCGTACCCAGCAACAGTTCGCCACGCCCCTGGGCCAGCTTGTCGGCGGGCGCGGCGTAGGCGAAGCGGGCAAGGTCGGCGTAGCTGGCGTCGATGCGCCGCTCGGGGCCTTGCAGGGTCAGGCCGAAGCGGCTGTCACGGGTTTCCCCGGCGGCCTTGCCAAAGGGGGCCGGCAAGTCGATGGCCAGGCCCTTGAGCGAGGAGCTGACACTCAAGCGGTTGTCTCGGCCGCCGAATGTCACCTGCAACTGATAGGGCAACTCGCCCGAGGCCGGCAGCGGCTGCTGGTACTGCAACCAGTCAGTCAGGACCTTGAGGCCGACCTGGCCGTTGGCGTTGATGCGGGTCTGGATCTGCCCGCCCTGTCCTTCGGCGGTGATCTGCGCGGTCACCGGCTTGCCGAAGGCATGCAGGCTAATGCCGTTGCCGCTAAGGCCCTTGTCGAAATCGAACGTGAAATCGCCTTTGAGCTGAGTCAGTTCCAGGCTTGGCGGCGCCACTTTCAGGGTTGCGTCGCTGGTCGAGAAGTCCACCAGCACCTTGGGCCGTTGCCCATGGGCCAGGGGGATATCGAGCTTGACCTTGCCTTTGAGCGGGCCTTCACCCTCCCAACCTGCAAAGATCTCTCCCGTGCCGATGGGCGCCTCCTTGAGGATCTTCAGGCCATCGCCAAGGCTGCCGTCGAAGTCTCCGTCGAGGAACAGGTGGCTGTGCTGGTCGCCCTCGACATGGGGAATGTCGACACTGACATCGCTGACCCGGGTGTCCAGCAGCAGCCCTTTGCGGGCGTGGATGCGCACGCCGGTGTCTTCGATGTAGACATTGCCGTCGACCTGCTGCACCTGCGGCCAACCCGGCTGGAAATCCAGCGCGGCGTCGTGGACCTTGAAGAACAGGCTGATATCGCGGGCATGGGGCGGCGCATTGTGGTGCAGCGAGCCCTGGTACTGGAAGTAGCCCTCGTCGACATTGCCCTTGACGATGGCGCTGCGCAGCCATTCGTCCAGGGCCGGGCTGAGCACCTCGGGCAGGTACTTGGCGGTGTAGCGACCGTCGCCCTCGGTGAGGCCGACGCGCAGGTCCATGTAGTCTTCATGGCCCGGTTGCAGATGGATGCGAATCAGGAAGTCCGCGGCGATCTTGCCCTCGTCACCCAGCACCTTGATGTAGGGGGCGACCAGGGTGAAGGCTTCCTTGTCCAGGGTCCAGGTCAGCCGCGCGTTGGCTTTCGGGTAATGCCAGGGTTTGCCGAAGATCGGATACAGATGCAGCATGAAGGCCTGGGTATCCAGGCGCAGTTCGCCGTGCCCGAGATCACCGCTGATGGCGCCGCTGACGTTGCCGGCGGCCGGCGCGCCGTGATAGGCGTCGAAGCCGACTTTCTCCAGGTTGGCGGCGAACTGCAACCGCTGGTCGCCCTCGGCCTTGGGGCGGATGTCCAAGCGCACGTTGCGCAGGGCGCCGGTCACCTTGAGCGCGTCGACCACCGTCATCAGCTTGTCCGGCAACGGCGCCAGGGCGTCGATCACCGAGGTCAGCGGGGTCAGGTCGAGGCGATCGGCCTGCACCTGCCAGCTTTCCTCGGCCGGGCTCTGGCCAGGACGCTGCGCCAGCTGCAGGTGCGACTCCCAGCGGGTCTTGCCCAGGCTCATGGCCAGGGAGTCGACGACGACGTCAAAGCCCTGGTCCTGGCGCTGGAACCAGGCCGACAGAGCCAGGTTGTCCAGGGTAATGGCCTTGCGCCCGGTGTAGGCGCCCTTGAGCTGTGGGGCGTTGAGGCGAACCATCGCCTGCTGCAACTGCCCCTTGCTCCAGTCGATCCAGAACTCGCCACCGGCACGCAGGGTGTCGGCCTGCCACTGGCCCAGCAGCTGCGGCGGCAGCCAGCGCGCCCAATCGCTTTGTGGCAGGCTCAGGTAGGCCTGCACGCGGCCGTCGCGCCAGGTCTTGGCGGTGGCACGACTGTTCAGGCTAAGGGCCAGGGGCTGGCCATCGGGCAGCGTGGCGCGCAGGTCGACGCTCTGGCGCGACGCTCCGGCCTGCAATCCCAGGCTGACATAGGTGAGGGTCAGAGGATCGCGCTGCCAGGGATGCAGGGTGACCTGGCTGTCGAATACATCGATCCGCCCCAGTTGGCGCAGGCGCTTGAGCACATCGGCCGGGTCGAGCGGCGCATCATCCTGCTGCGGCAGGCCTTCGAGGGTCCAGGCGCCCTGCTCGCGTTCGCGCAGGATCAGTTGCAGCCCACTGAGCTGGATGCGCGCCAGGCGCACTTCGCGGGCCTTGAGGCTGGCCCACAGGTCGGGCACCAGCTTGACGTCGTCCAGGCGCAAGGCCGCCTTGCCTTCGCCCAGCTGCAGGTCGCGCACGCGCAACACCGGCGCCAGGCCACTCCAGCGCCCTTCCAGGGCACCGACGTGCACGGGCATGCCCAAGGCCTGTTCGGCCTTGAGTTCGGCGTCGGCACGGTATTCGGCGACCAGGGGTACCAGTTGCCGACCGAGGCTGACATACAGCGCCACCAGCACCGCCAGCAGGGCGCAGATCCCCAGCCCCCAGCGGGTCAAGGCGCCCAGAACGCGGGTCAGACGTTCCATGGCCATGGCCCTCCAAGTCGTCCCTTAACTATGGCCGGTGAATAGCGATTTGCCAGCCCGTCCATGGGGCGACCGCCTTTAGCGAAGGTCAGAGCAGCACCACATCATATTGTTCCTGGGAATACATGGACTCCACCTGGAAGCGGATGGTTCGCCCGATGAACGCTTCCAGCTCGGCGACGTTGCCCGACTCTTCATCGAGCAGGCGGTCCACCACTTTCTGGTTGGCCAGTACCCGATAGCCCTCGGCCTGATAGGCGCGGGCCTCGCGCAGGATCTCGCGGAAAATTTCGTAACAGATCGTCTCGGGGGTTTTCAGCTTGCCGCGCCCCTGGCACGCCGCGCAGGGCTCGCACAGCACCTGCTCGAGGCTTTCGCGGGTGCGCTTGCGGGTCATCTGCACCAGGCCCAACTCGGTGATGCCGATGATGTTGGTCTTGGCATGGTCGCGTTCGAGCTGCTTTTCCAGGGTGCGCAGGACCTGACGCTGGTGCTCCTCGTCCTCCATGTCGATGAAGTCGATGATGATGATCCCGCCGATATTGCGCAGGCGCAGTTGTCGGGCAATGGCGGTAGCAGCCTCGAGGTTGGTCTTGAAGATGGTCTCTTCGAGGTTGCGATGGCCGACGAACGCCCCGGTATTGACGTCGATGGTGGTCATCGCCTCGGCCGGGTCGACCACCAGGTAGCCGCCCGACTTGAGCGGCACCTTGCGCTCGAGGGCGCGCTGGATCTCGTCTTCCACGCCATACAGGTCGAAGATCGGCCGCTCGCCGGGGTAATGCTCCAGGCGATCAGCGATCTCCGGCATCAGCTCGGCGACGAACTGCGTGGTCTTCTGGAAGGTTTCCCGCGAGTCGATGCGGATCTTCTCGATCTTGGGGTTGACCAGGTCACGCAGGGTGCGCAGGGCCAGGCCAAGGTCCTCGTAGATGACCACGGGCGCCCCGCAGGTCTTGATCTGCGAACCGATCTGCTCCCACAGGCGGCGCAGGTAGCGGATGTCCTGGAGGATGTCCTCGGCGCGGGCGCCCTCGGCGGCGGTGCGCAGGATGAAACCACCGGCGTCCTTCATGTCTTCCTGGGCCATGCAGTCGGTGACCACCTGCTTGAGGCGCTCGCGCTCGGCTTCTTCCTCGATCTTCAGGGAAATGCCGACATGGCTGCTGCGTGGCATGTACACCAGGTAGCGCGACGGAATCGACAGCTGGGTGGTCAGGCGCGCGCCCTTGCTGCCGATGGGGTCCTTGGTGACTTGCACCACCAGCGCCTGGCCTTCGTGCACCAGCGCGGTGATGTTCTCCACCGCCGAGCCTTCGCGCTGGGAGATCTCCGAGGCATGGATGAACGCCGCCCGCTCCAGGCCGATGTCGACGAATGCCGCCTGCATGCCCGGCAGGACCCGCACCACCTTGCCCTTGTAGATGTTGCCGACGATGCCACGGCGTTGGGTGCGCTCAACGTGCACCTCCTGCAGGACGCCGTTCTCCACCACCGCCACGCGTGACTCCATCGGGGTGATGTTGATCAGGATCTCTTCACTCATGGCAGGCTCTCGTCAAAGGTCTTGGGTAATGATGGATCGCTGCGGGATGGCTGGCTAGGCTCGGTACGAAATGTAAAGGCCCTAACGCGGTGTCGTGTCCTCTTGCTGCTGCCAACAGGGGATGGCGAACTGTTCGAGCAGCTCGGCAGTCTCGCTCAGGGGCAGGCCGACCACGGCCGAGTAGCTGCCTTCGATAGCGCTGACGAACACCGCGCCCAGGCCCTGGATGGCATAGCCGCCGGCCTTGTCGACCGGTTCGCCGCTGTCCCAGTAGCGCAGTGCTTCCTCGAAGGAGATGGTGCGAAAACGCACGGTGGTGCTGACGCAGCGGCTGATGCTGCGCTGGCCGTCGGTCAGCGCCACGGCGGTGAGCACCTGGTGCTCGCGCTTGGACAGGTCGCCAAGCATGGCCAGCGCCTGCTCGCGGTTCTCCGGCTTGCCGAGGATCTGGCCATCGAGCACCACGGTAGTGTCGGCGCCCAATACCACCCCGGCGCCGTCGGTGTGGGCGAAGCCCGCCACGGCCTTGGCCTGGGCCAGGCGCTCGACATAGGCCGCCGGGGCTTCGCCCGGCAGCGGGGTTTCATCGATGGGCGCGCTGACGACGGTGAACGGCACGCCGATCTGGGTCAGCAGTTCACGCCGGCGCGGCGAACCGGAGGCCAGGTACAGCTGAGTCATATGGACATCTCCCTGTCAGTGGCGGCGGGCCGTCAATGAATGTGCAGGCGAACGCGCAGGCCGCGCAGGGCGAAACTCACCCAGGGCCAGAGCAGGGCACTGATCACCGCCGACCAGACCAGGGCCAGGGTCGGCAGGCGATTGCCGGTGAGCGCGCTCAGCCACAGCTGGATCAGCTGGGCGATGCCGAAGATCACCAGGATCACCAGGCTCTGCTGCCACATGGGGAACATGCGCAGGCGCTGCTGCAACGACAGCACCAGGAAGGTGATCAGGGTGAGAATCAGGGCATTCTGGCCAAGCAGGGTGCCGTACAGCACGTCCTCGGCCAGGCCGAGCAGGAATGCCGTGGTCATGCCGACCTTGCCGGGCACGGCGAGGGTCCAGAAGGCCAGCAGCAGGGCCAGCCACATGGGCCGGAATACTTCCATGAACTGCGGCATGGGCGAGACGCTGAGCAACAGGCCGATGGCGAAGGTCAGCCAGATGGCCCAGCCGTTTCTGCTACGGGTGCTGGCCATTATTGTCTCCGGGGTTGAGCCGGCGCGGCGGCCGGTTGGGCCGACGCCGGGCTGGCCGTCGTTGGCGCAGCCGCAGGCGCCGTACCTGGCGCGGGCTGCGCGGCATGGGCCGGCGCGGGTGTCGCGGGCGTGGCCGCTGGCGGAGTGTGGCCGGCGCCTTGGCGGTCGGCCTCTTCCTGGGCAATCGCCGCCTCGGTAGCGCGCTCTTCCGGGGTGCGTCGGTCGCTGAACACCAACAGCATGTAGCGGCTGCGGTTGAGCGCGGCGGTCGGAATGGCACGGACGATGGCGAACGGCTGGCCGGAGTCGTGGATCACTTCGTTGACCGTAGCCACCGGGTAACCGGCCGGGAAACGCTGGCCCATGCCGGAGCTGACCAGCAGGTCGCCTTCCTTGATGTCGGCGGTGTCGGCCACATGGCGCAGCTCGAGGCGCTCCGGGTTGCCGGTGCCGCTGGCGATAGCGCGCAGACCGTTGCGGTTGACCTGTACCGGAATGCTGTGGGTAGTGTCGGTGAGCAGCAGCACCCGCGAGGTGTACGGCATCAGCTCTACCACCTGGCCCATCAGGCCGCGGGCATCGAGCACCGGCTGGCCGAGGAACACGCCGTCGCGCTCGCCCTTGTTGATCAGGATGCGGTGGGTGAAGGGATTGGGGTCTACACCGATCAGCTCGGCGACCTCGACCTTCTCGTTGACCAGCGCCGAGGAGTTGAGCAACTCGCGCAGGCGCACGTTCTGCTCGGTCAGGGCCGCCAGCTTCTGCAGGCGCCCCTGCAACAGCAGGGCCTCGGTCTTGAGTTTCTCGTTCTCGGCGATCAGCTCGGTGCGGCTGCCGAACTGGCCGGCCACGCCTTGCCACATGCGCTGCGGCAGATCGGTGATCCAGTAGGATTCCATCAGCACCAGGCCCATCTGGCTGCGCACCGGCTTGAGCAGGTCGAAACGCGAATCGACCACCATCAGCGCGACCGACATCACCACCAGCACGAGCAGGCGAACGCCCAGCGAGGGGCCCTTGGAGAAAAGCGGTTTAATGGGCCGTTCCTCGTGGACGACTCAGAAGGTCATGGGACATGGAGCAATGCACCGGCCTGCTGCGGGTTGACGGAAACGGCGCCCGGGCGGGCGCCAGCACAGCGCATACAGGTAGCACTGTGCGTGCCACCTGTAAACCTGAGGATGCTACTGCGCAGCGATCACTCGCTGGAGAGCAGGTCCATGGCGTGCTTGTCCATCATCTCCAGGGCACGACCACCGCCGCGGGCGACACAGGTCAGCGGGTCTTCGGCGACGATCACCGGCAGGCCGGTTTCCTGAGCCAGCAGCTTGTCGAGGTCGCGCAGCAGCGCGCCACCACCGGTCAGCACCAGGCCACGCTCGGCGATGTCCGAGGCCAGCTCGGGCGGCGATTGCTCCAGGGCGCTCTTGACCGCCTGGACGATGGTCGCCAGGGACTCCTGCAGCGCTTCGAGCACTTCGTTGGAGTTCAGGGTGAAGGCACGCGGTACGCCTTCGGCCAGGTTGCGGCCACGGACGTCGACTTCGCGCACTTCGCCGCCTGGGTAGGCAGTACCGATTTCCTGCTTGATGCGCTCGGCGGTGGATTCGCCGATCAGGCTGCCGTAGTTGCGGCGCACGTAGGTGACGATGGCTTCGTCGAAGCGGTCGCCGCCGACGCGCACGGATTCGGCGTAGACCACGCCGTTGAGCGAGATCAGGGCGATCTCGGTGGTACCGCCACCGATATCGACGACCATCGAGCCGCGAGCCTCTTCGACCGGCAGGCCGGCACCAATGGCAGCGGCCATCGGCTCTTCGATCAGGAACACTTCGCGGGCACCGGCACCGAGAGCCGATTCACGGATAGCACGACGCTCGACCTGGGTCGACTTGCACGGCACGCAGATCAGCACGCGAGGGCTAGGCTGCAGGAAGCTGTTTTCGTGCACTTTGTTGATGAAGTACTGCAACATTTTTTCACAAACGCTGAAGTCGGCGATCACGCCATCTTTCATCGGGCGGATGGCCGCGATGTTGCCAGGCGTACGGCCCAGCATGCGCTTGGCTTCGGTCCCGACTGCGACGACGCTTTTCTGGTTGCCGTGGGTACGGATGGCAACCACCGAGGGCTCATTCAGGACGATACCGCGCTCACGCACGTAAATAAGGGTGTTGGCAGTACCCAGGTCGATGGACAGATCGCTGGAAAACATGCCACGCAGTTTCTTGAACATGGGAAAGTGACCCTGGGGAAAGCGTGGGTAAAAAAGTGCGGCAAACTCTAACAATGGCAGGGATTTTGGGCAAGGAGCCAATATGTTAAATTGGCTGTTTTTCCGAGCATGCCTGCCGATGATCGCGGCCCTTTGACCGCCAGAATCCCAGCATGTTCCTCATTTGCGGACTCATTCCGTCTGTCGTTTTCCTGGAGATCCCCATGGCGCTTCAACGCTCCGACGTGGAAAAGATCGCCCATCTGGCCCGCCTGGGCCTGAATGAAGGCGAATTGCCACGCACCACCGATGCCTTGAACAGTATTCTCGGGCTGGTCGACCAGATGCAAGCCGTCGACACCACCGGCGTGGAACCCCTCGCCCACCCGCTGGAGACCACCCAGCGCCTGCGTCCCGACCAGGTCACCGAAAGCAACCAGCGCGACCGCTACCAGGCCGTTGCTCCGTCGACCGAGAACGGTCTGTACCTGGTTCCGAAAGTCATCGATTAAGGGATAGCGCCTGCCATGCATCAACTCACTCTGGCCGAGATCGCCCGTGGCCTCGCCGACAAGTCGTTCTCCTCGCAAGAACTGACCGGCGCCCTGCTGTCGCGTATCAAGCAGCTCGACCCGCAGCTCAACAGCTTCATCACCGTCACCGAGACCCAGGCCCTGGAGCAGGCGCGCGCCGCCGACGCCCGTCGCGCCGCCGGTGAAACCGGTGCGCTGCTCGGCGCGCCGATCGCCCACAAAGACCTGTTCTGCACCAACGGCGTGCGTACCAGTTGCGGCTCGAAGATGCTCGACAACTTCACCGCCCCGTATGACGCCACCGTGGTCGCCAAGCTGGCCGAGGCTGGCATGGTCACCCTGGGCAAGACCAACATGGACGAATTCGCCATGGGCTCGGCCAACGAGTCCAGCCACTACGGCGCGGTTAAGAACCCGTGGAACCTCGAGCACGTGCCGGGCGGCTCGTCCGGCGGCTCGGCCGCCGCCGTGGCCGCGCGCCTGCTGCCGGCCACCACTGGCACCGACACCGGCGGCTCGATCCGCCAGCCGGCGGCGCTGACCAACCTCACCGGCCTGAAGCCGACCTACGGCCGCGTGTCGCGCTGGGGCATGATCGCCTACGCCTCGAGCCTCGACCAGGGCGGCCCGCTGGCCCGCACCGCCGAGGACTGCGCCCTTCTGCTGCAAGGCATGGCCGGCTTCGACGCCAAGGACTCGACCTCGGTCGACGAGCCGGTGCCGGACTTCAGCGCCAACCTGAACGCCTCGCTGCAAGGCCTGCGCATCGGCCTGCCGAAGGAATACTTCGGCGCCGGCCTCGACCCGCGCATCGCCGACCTGGTCCAGGCCAGCGTCAAGGAGCTGGAGAAGCTCGGCGCGGTGGTCAAGGAAATCAGCCTGCCGAACATGCAGCACGCCATCCCGGCGTACTACGTGATCGCCCCGGCGGAAGCCTCCTCCAACCTGTCGCGTTTCGACGGCGTGCGCTTCGGCTACCGCTGCGAGGCCCCCAAGGACCTCACCGACCTGTACAAGCGATCCCGTGGCGAAGGCTTCGGCGCCGAAGTGCAGCGCCGCATCATGGTCGGTACCTACGCCCTGTCGGCCGGCTACTACGACGCCTACTACGTCAAGGCGCAGCAGGTCCGCCGCCTGATCAAGAACGACTTCATGAGCGCCTTCGAAGAAGTCGACGTGATCATCGGCCCGACCACGCCGAACCCGGCGTGGAAGATCGGCGCCAAGGCCGGCGACCCGGTCGCCGAGTACCTTGAAGACCTCTACACCATCACCGCCAACCTGGCGGGCCTGCCGGGCCTGTCGATGCCGGCCGGCTTCGTCGACGGCCTGCCGGTGGGCGTGCAACTGCTGGCCCCGTACTTCCAGGAAGGCCGCCTGCTCAATATCGCGCACCGTTACCAGCAAGTCACCGACTGGCACACCCGCGCCCCCAACGGCTTCTGAGGAGTTCACACATGCAATGGGAAGTTGTGATCGGGCTGGAGATTCATACCCAGCTCGCCACCCAGTCGAAGATCTTCTCCGGCAGCGCCACCACCTTCGGCTCCGAGCCGAACACCCAGGCCAGCCTGGTCGACCTGGGCATGCCCGGCGTGCTGCCGGTGCTCAACCAGGAAGCCGTGCGCATGGCGTGCATGTTCGGCCTGGCGATCAATGCCGAGATCGGCCCGCGCAACGTGTTCGCGCGCAAGAACTACTTCTACCCCGACCTGCCCAAGGGCTACCAGATCAGCCAGATGGACCTGCCGATCGTCGGCAAGGGCCACCTGGACATCGCCCTGGAAGACGGCACCATCAAGCGCATCGGCGTGACCCGCGCGCACCTTGAAGAAGACGCCGGCAAGAGCCTGCACGAAGACTTCAACGGCGCCACCGGCATTGACCTGAACCGCGCCGGCACCCCGCTGCTGGAAATCGTCTCCGAGCCGGACATGCGCAGCGCCAAAGAGGCGGTGGCCTACGTCAAAGCCATCCACGCCCTGGTGCGCTACTTGGGCATCTGCGACGGCAACATGGCCGAAGGCTCGCTGCGCTGCGACTGCAACGTCTCGATCCGCCCGAAAGGCCAGACCGAGTTCGGCACCCGCTGCGAGATCAAGAACGTCAACTCGTTCCGCTTCATCGAGCGGGCGATCAACAGCGAGATCCAGCGCCAGATTGACCTGATCGAGGACGGCGGCAAGGTGGTGCAGGAAACCCGCCTGTACGACCCGAACAAGGACGAGACCCGTTCCATGCGCAGCAAGGAGGAAGCCAACGACTACCGTTACTTCCCCGACCCGGACCTGCTGCCGGTGGTCATCGAGCCGAGCTTCCTCGACAGCGTGCGCGCCGCCCTGCCGGAGCTGCCGCCGCAGAAGGTCGAGCGCTTCCAGAGCCAGTACGGTCTGTCGGCCTACGACGCCAACGTGCTGGCCTCCAGCCGCGAGCAGGCCGACTACTTCGAGCAAGTGGTGAAGATTGGCGGCGACGCCAAGCTGGCCGCCAACTGGGTCATGGTCGAACTGGGCAGCCTGCTGAACAAGCTGGGCGTCGAGATCGACCAGTCGCCGGTCAGCGCCGAGCACCTCGGCGGTATGCTGCTGCGCATTCGCGACAACACCATCAGCGGCAAAATCGCCAAGACCGTGTTCGAGGCCATGGCCGCCGGTGAAGGCGATGCCGACGGCATCATCGCAAGCAAAGGTCTCAAGCAGGTCACCGACACCGGCGCGATCGACAAGATGCTCGACGAGATGCTCGCCGCCAATGCCGAACAGGTCGAACAGTACCGCGCCGCCGACGAGGCCAAGCGCGGCAAGATGTTCGGTTTCTTCGTCGGCCAGGCGATGAAAGCCTCGAAAGGCAAGGCCAACCCGGGGCAAGTGAACCAATTGCTCAAGGCCAAGCTCGAAGGGTGATCCCGATCGCGGGGCAAGCCCGCTCCCACGCCAGTGGGAGCGGGCTTGCCCCGCGATGATCAGCGGCAACAGCGGAGCATCCGACTTGCTAAGACGCGCCATCACCTCCCTCACCCTCTTCTCGCTCCTGGCCGGCTGCGCCAGCCATGACATCGACCCTCGCGGTTACGACCAGACCGGCACCGCCTCCTACTACGGCGCCCGCCACCACGGCAAACGCACCGCCAGCGGCGAACCCTTCAACCAGCATGGCCTCACCGCCGCCCACCGTAGCCTGCCCTTCGGCAGCCAGGTGCTGGTCACCAACCTTGCCAACCAGCGCAGCGTCGTGGTGCGCATCAACGACCGCGGCCCGCATACCCGAGGCCGGCTGATCGACCTGTCACGCGCCGCCGCAGAAAAAATCGGCATGCTCCGTAGCGGAACCGCGCGAGTCCGGGTACAAGGTCTGAACGATTGACCTGACTGGAGCCCTCGCCATTTTCGACCTGGCCACCCTTCCCGCCTTCAGCCTGCTGCAACTGGGCCTGGGCCTCGTGCTGCTGATCATCGGCGCCGAACTGCTGGTGCGCGCCGCCCTGCGCCTGGCCGGTCGCCTGCATGTGCGCCCGCTGATCATCGGCCTGAGCCTGGTGGCCTTCGGCAGCACCGCGCCACAGCTGACCGTGAGCCTGCAGGCCGCCTACCAGGGCGCACCGGACGTGGCGGTGGGCAGTGTCGTGGGCAGCAACATCTTCAACGTGCTGGTGATTCTCGGCCTGGCGGCGTTGATCATTCCGCTGCGCGTGTCGCGCCAACTGGTGCGCCTGGACATCCCGCTGATGATCCTGGCCAGCGCCCTGGTGTACCTGCTCGCGCTCAACGGCCAGCTGGGGCGCCTGGAAGGTGGCCTGCTGCTGCTCGGCCTGCTGGCTTACCTGGCCATGCTCTGGCATCAGTCGCGCCACTACGCCCGCACCTACCCCGCGCCGAGCACCCTGCATGCCAGCCCGCTGCGCTTCTGGAGCGCTGCGGTGTTGCAGATCGTCGTGGGCCTGGTCCTTCTGAGCCTGGCTGGCCACCTGTTGCTCGAGGCGGTGGTGGAGGTGGCCACCGACCTGGGCCTGTCCGAACGCATCATCGGCCTGACCGTGGTGGCCGTATGCACCTCGCTGCCGGAGCTGGCCGCCGCGCTGATCGCGGCCCTGCGTGGCGAACGGGAGATCGCCGTGGGCACGGTGATCGGCAGCAACCTGTTCAACCTGCTGGCGGTGCTGGGGCTCACGGCGGTGATCACCCCCGAGCCCTTGTCGATCTCACCCAACGCTCTGGACTTCGACCTGCCGGTAATGCTCGGCGTCGCCGCCCTGTCCCTGCCGGTGTTCTATTCCGGCTACCGGGTCACCCGCGCCGAAGGCCTGGTGTTCCTGTGCCTGTACCTGGTCTACGGCCTGCATGTGGTGGCCTTCACCACTGGCATGCCGCTGGCCGGACGCCTTGAACGACTGATGCTGTTCTATGTGATGCCCGTGCTCGGGGTCGTGCTGCTGTACACCACGGCCCGCGCCTGGCGCCGCCAACACTAAGGAAAACAACATGGCTGACACGAAACAGACCGGCGAAGGCATTCGCCGCCAGGTGATGGGCGATGCCTTCGTCGATCGCGCCCTGGGCAACGCGACTGCGTTCACTCAACCGCTGCAGGACTTCGTCAACGAGCATGCCTGGGGGAGTGTCTGGGCCCGTGACGGGTTGCCGCTGAAGACCCGCAGCCTGATCACCCTGGCGGCCCTGACCGCGCTCAAGTGCCCGCAGGAGCTCAAGGGGCACGTACGCGGGGCGCTTAACAACGGTTGCACCGTTGAGGAGATCCGCGAGGCGCTGCTGCATTGCGCGGTGTATGCCGGGGTGCCGGCGGCGATTGATGCGTTTCGGGCGGCGCAGGAAGTAATTGATAGCTATCAGGCGAGTTCTAGCGATTAAGGGCAGGCGCCCTGGCCTCGTGACTGTTACCTATGTGGGTGAACTACTGTGTAACCCATGTGGGTGATCCATACAGCTTGGCGATCAGAAGATTAACCACCCCGTCCACTAGCGACAGCTGCGCCAGTCCAGGCGCCGCCCGTACCTTCGCGACTTCAGGAGGCCTGCGTTCGGCCTCCTGAAGTCGCAATTGGCGTCGCCTGAACTATCGCGCATTTAGAAGCAAGATCAAGATCAAATGATGCGAATTCGGAGATTAGACAGTTGGCAATATTTTGACTGCCTGTGATGGCAACCGAAAGATTGAAAACAGACTTGAATGACGATATTACGTCATCCAAGCCTGCTCGGCTTCAGGACACCATAAGCCTCCCGAAACCGAACTAGATAAAATCAGGCCTGCCGCGCCTTCTTGATCCGGAACGCTACCCACAACACAGCAATCCACGCCGGAATCAACATCACCGAAATACGAATCGGCGGCGTCAGGTACATCACCACCAGGATCAGCACGATGAACGCCAGGCACAGGTAGTTGGTCAGCGGATGCCCCAGGCTACGGTAGAACGGCTGGATACCTGCCGCCAGCTTGGCCTTGCGGAATTTCAAGTGGGTGATACTGATGCTCGCCCAGTTGATCACCAACGCCGACACCGCCAAAGCCATGAGCAGGCCGAAGGCCTCACCCGGCATCAGGTAGTTGATCACCACGCACAGGCCGGTGGCGAAGGCCGACACGCCCAGCGCGGTGAGCGGCACGCCACGACGGCTGACCTTGAGCAGTTGGCGCGGCGCGTCACCCTGCGTGGCCAGGCCGAACAGCATGCGACTGTTGGCGTACACGCAGCTGTTGTAGACCGACAGCGCGGCGGTCAGCACCACGACGTTGAGGATCGTCGCCACCAGGTCGCTGTCCAGCTCGTGGAAGATCATCACGAACGGACTGCCGCCCTGCACCACCTTCTGCCACGGATACAGCGACAGCAGCACGGCCAGCGCGCCGATGTAGAAGATCAGGATGCGATAGACCACCTGGTTGGTGGCCTTCGGAATGCTCTCACGCGGGTTGGCCGCCTCGGCGGCGGTGATACCCACCAGCTCTAGGCCACCGAACGAGAACATGATCACCGCCAGCGCCATGATCAGCCCGGTGACGCCATTGGGGAAGAAGCCACCGTACTGCCACAGGTTGGCGACGCTGGCATCCGGTCCGCCGTGGCCACTGGTCAGCAGCCAGGCACCGAAACCGATCATGCTGACGATCGCCACCACCTTGACCAGGGCGAACCAGAACTCCATTTCGCCGTATACCTTCACCTGAGTCAGGTTGATGGCGTTGATCACCACGAAGAAGATCGCCGCCGTAGCCCAGGTGGGGAAGTCCGGCCACCAGTACTGCACGTAGATGCCCACCGCGGTGAGTTCGGCCATGCCGACCAACACGTAGACCACCCAGTAGTTCCAGCCCGAGACGAAACCGGCGAACTCGCTCCAGTACTGGTGGGCAAAGTGGCTGAAGCTGCCGGCGACCGGCTCCTCGACCACCATCTCGCCCAGCTGGCGCATGATCAGGAAGGCCATCAGGCCGGCGATCGCGTAGCCCAGCAACACCGACGGGCCGGCCAGCTGGATGGTCTGGGCGATGCCCAGGAACAGCCCGGTGCCGATGGCCCCGCCCAGCGCGATCAGCTGGATATGGCGATTCTTCAGCCCGCGCTGCAAGCGCTCGGGCGTGCTCTGGTCTTGCATGAAGTGTCCTTTAGGTGAGGCAGTGTTATTGGTTTTGCTTGCAATGGACTAGATCCATCCACCCCATTGCAAGAAGAAAATCCCGATGTTCGTGGTGACGGCGGCCATCAGCGTGGTGATCACGATGATCGACGCCGCCAGCTCATGGTTGCCGTTGGCTTCCCGCGCCATCACATAACTGGCCGCCGCGGTGGGGCTGCCGATGTAGAGGAACAGGATGCCAAGCTCGGCACCGCGAAAACCGCACAACCAGGCGCCAAGCGTTCCCAGCACCGGCAGCCAGACCATCTTCACCAGGCTGACATCGATGGCCAACCGGCCACTGTCGCGCAGCGCCGTCAGTGACAGGGTGCCGCCGATGCAGATCAACGCCAGCGGCAAGGTCATCTGTGCCAGGTAGTCCCCCGAGGTCAGCAGCCAGTTGGGCAGCGGCACCTGACCGTAGGCCATGGGCGTGGCCAGCAGCACGCTGATGATCAACGGGTTGCTGAGGATGCTCTTGCAGATGCTCCACGGGTCGGACTTCAGGTCCGGGCTGTACACCGCCAGGACCACGGTCGACAGCGAGTTGTACAGCAGGATCACCAGCCCGGCCAGCAGCGCGCCGAGGGATATACCGTAGTCGCCATACAGGCTGGCCGCCAGTGCCAGGCCGATCACGCCGTTGTTGCCGCGAAATGCGCCCTGCGTGTAGACGCCCCGGTCCGCCCGCGGACAGCGCCAGATCGCCAAGCCCCAGGCCAGGCCGAAACACGCCAGCGTCGCAACAACGAAGTAGAGGATCACCCCAGGTTTCACCGCAGACGCCAGGTCGGCATGGTAGATGCCGAGGAACAGCAGCGCCGGCATGCACACGTTGAACACCAGCTTCGAGGCGACCCGGTTGAAGTTGTCGTCGATCAAGCGGATGCGCTTGAGCAGCACGCCCATGAACAGCATGGCGAACACAGGGGCCGTGATGTTCAGTGTCTGGATAAGAAGGGCAAGCATGCAACGTGTTCCCGGGAATTACCGTCAGGGGCGCAATCATACGTGAGTGCAGGGGAGTTGCGCCCGCCACAGTAGCCAGATGCCCGCACAAAGAGATCTTGACGTAGGAATTTTCCTGAATATAGTAAGAATCACTGTATATATATACAGTATAAAAATGGACGATCCAGACATTGCAAGGAGCAAATCATGTCAGGAATGCACACTCTGCCTGTCGCCGCGAAGGCCCAGGTAACGCTGGTGGTCGCCGACCTCGAGCAGTTGTTCGAGGAACAGGGCGTCGCCCTGCCCGGCCCCGACAGCCATCTGATGTTGGTCATGCATGGCCACCATACCGTCAAGTATCACCGCCTTGCGCCGCCACCGGCACGCGGCCCATCCGCACGGCGCGGGCCGGAGCTGTTCTTCGAAGGCGGCGAACACACCGCCATCGGCGACAACACCCTGCTGCGCTTTGAAGCGGGTCAACCGGGTATCCCCGCCCATCAGTCGCCGCTGCCGTTGCCCAACGGCCTGAGCCTGACCTATGGCCAGGTGATTGCCTTGGGCGGCGACTTCTACGGTTTGCCCGAGCGCCCGATCGCCGATGGCGTCAACCACGCCGAACGGGTCGAGCGCTTCACCCAGGCCTTCGACTCCCTGGCGCGCCTGCCAGCGGCCAAGGCGGAAGCCGAACAGATCCTTGCGGTCATGCAGGAAGAAATCGGTGCCGCCAACCAGGCTATCAAGGACGGCCGTCAGCCCCACGAGGCCTATGACGCGCTGGGTGACAGCCTGTCGGCGCGCTGGAACCGCATCACCGGGGGCGGCAGCTTCGCCTCCGACCTGTTCCCCCTGGGCCGCTACCTGAAACTGGCCGCCAGCAACTGGGACCACTTCGGCCCCTGGGCGCTGGCGGCCTACCAGGCAGGCCACGCCGCCGCCCTGCAGCAGGCGCTCAAAGCCCGCGCCAGCGGCGAGGAGCGCGACCTGCAACTGGCCTATGCGATGAACGCCTTCGCCGACCACTTCCTCACCGACCTGTTCTCCGCCGGCCACCTGCGGGTGCCGCGCAAGGCCCTGGCCAATACCGTCACGCCGAGTGACGTCGGCTCGCTGATCTCGCGCTTCATGCACGACGAGGACAGCAAGTACGGCCTGGCCGTGCGCAATGCCGAAGGCGAGCAATGGCGCGCCTACGGCGACAAGCGCTACTTCGACAGCGTCGATGTGGCCAACCGTCGCCAGGTGGGCCGCGTCGTGCAACGGTCGGCCGACGAGGTGTTCCAGGCCTTCGCCGAAGGCCGCGCGCCGGCGGCGAAGGACTTCGCGGCGCTGCGCCTGGCGCCCGACCTGCGGGCCGCCGAGCAGGACCTGGTGCCCGGCAACTTCGCACCGCTGTACTTCCAAGACGGCAAGACCGTACTGCGGCGCAAGGATGTCAACGACCTCAACGATCGCACCCGCATCGGCGACTGGTGGGGCTGGAGCACCTACCTGCTGCTCAAGGACTACAAGCCGAACAAGCCCACCGGCTTCATCGATGCCCCGGGCACCTCGCCAGCGATCACCGGCTGGGAGCGCCGCGAGCCCGATGGCCTGAACTGGCAACGGGTCAACGCGGTGCGCTACGCCTTCAGCGTCACCGACCAGCTCAATGAGTCGTACATCGGCCCGTGGAGTGCCTATGTCGAGTTGACCGACCAGTTCCACCCGAGCGTGCAAGTGCCGGCGGACGGCAAGCAACGCGGGCGCAACCTGTTCCGCCAGTTCCGCGGCGGTTCACCGGAACTGATTGCCAGCCTGGACGGCAAGACCACGCTCTATATCGATCGCAACGCGTGACAAGGAGGTCACCGATGAATATCAAGGTCAAACTGGAACTGGCTTCGGGCCAGTCGATGGAGGGCATGCCGCTGGAGTTGCTGCGTGCCGGCAAGGTGATTGGCCGGGCGAAAGTGCCGGCAGGGGGACAGGTGGCGTTCGAGGCGCCATCGGGGGCTGGGCAGCTGGCGGTGCGGGTTGACCGCTCGGGAGGGAAAGCCTGACAAAACGCTGGGGGCCACTACGTGGCCCTTTCGCCGGCAAGCCGACTTCCACAGGGCACCGGTGATCCTTGTGGGAGCCGGCTTGCCGGCGATGGGGCGCGCAGCGTCCCCAGTGGACTTCAGCGCCGTACCGGGCGCTTCTGCAACTTGCGCTGCAGCGTGCGCCGGTGCATCCCCAGCGCCCGCGCCGTGGCGGAGATGTTGCCTTCGTGTTCGCTCAGCACCCGCTGGATATGCTCCCACTGCAGGCGATCCACCGACATCGGGTTTTCCGGCACCAGGGTGTCCAGGTCGGTGTGCTCCGAGAGCAGCGCCGCCAGTACATCGTCGGCGTCCGCCGGCTTGCACAGGTAGTTGCAGGCCCCGCGCTTGACCGCCTCGACCGCCGTGGCGATGCTCGAGTAGCCGGTCAGGATCACCACGCGCATCTCCGGGTCCAGCTCCAGCAGCTTGGGCAGCAGCACCAGGCCCGAGTCGCCTTCCATCTTCAGGTCCAGCGTGGCGTAGTCCGGCAGGTCCTGCTCAGCCAGCTTCAAGCCCTCTTCAGCAGAACCCGCGGTGCTCACGCGGAACCCGCGACGGGCCATGGCTCGCGCCATCACTCGGGTAAAGGTGGCGTCGTCGTCCACCAGCAGCAGGTGCGGCAGCTCTTCGCCTTCAACCTGGTTTTCTTCGCTCATCATGCATCTCCTCGCTTGCCATGGGGCAGGCGCAATTCGGTCAGGGTGCCACCCTGCTCATGACTATAGAGTTTCACCGAACCGCCCGCACGCGTCACGCTGGCCTTGCTCAAGAACAGGCCCAGGCCAAAGCCTTTGCCCTTGGTGGTAATGAAGGGTTTGCCGATGGCTTCGGCGATGGCCGGCGGTACGCCCGGGCCATGGTCGCGGATGCTGATGACGATGTCCTGGGCGTTCCAGTCCAGGCGCACTTCCAGGTCATCCGGGCAGGCATCGGCGGCGTTGTTCAACAGGTTCAGCAGCGCCTGGGTCAGGTCCGGCGGCGGTGTCAGCCGCGGCACCACGCCATCGCGCAGGCGCTGGAAGCGATAGCTGGCCTCCGGGCGCATCAGGTGCCAGCGGTTGAGTGCCTCGTCGAGCCAGGCGGTGACATCCTGCTCGATGATCGCCAGGCGCCGGTTGGCCTCGGCGGCGCGCACCAGTTGCTGCAGGGTCTCCTTGCACAGCTTGACCTGGTCCTGGAGGATCTGCAGGTCCTCCTGCAGCAGAGGATCGGCATGATCCTGGCGCATCTCGTTGAGCAGCACGCTCATGGTCGCCAGCGGCGTGCCCAGCTCATGGGCGGCGCCGGCGGCCTGGGTGGCCACGGCCAGCAGTTGCTCGTCGCGCAGGCTTTCTTCACGGCGTTCGGCGCGCAGGTTCTCCTGGCGGCGCAGCTCCTCGGCCATGCGCGCGGCGAAGAAGGTGATCACCCCGGCGGCCAGGGCGATGCTCAGCCACATGCCATAGACCTGCATGGTGTCGCGGGCCAGCGGCAGCGTTTCCAGCGGGTAGTACTGCACCAGCAGCAGGCTGTAGGCCACCAGGGCGATGCCCGAAAGCACCAACGAGTAGAGCCACGGCAGCGTGACCGCGGCGATCGCCAGCGGCACCAGATAATAGGAGACGAAGGGGTTGGTCGAACCGCCCGAGTAATAAAGCAGCGCACTGTGGATCAGCAGGTCGCAGGCCAGCTGCAGCGCGTATTCGAGCTCGGTGACCGGCAGCGACAGGCGCAGGCGCAGGGCGGTGAACGCACAGAGCAGCGATGACAGGGCCAGCGTCACCGCCAGCGAGAACCACGGCAACGGCAGCAGCTCGGTCCAGTAGGCAACGCCCACGGAGCCGGCCTGGGCCGCCAGCACGAGAATGCGAATAAAGGTCAGGCGCCAGAGGTTCTGGCGTGTAGCGGACAACGGTTGTGCGACGGCGAGCATGAGCTCTCCCAATGAGTGCTCCAGGAAAATCGGCTGGAGTATACCGAAGCCGGGCGCCTCGCTGCAGCGATGCGGCAAAGCGCCACACTTTGTCACAGACTCATGATGGCATTTTTGAACCCACTACACTGTTGCCGGTCTGATCGGCCATGCGTGGAACGGATGTCCTCATCCACGCCTTATCTTGCCAAGGAGCTCCACATGCACATTTCCCGTCGCGGCGCCGCCGCTGTTGCCCTGTCCTGCGGCATGCTCGCCAACCTGCCGGCCCTGGCGGCCGACGAGCCGCGCTACAACCAGGTGTCGCTGCGCGCCGAAGTCAGCAAGGAAGTGGCGCGCGACCTGATGGTCGTGACGCTGTACAGCGAAGCCCAGAACAGCGACCCGGGCAAGCTCGCCAAGGAGATCACCGAGACCATGAACAAGGCCGTGCAGCAGGCCCGCCAGGTCAAGGATGTGAAGATCAGCCAGGGCAGCCGCAACAGCTACCCGATCTACGACACCAAGGGCCAGAAGATCACCGGCTGGCGCGAGCGCGCCGAGCTGCGCCTGGAGGGAGCCGACTTCCCGGCCCTGTCCAAGCTCACTGGCGAGCTGCTGCAGGACCTGAAAATGGGCGGCATGGACTTCTCCATCGCCCCGGCCACGCGTAAGAGCAACGAGGACGAGCTGCTCAAGGATGCCGTCGCCGCCTTCAAGGCACGCGCTCAGTTAGCCACCGAGGCCTTGGGCGGCAAAGGCTACAAGGTGGTCAGCCTGAACCTCAACAGCAGCGGCTACCCGCGTCCGTACCTGCGCAGCGCGCCGATGGCGATGATGGCCAAGGGCGCCGCCGACGAGGCTGCGCCGGCACCGGATATCGAAGCCGGCACCAGCGAAGTCAGCATGAGCGCCGATGGCCTGATCGAAGTTCAGGTCCCTTGACCCACCCAACCGGATGTTCGAGGCGTGCAGAACGTCTCGGACAACGGTTTCAGACCTTTCCTACGCACCAAACGGGTGCATCTGCTTGCCGCATAAAGTGCGAAACATCCTGAAATTTTCGCCCTTTTCACCCACGCAAACGATCAACATTCGCCAAAGTTATATGGATGCGACATCCATGTACGTCCGTACCACAATTTTGGCGCCAACCATCCTGCTGAGTGTTGCATTGGGAACACCCCCTGCATAAGTATCCGCAGGTCGGCTCACGAGGCCGCCTCAATTCGAAAAATGACAACAATGAGGCCACCATGCTCAAACACGCAGTCATTCCGTTCCTGTTAGGCGCAGGCTTGCTAGCCGGCGCTCCTTCTGCCCTCGCCGCATCCAACCTGGTGTTCTGCTCCGAAGGCAGCCCAGCCGGTTTCGACCCCGGGCAGTACACCACCGGAACTGACTTTGACGCCTCCGCCGAAACCATCTTCAACCGCCTGACTCAATTCGAGCGAGGCGGCACCGCGGTGATTCCGGGCCTGGCCACCAAGTGGGAGGTTTCCGACGATGGCAAGACCTACACCTTCCACCTGCGCGAAGGCGTGAAGTTCCATACCACCGAATATTTCAAGCCCACCCGCGAATTCAACGCCGATGACGTGCTGTTCACCTTCGAACGCATGCTCGACAAGAACCAGCCGTTCCGCAAGGCCTACCCCACCGAGTTCCCTTACTTCACCGACATGGGCATGGACAAGAACATTGCCAAGGTGGAGAAGATCGACGATCACACGGTGAAGTTCACCCTCGCCCAGGTCGACGCCGCGTTCATCCAGAACATCGCCATGCACTTCGCCTCGATCCAGTCAGCCGAGTACGCTGACCAGTTGCTCAAGCAGGGCAAACCCGCCGACATCAACCAGAAGCCCATCGGCACCGGCCCGTTCGTGTTCAGCAAATACCAGAAGGACGCGCAGATCCGCTTCAAGGGCAACAAGGACTACTGGAATCCCGAGGAAGTGAAGATCGACAACCTGATCTTCGCCATCAGCACTGACGCCTCGGTGCGCATGCAAAAACTGAAGAAGAACGAGTGCCAGGTGACGCTGTTCCCACGGCCGGCCGACATCGAGCCGCTGAAGGCGGACAAGAACCTGCAGATGCCCCACCAGGCTGGCTTCAACCTCGGCTACATCGCCTACAACGTGATGGACAAGGTCAAGGGCAGCAACGAAGCGAACCCCCTGTCCCAACTCAAGGTCCGCCAGGCGCTGGACATGGCGGTCAACAAGCAGCAGATCATCGAGTCGGTGTATCAGGGTGCCGGCCAGCTGGCGGTCAACGCCATGCCGCCGACCCAGTGGTCCTATGACGACACCATCAAGGACGCCGCATACGACCCAGAGAAGGCCAAGCAACTGCTCAAGGAAGCCGGCATCAAGGAAGGTACCGAGATCACCCTGTGGGCCATGCCGGTGCAACGCCCCTACAACCCCAACGCCAAGCTGATGGCCGAAATGCTCCAGTCCGACTGGAAGAAGATCGGTATCAACGCCAAGATCGTCAGCTACGAGTGGGGTGAGTACATCAAACGCTCCAAGGCTGGCGAGCAGGGCGCCATGCTGATCGGCTGGAGCGGCGACAATGGTGACCCGGACAACTGGCTGGGCACCCTGTTCGGCTGCGACGCCATGGACGGCAACAACTTCTCCAAGTGGTGCTACAAGCCCTACGACGACCTGATCAAGCAAGCCAAGGCGACCTCCGATCAGGCCAAGCGCACCGAGCTCTACAAGCAGGCGCAACACATCCTCAAGGAGCAGGTGCCGATGACCCCCATCGCCCACTCCACCGTGTATCAGCCCATGAGCGCGAAAGTGAAGGACTTCAAGATCAGCCCCTTCGGCCTGAATTCCTTCTACGGGGTCAGCGTAGACAAGTAACGGCCGTGATCGTCCTGCCGGTTTTTCCGGCGGGACGATGACACGACCGGGCGATACGTAGGGCAATTCCCTCACGCTCGCCGGAACGCTCCCACTCCCAAATCAGTAGCGAAGCCCTGGCTCCCACATTCTGGCGCACCTATCGTCAGGACCGGGATGTTGCAGCCGCGTTTTGCCTGTCGCGGCCCGAAAAAGACGGACAAAGGATCTGCCATGCGCCTGACCACACTGTGTTCCACCCTGCTTGCCCTCGGCCTGCTGAGCCAGGCCCCGCTGAGCTTCGCCAACAACCTGGTGTTCTGCTCAGAGGGCAGCCCGGCGGGCTTCGACACCGCCCAGTACACCGCCGCCACCGACAACGACGCCGCCGAACCGATCTACAACCGCCTGGTCGAGTTCGAGCGTGGCGGCACCGCCGTGCAGCCGGGCCTGGCGACTGACTGGCAAGTGTCCGACGACGGCCTGAAGTACACCTTTCACCTGCGCCCCGGGGTGAAGTTCCATGCCAACAAGGACTTCAAGCCCTCCCGCGACTTCAACGCCGACGACGTGCTGTTCACCTTCAACCGCATGCTCGACAAGAGCCACCCCTTCCGCCAGGCCTACCCCACCGAGTTCCCGTACTTCATCAGCATGGGCCTGGACAAGAACATCGCCAAGGTCGAGAAGACCGACCCGCTGACCGTGGTCTTCACCCTCAACAAGGTCGATGCCGCCTTCCTGCAGAACATCGCCATGGCCTTCGCCTCGATCCTCTCCGCCGAGTACGCCGAGCACCTGCTGGCCGGCGGCAAGGCCAGCGACATCAACCAGAAGCCGATCGGCACCGGCCCGTTCGTGTTCCAGCGCTACCAGAAGGATTCGCAGATCCGCTTCAAGGGCAACAAGGACTATTGGGCACCGGACCGGGTGAAGCTCGACAACCTGGTGTTCTCGATCAACGTCGACCCTTCGGTGCGCATCCAGAAGCTGCGCCGCAACGAGTGCCAGATCACCCTGCACCCACGTCCGGCCGACCTGCCAGCGCTCAAGCAGGACGGCCAGTTGCAGGTGATGACCCAGCCCGGCTTCAACCTCGGCTACATCGCCTACAACACCCAGCACCCGCCGTTCGACCGGCTGGAGGTGCGCCAAGCCATGGACATGGCGGTGAACAAGAAAGCCATCATCGAGGCGGTCTACCAGGACGCCGGCCAGGCCGCGTCGAACGCCATGCCGCCGACCCAGTGGTCCTACGACAAATCGATCAAGGACGCGCCCTTCAATCCGGACAAAGCCAAGCAGTTGCTCAAGCAGGCCGGGGTCAAGGAAGGTACCGAGATCACCCTGTGGGCCATGCCGGTGCAGCGCCCCTACAACCCCAATGCCAAGCTGATGGCCGAAATGCTCCAGGCCGACTGGAGCAAGCTCGGCTTCAAGGTGCGCATCGTCAGCTACGAGTGGGGTGAATACCTCAAGCGCATGAAGAACGGCGAACACGACATCGCCCTGATCGGCTGGACCGGCGACAACGGCGACCCGGACAACTGGCTGGGCACGCTGTTCAGTTGCGACGCCATCGGCAGCAACAACTACTCGCTGTGGTGCGACCCGCAGTACGACGCCCTGGTCAAGAAAGCCAAGCAGGTCACCGACCGCGACCAGCGCACCAGCCTCTACGAACAAGCCCAGCAACGCCTCAAGCAACAAGTGCCGATCACTCCGGTCGCGCACTCCACGGTCAACCAGCCGCTGAGCATCAGCGTGAAAGACTTCAAGGTCAGCCCCTTCGGACGCAACGTTTTCTCCGGCGTCAGCATCGATTGACCCTTCACGCGGGCGTGGGAGTGCAACCCACTCCCACGCCCGCGTGCAGCCCGGATTTGCCTGGCAACCCCAAGGCAGACACTGCAGTACCGCGTCACCGTGACAAGCCCGGCTCACAAGGTCGGGTGATAACTAAAAAAATATCAGGGAGCTTTCATGTTGATTCGTACCACAACCACCGCACTGGCCTTGTCCGTCGGCGCCTTCTGCGCCCTCGCCCAGGCCGAACCCGTGAGCCAGGACTTCGTGCCGTTCGCGCTCAAGTCCAGCAGTGAGCAGGCCGAAGCCAAAGGCTTCATCGATGGCCAGAGCCTGTCCGGCAGCACCCGCAACTGGTATGCCCGCGAACGCGCCACCCGTGCGCCGCTGTGGAAGTACACCAAGGGTGACGGCACCCGCCACGACACCCACAGCCGTGACAACTGGGTGCAGGGCACCATCCTCAACTACAGCTCGGGCTTCACCGAAGGCACCGTGGGCTTCGCCGTCGAGGCCGCGGCCTACAACGCCATCGCCCTCGAGCAGGGCCGCGCCGCCGTGGCCGGCCCGAACAACCGTACGCTGACCCACAGCGACGGCGACCCGATCGGCCAGTGGAGCAAGATGGGCCTGGGCAATGTCAAGGCCCGCATCTCCAACACCACGCTGACCGTGGGCCGCCAGTCGGTCGACACGCCGATGATCGCCTATATCGGCAACCGCGCATTGCCGTCGAGCTTCCAGGGTGCGTTCCTGCATAGCGCCGAGTTCGAGAACCTGTCGTTCGACGTGGGTACCTTCGACCGCGTCTCGCCGCGTACCGAGCAGAGCCTGAGCAAGTTCCGCAGCGAATACGGCAACGGCAGGGAAACCGACCGCGCCAGCACCGTCGGCCTCAACTACCAGCCGCTCAAGAGCCTGACCACCAGCCTCTACGCCACCAAGGTCGAGGACTTCTGGAACCAGTACTACTTCGGCGCCAACCACGTGCTGGGCGACAGCGCGGTGCTGAGCCTGACCACCGGTCTGAACTACTACAAGACCGTGGACGAAGGCAGCAAGAAGATGGGCGAGATCGACAACGACACCTACAGCCTGTCGTTCGGCCTGACCCACCAGGCCCATACCCTCAGCGCCTCCTGGCAGCAGGTCAACGGCAACGAATACTTCGACTACCTGCACGAAACCAACGGCATCTACCTGGCCAACTCCCTGCTGTCGGACTTCAACGGTCCGAACGAAAAGTCCCTGCAGATCAGCTATGTGCTGAACATGGCGCCGTATGGCGTGCCGGGCCTGAAGTTCAACGTCTACAACGCCCGCGGCTGGGGCATCGACGGCACCCACTACAAGGGCACCGCCTATGACGTCCGTGGCCAGGACGGCGAAAACCACTACGAGTGGGGCATCGGCACCAGCTACGCGGTGCAAAGCGGCATGCTGAAGGACACCACCATCCGCGCCACCTATACCGCCCACCGTGCCAGCAAGGCCCAGGCCGACGGCAGCCTCGACGAGCTCCGCGTCGTGACCACCATTCCGTTCAACATCCTCTGACCGTTGGCGCCACGGCCCGACTCCCCACGGGCCGTGGCGGCTACGCTGGAACTAGCACTGCAGGGAGGTTCCATGAAAATGCTACCGCTACGTGCTGCCTTGGCAGCCGTCATCCTGGGCGCCGCATCGAATCTGGCGGCCAAGCCGCTGGTGGTGTGCACCGAAGCCAGCCCGGAAGGCTTCGACATCGTCCAGTACACCACCGCCGTGACCGCCGACGCCACGGCCGAGGCCATCTTCAACCGCCTGGTCGACTTCAAGCCCGGCACCACCGAGATCCAGCCGGCCCTGGCCACCAGCTGGGACGTCAGCCCCGACGGGCTGGTCTATACCTTCCACCTGCGCGAAGGCGTCAAGTTCCACACCACCGACTACTTCACCCCCACCCGCGACTTCAACGCCGATGACGTGCTGTGGAGCCTGAACCGCCAGTTGAAGAAAGACCACCCATGGCACGACAAGACCAGCGTCGGCTACCCCTATTTCGAGAGCATGGCCTTCAAGGACCTGCTCAAGTCGGTCGAAAAGACCGACGACCACACCGTGGTGATTACCCTGACCCGCCCGGAAGCACCCTTCCTGCGCGACCTGGCCATGGCCTTCACCTCGATCTACTCCGCCGAGTACGGCGACCAGTTGCTCAAGGCCGGCAAGACCGG
Source organism: Pseudomonas sp. P110(2024) (assembly GCF_057480795.1). Taxonomy (NCBI): domain Bacteria; kingdom Pseudomonadati; phylum Pseudomonadota; class Gammaproteobacteria; order Pseudomonadales; family Pseudomonadaceae; genus Pseudomonas; species Pseudomonas sp. P110(2024). Next base: position 51,660 of record NZ_JBLIYT010000006.1, read on the forward strand.
CGATCTCAACAGCAAGCCGATCGGCACCGGCCCGTTCGTGTTCCAGCGCTACAGCAAGGACGCCCAGGTTCGCTACAAGGCCAACCCGGACTACTTCCGCGGCAAGCCGCCAGCCGACGGGCTGATCTTCGCCATCGCCACCGACAGTAACGTGCGCCTGCAAAAGTTGCGTGCCAACGAGTGCCAGATCGCCCTGTACCCCAAGCCTGACGACGTGCCGGGGATCAAGACCGATCCAAAACTCAAGGTTGCCGAGATCGAGGCGCTGGTCACCGGCTACATCTCGATGAACACCCAGCACAAGTACCTGAGCGACGTGCGCGTGCGCAAGGCGATCAACATGGCCTTCGACCGCCAGACCCACGTCGACCAGCTGTTCGGCAAGGGCAACGCGCTACCGGGGGTCAACCCGTACCCGCCGACCATGATCGGCTACAACACCGACAACAAGAACCCGCCCCACGACCTCGACAAGGCCCGTGCCCTGCTCAAGGAAGCCGGCGTGCCGGAAGGCACGGTGATCACCCTGTTCACCCGCAACGGCGGCGGCCCGACCAACCCCAACCCGCGTCTGTCGGCCGAAATGCTTCAATCCGACCTGGCCAAGATCGGCATCAAGCTCGACATCCGCGTGATGGAATGGGCCGAAATGCTGCGTCGCGCCAAGAAGGGCGAGGCCGACCTGGTGTCGGCGGGCTGGGCCGGCGACAACGGCGACCCGGACAACTTCCTCACGCCGATGCTCAGCTGCGATGCGGCCAAGAGTGGCGAGAACTACGCGCGCTGGTGCAACCAGAAATTCCAGGACCTGATCACCCGCGCCCGCGAAGTGATCGACAACGACGAGCGCGCCAAGCTCTATAACGAGGCTTTGGCGGTGTACGATGAAGACCAGCCGTGGATCAGCATGGCCCACCCGAAAATGTTCACCGCCATGCGCGCGAACGTCGAAGGCTATGTGATCAACCCACTGACCAACAACAACTTCGCCACCACCCGGGTGAAGTAGAACAACAACAGCCGCCGGACCTTGTGCAAGAGGCCCCGGCGGCGCGCCGTTACCGGCTGATGAGGTACCCCTGACAATGTTGAGTTTTATTGCCCGACGCCTGGGTCTGCTGATCCCGACCTTCTTCGGTATCACCCTGCTGACCTTCGCGCTCATACGCCTGATCCCCGGCGACCCGGTCGAAGTGATGATGGGCGAACGCCGGGTCGACCCTGAAATGCACGCCCAGGCCATGGAGCGCCTGGGCCTGAACAAACCGCTGCCGGCCCAGTACCTGGACTATGTCGGCAAGCTCGCCCAGGGCGACCTCGGCGAATCCCTGCGCACCCGTGAAAGCGTATGGAACGAGTTCCTCACCTTATTCCCGGCAACCCTGGAGCTGGCCATGGCCGCCCTGCTGTTCGCCGGGGTCATAGGCCTGCTGGCCGGGGTGATCGCCGCGCTCAAGCGCGGCTCGCTGTTCGACCACGGGGTGATGGGTATCTCCCTGGCCGGCTACTCGATGCCGATCTTCTGGTGGGGCCTGATCCTGATCATGTTCTTCTCGGTAAGCCTGGGCTGGACGCCGGTCTCCGGACGCATCGACCTGCTCTACGACATCGAACCGAAAACCGGCTTCATGCTCATCGACACGCTGCTCAGCGACGAGGAAGGCGCGTTCAAGGATGCAGTGATGCACCTGATCCTGCCGGCCATAGTGCTGGGCACCATCCCGCTGGCGGTGATCGCCCGCATGACCCGTTCGTCGATGCTCGAGGTGCTGCGCGAGGACTACATCCGTACCGCCCGCGCCAAGGGCCTTTCGCCGTCGCGCGTGGTGTTCATCCACGGCCTGCGCAACGCGCTGATCCCGGTGCTGACCGTGTTCGGCCTGCAGGTCGGCACGCTGCTCGCGGGCGCCGTGCTCACCGAAACCATCTTCTCCTGGCCGGGCATCGGCAAATGGCTGATCGAGGCCATCGGTGCCCGTGACTACCCCGTGGTCCAGAACGGCATCCTGTTGATCGCCTGCCTGGTGATCCTGGTCAACTTCGTCGTGGACATCCTCTACGGCCTGGCCAACCCACGCATCCGTCATCAGCGCTGAGGACTCCGCCATGACCAGCCCGATTCCAAAATCCGTCACCCCGCCCAGCGTGGTCGACCAAAGCTTGCTCTACCCCTCGCCATACAAAGAGTTCTGGCAGGCCTTCTCGCGCAACAAGGGCGCGGTGGCCGGCCTGGCCTTCATGACCCTGGTGGTGTTCTGCGCCCTGTTTGCCCCCTGGGTCGCGCCGCACAACCCCAGCGAGCAGTACCGCGACTTCCTGCTCACCCCACCGGTGTGGCTCGAAGGCGGCACCTGGCAGTTCATCCTCGGCACCGACGAACTGGGCCGCGACCTGCTCTCGCGCCTGATCCAGGGCGCCCGCCTGTCGCTGCTGATCGGCCTGTCATCGGTGGTGATGTCGCTGATCCCGGGCATCCTGCTGGGCCTGCTGGCCGGCTTCTTCCCGCAGATCCTCGGCCCCTCGATCATGCGCCTGATGGACGTGATGCTGGCCCTGCCATCGCTGCTGCTGGCCGTGGCCATCGTCGCCATCCTCGGCCCAGGCTTGATCAACACGGTGATCGCCATCGCCATCGTCTCGCTGCCCTCCTACGTGCGCCTGACCCGCGCCGCGGTGATGGGCGAGCTGAACCGCGACTATGTCACCGCCGCGCGCCTGGCCGGCGCCGGCCTGCCACGCCTGATGTTCGTCACCGTGCTGCCCAACTGCATGGCGCCGCTGATCGTCCAGGCAACGCTGAGCTTCTCCTCGGCCATTCTGGATGCCGCCGCCCTGGGCTTCCTCGGCCTCGGCGTCCAGCCGCCGACCCCCGAGTGGGGCACCATGCTGGCCTCGGCCCGCGACTACATCGAGCGCGCCTGGTGGGTGGTGAGCCTGCCCGGCCTGACCATCTTGCTCAGTGTGCTGGCAATCAACCTGATGGGCGACGGCCTGCGCGATGCGCTGGACCCGAAACTCAAGAACGCCGCCTGAGGAGAACGCCATGTCACTGTTGCAGATCAACAACCTGAACGTGCGCTTCGGCGACGCCAATGCCGTGCCCGTGGTGGATGGCCTCGAACTGAGCGTGGACGCCGGCGAGATCCTCGCCATCGTTGGCGAGTCCGGCTCCGGCAAGTCCGTCACCATGATGGCCCTGATGGGCCTGATCGACGCCCCTGGGCGCATCACCGCCGACGTGCTCAACTTCGACGGCATCGACATGCTCAAGCTCAGCGGCCGCCAGCGCCGCAAAGTGGTGGGCAAGGACATCGCCATGGTCTTCCAGGACCCGATGACCGCGCTCAACCCCAGCTACACCGTGGGCTACCAGATCGAGGAAGTGCTGCGCCAGCACCTCGGCCTGAAAGGCAAGGCCGCGCGCCAGCGTGCCCTTGAGCTGCTGAAGAAGGTCGAGATCCCGGCCGCCGAAAGCCGCCTGGACGCCTACCCGCACCAGCTGTCCGGCGGCATGAGTCAACGGGTGGCGATCGCCATGGCCATCGCCGGCGAGCCGAAGCTGCTGATCGCCGACGAACCGACCACTGCCCTGGATGTGACCATCCAGGCGCAGATCATGGAGCTGTTGGTCAACCTGCAGAAGGAGCGCAACATGGCGCTCATTCTCATCACCCACGACCTGGCGGTGGTCGCCGAGACCGCCAAGCGCGTATGCGTGATGTACGCGGGCCAGGCCGTCGAAGTCGGCCAGGTGCCGGAGCTGTTCGACATCCCCGCCCACCCGTACAGCGAAGCGCTGCTGGCGGCCATCCCCGAGCACAGCATCGGCGCCGAGCGCCTGGCCACCCTGCCCGGCATCGTCCCCGGCCGCTATGACCGCCCGCAAGGCTGCCTGCTGTCGCCGCGCTGCCCCTATGTCCAGGAAAACTGCCGCCGGCAGCGCCCGGCCCTCGATCCCCAGGCCCACAGCCTGGTGCGTTGCTTCTATCCGCTGAACCAGGAGGTGGCGTGATGGCCGTCGTTCTTTCCGCTCGTGAGCTGACCCGCCACTACGAAGTCTCCCGCGGCATGTTCAAGGGGCATGCGCTGGTCCGCGCGCTCAACGGCGTGTCGTTCGAACTGGAGGCCGGCAAGACCCTGGCCGTGGTCGGTGAGTCCGGCTGTGGCAAATCGACCCTGGCCCGGGCCCTGACCCTGATCGAGGAACCCTCCTCCGGCTCGCTGCAAATCGCCGGCCACGAGGTCAAGGGCGCCAGCAAGGACCAGCGCAAGCAACTGCGTCGCGACGTGCAGATGGTGTTCCAGAGCCCCTACGCCTCGCTCAACCCACGGCAGAAGATCGGCGACCAGCTCGCCGAGCCATTGCTGATCAACACCTCGCTGAGCAAGACCGAGCGTCGCGAGAAAGTGCAGAAGATGATGGAGCAGGTGGGCCTGCGCCCCGAGCACTACCAGCGTTATCCGCACATGTTCTCCGGCGGACAGCGCCAGCGCATCGCCCTGGCCCGGGCAATGATGCTGCAGCCCAAGGTGCTGGTGGCCGACGAGCCGACCTCGGCCCTCGACGTGTCGATCCAGGCCCAGGTGCTGAACCTGTTCATGGACCTGCAAAAGGAGTTCAACACCGCCTACGTGTTCATCTCCCACAACCTGGCGGTGGTACGTCATGTGGCCGACCAGGTGCTGGTGATGTACCTCGGGCGGCCGGCGGAAATGGGACCGAAGGAAGATATCTACGAGAAGCCGTTGCACCCGTACACGCAGGCGCTGCTGTCTGCGACCCCGGCGATCCACCCGGATCCGCTCAAGCCGAAGATCCGCATCGCCGGTGAACTGCCCAACCCACTGAATCCGCCGGATGGTTGCGCGTTCCACAAGCGTTGCCCTTATGCCACCGACCGTTGCGCCAAGGAAGTACCGGCGTTGCGGCAGGTGAGTACACGGCAGGTGGCTTGCCATTATGCCGAGCAGTTCCTGTAGCGGGATGCCCCAATGAAAACGCCGCCCTTCGGGGCGGCGTTTTCATTTTTCAGTGCATGAACAATGCAATCAGGATGATCACGGGAATAGGTACTCCGAGCATCCACAGCAATAATGAGCGCATGACAGATCTCCTTGTTCCAAGTTATCGGATCGGTGCAGCGGTGTGGCGCACGTTGTAGTCGGCCGGACTGCCTTGCAGCCACTGCACCCGGTCACGCTGCCGGCCGCCGAACAGTGCCGCCAGGCTGGCGAAGAAGGCGCCGCAAAGCAGGGCGACGAAGGTCCACAACGCCGTCCAGGCCGCCGCCTTGGTCGCAACGTCCGCAGCTTGTTTGGCCTCGAGCTTGGCTTGCTGCAGCTGCGCATAGACCTGATCGACCCGGGCTTCAGCCTCGGGTTGTGTCAGGCGTGTGCGCTGGGCGACAACCTGGGCCAGGTAGGTCCGGTCCTCCGGCGAAAGTGCGCCCCCCTGAACTAGCGAGCGTGTCAGAATGCGCGCCGCCACACCATTTGCCGCGTCGTCACTGACCGCCACCGGGCCTTGGCTGCGGAACAAGCCATCGACGAAGTAGCCCATCGAGTCCCGGCCTTGACGATCGCTGCCAGCCACGCCTGCAGCCGCAGTGGCGCCAGCCACCCCGGACGCTGCAGTAACACCGGCTCCCAGCAGGTTGCCCGCAGTACCCAGCACCAACAGGGCGGCCACGAGCGTGGCAACCGCCCAGGCCAGGAAGCCATGGGCAGTGTCGCGGAAATACACTTCGTCGCCGTGCAGGTTGGCCCATTTCACGCGAAGACGTCCGGCGATGTAACCACCTAGACCCGAGGCCAGTATCTGGGTGATCAATAGCCAGATGATGGTTGAAATGCCAAGGACCTTGGCGCTGGCGCCTTCGTCGGCCCAAGGCGAGGTGGCGGCCAGCCCCAACCCTGATCCCAATATCACCAGGATCAGGGACAATGCGGCCGCTGCTGCTGCGCCAGCGAAGATCGCGGCCCAGGAAACACCGGAGCGATTGGGGTCGTTGGTGGGGTAATCGGCAGGTGTGATCATGATTTCGACGCCTTATCTGAGGGGAGGTCCGTTCTCGGGTAAGGCGGTGCAGGTGCTGTGCCACTTTGTGTCAAAACATGACTTCTTTATAAATCAGATAGTTGGCTTGTAGGAAATCGCTGAACATCATGCAAAATGCCAGATCGTGCTGAAAAAGACAGGGCCTTCTGCAATCCTGAATGCAAGCGTTCTTGTCAGACCGGGACATGACGAGGCACCATCAGCGGCATGTCTATCACCACCGTCCCCGACGGCCCTGGGCAGACCCCGCTCACCGCCGACACCGTCATGCGCTACCACCTGTGCTGGAAGCATCGCGACCTGGACGGGGTGATGGCGCTGTACCACCCAGACATCCAGTACCACGACTTCTTCCAGAACCGCGTGCTCGGCTTCGACGAACTGCGCGACTACGTGCGCGCCTGCCTGCCCCATGAAGCCGGCGAGGACATCGTCCACAGCGACCGCATCCGCGTCGACGGCTGCACAGCGTTCATCCAGTACCAGGTCACGGTCCAGGGCGGCCAGGGATTGGTGGCGTTCCAGTCCAGCGAAGCGATCACGGTCCGGGACGGGCTGATCTGGCGGGTCAACGAATACGCCACCCTGGTGCGCCAGGGCGGCAATGCCAGCCTGCCGCACGGCCCGCGCCCGGCGACCAGCCGCCTGGGCCTGTCACCGCGCCAGCTGTCGACCATGGCCCAGGACCTGGAGCATTACTTCCAGGCCCAACGTCCCTACCTCGACCCGGAGCTCGACCTGCAGCAGGTTGCCGACGAAAGCGGCTACAGCCGCAACCAGATCTCCTACCTGCTCAACCAGGTGCTCGGTCAGAGCTTCTACCGCTACGTCAACCAAGCGCGCCTGCAACACCTGATAGCCAGCCTCGATGCTGGCAGCGCGCGTACAGCTATCGACGAACTGGCGTTCAATGCCGGCTTCAACTCGCTGTCAGCCTTCTACAAGTGCTTTCGCGAGCACACGGGACTGTCGCCCAAGGCCTACCTCAAGCAAATTTCCCTGCGTGCACGCACGTAAGACAGCCCGCCTTGCGCTTCACTAGGATCGCCCACAGACCTCGACCGGATGTGGAGCCCGACCCGATGCAACCCCTGCGCACGATCAGCCTGTGGATGGACCAGCTCGACGAGCCCCTGTGCGCGCGCCCGGCCCTGCGCCAGGACCTTGATGTCGATGTGTGCATCATCGGCGCCGGTTACACCGGCCTGTGGACCGCTTACTACCTCAAGCGCCAGGCGCCGCAGTTGAACATCGCCGTGATCGAGGCCAATATCGCCGGCTTCGGCGCCTCCGGACGCAACGGCGGCTGGCTGATGGGCAACCTGCTGGGCGAGGATCGCCTGCTGGCCACGCTCTCGCCGCAGCAGCGGCGTGAAAGCATCGACCTGCTGCACGGCATTCCCGACGAAGTCCACGATGTGCTCCTGCGCGAAGGCATCGCCTGCGACTACCGCAAGGGCGGGGTGCTGTACTGCGCCGCCCGTTACCCGGAACAGGAACGCAGCCTGCGCGCCTGGCTCGATGACCTCTACCGCCAGGGCATGAACGAGAACGACTACCGCTGGCTGCGCCCCGAACAGCTGGATGCCCAGTTGAAGGTCAGCAACCCCTACGGCGCCCTCTACAGCCCGCATGTGGCCACGATCCAACCGGCCAGATTGGTGCGCGGCCTGGCACGGACGGTCGAGGCCATGGGCGTGCCGATCTACGAAAACACCCCGGCCATCGACTGGCAGACCGGCGAAGTGCGCACCCCACTGGCACGCATCCGCAGCCATTGGATGGTGCCGGCCGTCGAAGGCTACGCCGCCAGCTTGCCCCCGCTCGGGCGGCACCAGTTGCCGGTGCAGAGCCTGCTGGTGGCCACCGAGCCGTTGCCCGAGTCGACCTGGGAACAGATCGGCCTGAGCCAGGGCCAGGCCTTCAGCGAAAACAGCCGCCAGGTCACCTACGGCCAGCGCAGCGCCGACAACCGCCTGGTGTTCGGTGCCCGCGGCGGCTACCGCTTCGGCGGTCGCCTGCGCGAGAACTTCACCCTCACCGACAACGAGATCGAGCTACGCCGCTACCTGTTCGGCGAGCTGTTCCCGCAGCTCAAGCATGTGCGCATCACCCATTCCTGGGGCGGCAACCTGGGCATGGCCCGGCGCTTCCGCCCGCACATGCTGTGCGATCGCCAGCGCGGCATCGCCCTGTCCGGCGGCTACGGCGGCGAAGGCGTCGGCGCCACCAACCTGGGCGGACGCACCCTGGCGGCCCTGATCCTCGGCCAGCACAACGCGCTCACCGCCCAGCCCTGGGTGCATGACAACCGCCCGCTGGCGAGCCTGGCCAGCTGGCCACCTGAGCCCTGCCGCTGGCTGGGCTACAACGCGATCATCCAGAGTTTCGTCCACGAGGACCGGACCCTCGCCAACCCGGCCAGTGCCCCCTGGCGGCGGCGCCTGGCCAGCGGGTTGGCCGACTTCATGGAAGGTTTCATGCACTGACTTCCCTTCATCACCACACAGGATCCACCGGTCATGAGCATCACCCAGTTCAAGCACACCGACAGCGTTATCCTGGACAGCGCCACCCCGGTTGCCGTGCCCCTCGGCGAGCCGGTTGCGGTCACCTCGGTCACCTGCATCGAACGCAATGACGGCGTCGAGACCGGGATATGGGAGTGCACCCCGGGGCGCTGGCGGCGGCAGATCGTGCAACAGGAGTTCTGCCACTTCATCAAGGGCCGCTGCACCTTCACCCCAGATGGCGGCGAGCCGCTAGTCATAGAAGCCGGAGACGCCCTGATGCTACCGGCCAACAGCGTCGGCACCTGGGATATCCAGGAGACCGTGCGCAAGACCTACGTACTGATTTTCTGATCCGCTGATCGCCTGCCTTCGATAACAACAGACAAAGCAAGGTAACCCCGACATGCGCACGCTCCTTATCGCTCCCCTGATGCTGGCCGCAAGCGTTGCCGGCGCCGCCGACTCGGTGAAGATCTACAACTGGTCGAGCTACATCGCCCCGGACACCCTGAAGAGCTTCCAGCAAACCACCGGCATCGTGCCCACCTACGATGTGTTCGACAGCAACGAGACACTCGACGGCAAGCTGATGACCGGCAACTCCGGCTACGACGTGGTGTTCCCGTCCAACCACTTCATGGCCCGGCAGATCCAGGGCAAGGCCCTGAAAAAACTCGACAAGTCGCAGCTGCCGAACTGGAAGAACCTCAACCCGGTGCTGCTCAAGGCGCTGGAGGTGAACGACCCGGGCAACCAGTACGGCTTCCCCTACCTGTGGGGCAGCACCGGCATCGGCTACAACATCGACAAGGTCAAGGCGGTGCTCGGCGACAACGCGCCCATCGACTCGTGGGACCTGTTCTTCAAGCCCGAGTACCTCTCCAAGCTCAAGCGCTGCGGCGTGGCCGTACTGGACAATGGCCCCGAGCTGCTGCCGATCGCCCTGCACTACCTCGGCCTGCCGCACCACAGCCAGAACCCGGCGGACTACGACAAGGCCAAGGCGTTGCTGATGACAGTGCGCCCGTACATCAGCTACTTCCACTCCTCGAAGTACACCGGCGACCTGGCCAATGGCGATGTGTGCCTGGTGGTGGGCTTCTCGGGTGACGTGCTGCAGGCAAAGAACCGCGCCGAGGAGGCGAAGAACGGGGTGAAGGTGGGCTACTCGATTCCGAAGGAAGGCGCGCCTATGTGGTTCGACATGGTCGCCATGCCGGCCGATGCGCCCAACGAGAAAGCCGGGTACGCCTACATGAACTATCTGTTGCAGCCGGAAGTGATGGCGAACATCAGCAACTTCGTGCAATACGCCAATGGCAACCAGCAGGCCGACGGGCTGGTGGACCCGGCGATGAAGGGCAACACGATGATCTACCCGAGCGCGGATGTGATGGGCAAGCTGTATGCCCTGGAGGCGATGCCGGCGAAGATCGACCGGATCAGGACGCGGATCTGGACCAGCATAAAAGCAGGGAATTGATTGCGGGTATTACGCAGCCCCTGCAGGAGCAGCCTTGCCGAGGCGTCGGCAAGGCCGCTGCTACAGGATCAGATGTAGGCCTGTACGATCAGTGATGCTCGCGAGTAGCGCGGAACTTGATGTCCGGCCAGCGCTCTTCCATCAGCGACAGGTTGACCCGGGTCGGGGCCAGGTAGGTCAGGTGACCGCCGCCGTCGATGGCCAGGTTCTCCATGGCCTTGTTCTGGAATTCCTCGAGCTTCTTCTTGTCGTCGCAGCTGATCCAGCGCGCCGACCAGACGGTGATCGGCTCGTAGGCGCACTCGACCTTGTACTCTTCCTTCAGACGGCTGGCGACCACGTCGAACTGCAGCACACCGACCGCGCCAAGGATGATGTCGTTGCTGCGTTCGGGGAAGAACACCTGCGTCGCGCCCTCTTCGGCCAGTTGCTGCAGGCCCTGGCGCAGCTGCTTGGATTTCAGCGGGTCCTTCAGGCGCACGCGGCGGAACAGCTCCGGGGCGAAGTGCGGGATACCGGTGAAGCCCAGGGCCTCGCCTTCGGTGAAGGTGTCGCCGATCTGGATGGTGCCGTGATTGTGCAGGCCGATGATGTCGCCGGCATAGGCCTCTTCCAGCTGCTCACGCTCGGAGGAGAAGAAGGTCAGCGCATCGCCGATGCGCAGGTCCTTGTTGATCCGCACATGGCGCATCTTCATGCCCTTCTCGTACTTGCCCGAGCAGATACGCATGAACGCGATGCGGTCGCGATGTTTCGGGTCCATGTTCGCCTGGATCTTGAACACGAAACCGGTGAACTTCTCTTCCACGGGCTCAACGGTACGCTCGTGGGCCACCCGGCCCAGCGGGCGTGGCGCCCAGTCGACGACCGCGTCGAGCACATGGTCGACACCGAAGTTGCCCAGGGCGGTACCGAAGAACACCGGGGTCAGCTGGCCGTTGATGAACTCGTCCTGGTTGAACTCGTGGCAGGCACCCTGCACCAGTTCCAGTTGCTCGACGAACGAATCGTACTGGTCACCGAGGTGCGCGCGGGCCTCGTCGGAGTCCAGGTTCTGGATGATCTTGGCTTCGGTGCGCTCGTGGCCGTGGCCCGGGGTGTAGACGACGATGTAGTCGCCGGTGAGGTGGTACACGCCCTTGAAGTCGCGGTAGCAACCGATCGGCCAGGTAATTGGCGCGGCCTTGATCTTCAGGACTGCCTCGATCTCGTCGAGCAGTTCGATCGGGTCACGGATGTCACGGTCGAGTTTGTTGATGAAGCTGACGATCGGCGTGTCGCGCAGGCGGCAGACGTCCATCAGGGCGATGGTACGCGGCTCTACACCCTTACCACCGTCGAGCACCATGAGCGCCGAGTCCACCGCGGTCAGGGTGCGGTAGGTATCTTCCGAGAAGTCCTCGTGGCCGGGGGTGTCGAGCAGGTTGATCATGTGCTCGCGGTAAGGGAACTGCATCACCGAGGTGGTGATGGAGATGCCGCGCTGCTTCTCCATTTCCATCCAGTCGGAGGTGGCGTGGCGGTCGGACTTGCGCGACTTCACGGTACCCGCGACGGAGATCGCCTTGCCCATCAGCAGGAGCTTCTCGGTGATGGTGGTCTTACCGGCGTCGGGGTGGGAAATGATTGCGAAAGTGCGGCGCTTCGCGACTTCGGCGGCCTGGTTGGTCATGGGAAATCGCCTGACTGGGGATTCAAAAAGGGGCGATATCATACCTGAAGTCGGGGCGCGGGCCAAAACCGAAGATACGAAAGGCGCCCCCCGAACGGGCACGCGTGGGACCGGGCTTGCCCGCGAAAGGACCGGAACAAGCACAACCAATCTACCGGACAATCGCTTTATCACGACAAATGGCCACAGGACAGTTACTTCAACGCCTTCAGAACTTAAATACGCCGTTTTTTCTCGTCATGTTTACAAGCAACCAGTTATTAACACTGGCCAAATGCCGCCCAAGATGGGAACCTTTCCCTCCACGGAGACGTCCACTCCCCTGCAACCCGCTTTGGTTCAGGGCTGGTTTCACCTGCTTCACGAGCCCGACGGGGTTCGGCTCATGGCCTGATGCCGCGCATCGGGCTGCTGCTCGCGACCACGCTGCCCGCCGCCAGGAATGGCCGGCCGCACGGGGGTGTGATCGCCGACTATAAAAAAGGAGTCCGCCTGTGGCTGCACGCTACGGAAAAGGGCTGTTGGGATGGGCCGCCGTGCTCGTCATCCTGGCCCTGCTGGTCCACTGGATCGGCATCGACACGATCGCCCGCTACCGCGACGATCTTGGGTTCTACCTGCAAGCGCACCTGGTTCTGGTGCTGGCTTCGATGGCGGCGGCGCTGGCCGTGGGCATCCCCGCCGGCATTGCCTTGAGTCGACCGCACCGGGTCGACAAGGCCGAGCGCTTCATGCAGTTTTTCAACGTTGGCAACACCATTCCTCCCCTGGCCGTCCTGGCCATCGCCCTGAGCATCCTGGGCATCGGCGCAGGTCCCGCGATCTTCGCGCTGTTCCTCGCCTCCCTGCTGCCCATCGTGCGCAATACCTACGAGGGCCTGAAAAACGTCCCCGCCTCGCTCAAGGAAGCCGCCACCGGTATCGGCATGACCCCGCGCCAGCAGCTGTGGCAGGTGGAACTGCCCAATGCCGTGCCGATCATCGTCGGCGGGGTGCGCGTGGCCCTGGCGCTGAACGTGGGTACCGCGCCGCTGGCATTCCTGATCGGCGCCAACAGCCTGGGCAGCCTGATCTTCCCCGGCATCGCCCTGAACAACCAGCCGCAGCTGTTGCTGGGTGCCGCGTGCACCGCGCTGCTGGCCCTGGCGCTCGACGCGCTGGTGAGTTTCTCCAGCAAGCGCTGGCTGGAACGTGGCCTGGCCCGTTAACGAGAGGGAAACCATGAAGAAGACAATCGCCCTGTTGCTGGGCGCGGCCCTGCTATGCGCAGGCTTTGCCCAGGCGGCGGAAAAACCGCTGATCCGCATCGGCGCGCGGGTGTTCACCGAACAGACCGTGCTCGCCGAAATCACCGCCCAGTACCTGCGTGCCAACGGCTTCGATGTACGGGTGACCGCCGGCCTTGGCAGCAACATCGCCCGCCAGGCCCAGGAAACCGGCCAGCTCGACCTGATGTGGGAATACACCGGCGTCTCGCTGGTGTCCTACAACCATATCGACGAGCGCATGCCCAGCGCCGCAGCCACCTACGCCCGGGTCAAGGCACTCGATGCGAAGAAAGGACTGGTCTGGCTGACTCCGTCGAAATTCAGCAACACCTATGCCCTGGGACTGCCCAGGGAGGTCGCCGCGGCCTACCCGCAGGTCAACACCATCAGCGATCTCAACCACGTGTTGCGTGACGAGCCCGACCGTCACCACCTGGTGGCCCTGGACACCGAGTTCGCCAACCGCCCCGATGGCCTGGTTGGCCTGCGCGAGATGTACGGCCTGCCCCTGGACCGGCGCAACATCCGCCAGATGGATGGCGGCCTGGTCTACACCGCGATGCGCAACAACCAAGTGTTCGCCGGCCTGGTCTATACCACCGACGGGCGCCTGGACGCCTTCGACCTCAAGCTGCTGGAAGACGACAAGCACTACTTCCCCGACTACACCGCGGCGCCCGTGCTGCGCAAGGCAGTACTCGACGCCCACCCGCAGCTGGCCACCCTGCTCGAGCCGCTGGCCAGTCAGCTCGACGACCAGACCATGCGCAAGCTCAACGCCCAGGTCGATGTCGAGCACCAGAGCCCGACCGTGGTCGCCGCGGCGTTCCTGCGTGAGCACTCCCTCGGCGAGGTACAACCATGAACCTGCTCGACACCTTTGCCCATCTCGACTGGGCGCAAGTCCTGCAACTGACCGGGCAGCACATCACCCTGGTTGGCATCGCCGTGGGCCTGGCCATCGTCGTCGGCGTGCCGCTGGGCATCCTGATGACCCGCTTCCCGGTGTTCGCCGGCCCCCTGCAGGCCAGCGCCACGGTGCTGCTGACCATCCCCTCGATCGCCCTGTTCGGTCTGCTGCTGCCGTTCTACTCGAAGTTCGGCCAGGGCCTGGGGCCGTTGCCGGCGATCACCGCCGTGTTCCTTTATTCACTGCTGCCGATCCTGCGCAACACCTACCTGGCCCTGACCAACGTCGAACCGGGCATCCGCGAGGCGGCCCGCGGCATCGGCATGACCTTCGGCCAGCGCCTGCGCATGGTCGAGCTGCCCATCGCCGTGCCGGTGATCCTGGCCGGCGTGCGCACCGCCGTGGTGATGAACATCGGCGTGATGACCATCGCCGCGACCATCGGCGCCGGTGGCCTGGGCGTGCTCATCCTCACCGCCATCAGCCGCAGCGACATGTCGATGCTGCTGGTCGGCGCCGTGCTGGTCAGCCTGCTGGCGATCATCGCCGACCTGCTCCTGCAAACCCTGCAACGTGCCCTGACTCCGGAAGGACTGCGCCCATGATCGAACTGAAGAACCTCAGCAAGACCTTCAACGTCAACGGCAAGGACGTCAAAGCCGTCGACGCGGTAAGCCTCACCGTCAACGAGGGCGAAATCTGCGTGTTCCTCGGCCCCTCGGGCTGCGGCAAGAGCACCACGCTGAAGATGATCAACCGCCTGATCACCCCGACCTCGGGCCAGGTGTTCATCAACGGCGAAGACACCAGCGCGCTGGACGAGGTAACCCTGCGTCGTCATATCGGCTATGTGATCCAGCAGATCGGACTGTTCCCCAACATGACCATCGAGGAGAACATCACCGTGGTCCCGCGCCTGCTCGGCTGGGACAAGCAGAAATGCCACGACCGCGCTCGCGAGCTGATGCACATGATCAAGCTCGAGCCCAAGCAGTACCTGCAGCGCTACCCGCGCGAGCTCTCCGGCGGCCAGCAGCAGCGCATCGGCGTGATCCGCGCCCTGGCCGCCGAGGCGCCGGTGCTGCTGATGGACGAGCCGTTCGGCGCGGTCGACCCGATCAACCGCGAGATGATCCAGAACGAGTTCTTCGAGATGCAGCGGGCGCTGAACAAGACGGTGATCATGGTCAGCCATGACATCGACGAGGCCATCAAGCTGGGCGACAAGATCGCCATCTTCCGCGCCGGCAAGTTGCTGCAGTTGGATCACCCGGACACCTTGCTGGCCCATCCGGTGGACGATTTCGTCAGTAACTTCGTCGGCCAGGACAGTACCCTGAAACGCCTGCTGCTGGTGCGCGCCGAGGATGCGGCGGACAACGCGCCAGCGTTGAGCCCGGAAACGTCGGTGAGCGAGGCGCTGGAACTGCTGGATGAGCACGATCGCCGTTATGCAGTGGTGACAGATGCCGCGAACAAGGCGCTGGGCTATGTGCGCCGGCGCGACATGCACCGCCAGCACGGGACGTGCGGGGATTTCCTGCGACCGTTCAACGCCACGGCGGCGCATGACGAGCACCTGCGCATCCTGCTGTCGCGGATGTACGAGTTCAATCGGGCGTGGTTGCCGGTGCTGGATAGCGAAGGCGTGTTCCTGGGGGAGGTGACGCAGGAGTCGATTGCGGCGTACCTGAGCTCGGGCAGGTCGCGGGGCGGTAAGACCAGTATCGTGTCGCCGGCGGAGGCAGTAGTCTCCTGATGGATAGCCGGGGGCGCTTTGCGCCCCATCGCGACACAAGGCCGCTCTCACAGGTATAGCATCAGCCTCCAGGCCGGCGCAGTACCTGTGGGAGCGGCCTTGTTTCGCGATGGGGCGCGCAGCGGCCCCGGCAATCTCGGATCAGAACCCTACACTGGCCTGCACATAGAACGTGCGCGGCTCCCCCACATAGATCCCGGCATTGTTGTCGCTGGAACGCGTGAAGTACTGCTTGTCGAAGAGGTTCTTCACCCCCGCCGCCAGCTTCAGGTTCGACAGCTGCGGCCCGAAGTCATAGCCGCCACGGGCATGCCAGGTCACGTACCCCGGAATATCGCCATACTGCCCGTCGGCACTCGGCTCGGTGATGTAGTTGCCGTTGAAGCTGCCGTTGGGATTCATCCCGGTTCCCGGCGCGCGCTGCTTGGATTGGGCGTACGCGTCCAGGTTCCAGGTCCAGCGGTTGACGGCGTAACGCAGCCCGGCGGTGGCCACCTGGCGCGAGTAGAACGGCAGGTCGCGGCCCTTGAAGCCGGGGATATCACCTTCATAGGTGGCGCGAGTGTAGGTGTAGCCACCATTGACCGACAGGCCTTCCAGCCGCGGGTCGAGACCGGCCAGGTCGTAGCGCACCGAGGCCTCGATGCCCTGGTGCTTGGTCGCCCCCAGGTTGGTCCAGCCGATGTCGTTGCTGATGTACTGCAGCTCGTCGTCGAAGTCGATGTAGAACGCGGTCAACTCACCGGCAAAGCCGCCGTTGTCATAGCGCGTACCCACTTCGTAGGTCTTGGCCTTCTCCGGCTCCAGGCCGTTGGCCGTGTTGTTGCCGGTACCGCCCTGGCCCAGCTGGAAGTACTGCAGGCTGCCAAACGAGGTCTCGTAGTTGGCGAACAGCTTCCAGGCGTCGGACAGGTGGTACATCACGCTCAACGCCGGCAGCGGTTCGTTGCTGGTGATGCTGCGGTTCTTCTCCGGCACCGGGCGGTAGTTGGCGTCCAGCACCGGGCGATCACGCCAGTCGGTGTTGATGTGCTCGAAGCGGATGCCCGGGGTGATGGTCCAGTTGCCGACGTCGATCTTGTCATCGATGTAATAGGCGCTGGCCTCGGTGCCGCCGCTGCGGTCCTGGAACACATGACCGTCGGAGGTCGGGGTGACAGTGGGCACGTTGTCGACCAGGGCCAGGCGCGTGGACTGCTCGCGCATGGCTTCCTTCAAGTAGCGATACCCGACGCTGACTTCCTGGGTGGTCGGGCCGACGAAGAAGATCCGCGACAGGCGTGGCTCGATGGCGAAGGTGTGGTAGTTGCGCGGGTACGACGACAGGGTCTTCATGTCGCGCGCGGCGATGGCGCTGCCCCGGAAGCTGTCGGTGTAGTAGGTCAGCACCTCGAACTGGGTGGCGTCGTCGATCTGCCGCAGCCACTTGAACGACACGTCCTTGCGCCGGCCACTGAAATAGTCGTAGTCGCGCACCGACTGGAAGGGATCGTGGTCGTACTGGGCCTGGGTCAGGCCACCGGGCATGTCGGCACGGCCGTCGTAGTAGTGGAAGTTGAGCCAGAACTCGTCGACATCGGTCGGCGCCCAGTGAGTCTTGAGCATCACGTCGTCGATATCGTTGTCGTTGTTGCTGCTGCGGTAGCCGTCGCCGTTCACACCGGTATACAGCAACGCCACGCCCATGCCGTTGTCGGCGGTGCCGCCGACGAAGGCCGACTCGGTGTGCTTCCAGCCGCCATGGCGGGAAGTCTCCAGGGTGGTGGACAACTCGCCGGAGGCCTTCTCGGGAATCGCCCGGGTCACGAAGTTGATCACCCCGCCGACGTTCTGCGGGCCATAGCGCACGGAACCGGCGCCGCGCACCACGTCGATGCTGTCGAGGTTGCCCGAGGAGATCGGCGCCATCGACAGCTGCGGCTGGCCGTAAGGGGCGAAGGCCGCCGGGATGCCGTCGATCAGCACGGTCGAGCGCGGCGACAGGCGCGAGGTAAGACCACGCACGCCGACGTTCAGCGACAGGTCGCTGCCGCCGGTGCCGTTGGAGTCCTGCACCTGCACGCCGGGGATGCCGCGCAGGGCATCGCGCACGTTCATCGTGCCCTTCTCCACCATCGCTTCGCGACGCACCACGGTACGAGCACCGGGATGATTCTGCACCACGCTCTGCTGGGCGTCGCCCAGCCAGTCACCAACCACTTTCACATCGGTGGGCGCCAGCTCCAGGCTGCCGGTGGTCAGGGTGCCGGCGGCCTGGACCGGCTTGACCACCACGGTGTCCGCGGACTGCTCGAAGGTCAGCCCGCTGCCTTGCAGCAGTTGCTGCAGGGCCTGCTCCGGCGCCAGGTTGCCGGACACCGCCGGGGCCTGCTTGCCGTCCACCAGTTCGGGGCTGAAGAACAGCTGCAGGTGGGTCTGCTGACCCAGTTGCTTGAGTGCGCCCGCCAATGGCTGGGCCTGGATCTGGATGCTGTCGGCGTAGCTGGTGCCGGCGGCGCTGACCGCCAGGGCCAGCGCCAGGCGGCGCAGCTGGAGAAGGGGCTTATTGTTGTTCACGTCTTCGAGGGGTCCTGAGAGTCGGGATAAACGCCAACCGCATGCAAATGGAAATGCTTGGCAGTTGCAGCTGGCGGGGAAGACGAACGAACGGAAAAAAACCTGAATTTATTTCAAAATAATTTCGCTGGAGCCATCCGGACGGGTCTTCACCTGCACCGGCAGGATGCTCGGCAGTGCGCGCAACAGTGCGTCCGGATCGTCGGTGCTAAAGGTGCTCGACAGCCGCAGCGCGGCGGCCTTGCCGGGTGCCACATGCAGCGGCTGGGCGCGGTAACGGGAGACTTCCACCACCACCTCGCTCAGCGGCGCGTTGTCGAACACCAGCTTGCCCTGGCGCCAGGCGGTCACGGCATTGGCGTCGACGGCATAGGGCGCGGCGACCTTGCCCTGGGCGTCGATGTGCGACCCCTGGCCGGCGCCGAGCAGCGCCAGCGACTCGGCCGCGCCCTGCACCTTCACCGAACCCTGTTCCACCGCCACGCGGGTGCTGCTCAAGTCCTGGCGCACATCGAAGCGGGTGCCGGTGACGGTGACTTCACCCTGGGCGGTGCTCACCACGAATGGCCGGCCACTGTCGTGGGCGACGATGAACATCGCCTCGCCCGCCTCCAGGCGCACATGGCGACGCCCCGCAGAGAACATCACCTGCACCTGGGTGGCACTGTTGAGTTCCAGCTTTGATCCGTCCGGCAGTTCAACCTGACGCCGCTCGCCATGGGCCGTGCTCAACGTGTCCTGATGGTTGAGCTGCTGGTACTGCCAACCTGTCCAGCCCAGCCCCAGCGCGGCCACTGCTACACCGGCCGCCAAGGCCTGGCGCAGCAGGTGGCGGCGCGCAAGCGGGCGCGCCGGCTCGGGCTGGCACAGCGCTTCGAGGCGTTGTCGGGGGATGAAATCGGCGGCGCGCCACAGCTGTACCAGGCGCTGATACTCCTCGCGATGACGTGGGTGCTCCGCCAGCCAGGCCTGCAAGGCCTGCTGCATGGCGCTGTCATGCGGCGCCTCCTGGGCCCGGGCGAACCAGCTGGCCGCCTGCTCACCCACGGGGTCGGGCGCGTGCTGTCTGAACAATGGGGTCTCCTGACTCATCTGGCCGACAGTGCTCACGCAGGTGTCGGAGCGTGCGGATCATATACTTTTCGACCATGTTCTTGGTCAAACCCATGCGCTCGGCGATCTCGGCCTGGGTCAGGCCCTCGAGTTTCTGCCAGATGAACACCCGGCGGCAGTTGAGCGGCAACTCGGCCAACGCTCGCTCGACGCTGTCGGCCAGTTCCAGGGCTTGCACGTAGGCCTCCGGGTCGCTGCCATTGTCGGCGCCGTCGGCGAACGCCTCAAGTTCCAGTGCCTGGCGACGGTCCTCGCGGCGAAAGCCATCGACGGCAATGTTGCGGGCGGTCTGGTGCAGGTAGGCACGCGGCTGCTCGACCTGCTCGCTCGGGTTTTCCAGAACCCGGACAAAGGCGTCGTGGGTGAGGTCCTCGGCCTGCTGACGACTGCGCAACTTGCGCGTCCAGGTGCCGATCAGCTCATGGTAGTGGTCGAGAAAGCCTTTGTGTCCGGACACGTTCGGGGTCGTCAGGGAGGCAGATGAGGTCGCGAATAGTAATGCTTCTCATAAATGACGGCAATTGGCCCTGCCTTGAGCCGACCAAGGGTGGTTTCCAGTGTCGGTAACAAAAAATTTATGACGAATTCAAAAAAAATGACGGGCGTCACACCGTGGCCATAAATATGAACACTCTCCGGAAAAAGCCCGTTCACCACACAACTCCGACAAACGGTCTTCTGCCGATTCTTCGGCTCTTTCTCGGCGAAAGCCAGCCAACATGCAAAGAACCCAGCTTTCAGCCGTTCGCGACCAGATCGCCACCTATTCCACAATTTTTAACGCTTGCGGCCTTTTCCGGAACATCCATGCCACGCACCGGTCGGTAATTGCAGCGGTGGAGCGTCTATACACGACGAACACCCCGGACCTGCCTGTTGATCTTGCGGTTTTCACATCCTAAAGTGCGCGCCGAACGTCCATGCTGGAAACGATCCATCCGGCTCAAGTACTGACGACGAGACAGCAAGGTCACCCGCCGCCCTTTCCCGGCACGGTTGACCTTTTTGCTTTCGGCGACATGCCTTGGGAAGTAGGCGAACCAAAGTGGGGATACGGAGGACGTTCAGTGTGCTGCCACTTATCTTTTCAGTTTGCCCATGGAGCCCTTGAGCATGTCGATCCAGGTCGAAGACTACTTTGCGCGTGACACCTTCCAGAAGATGAAGGCGTTCGCCGACAAGCAGGAAACCCCGTTCGTACTCATCGATACCCAGATGATCAGCCAGGCCTATGACGACCTGCGCGCCGGTTTCGAATTCGCCAAGGTCTACTACGCGGTCAAGGCCAACCCGGCGGTCGAGATCATCGACCTGCTCAAGGAGAAAGGCTCGAGCTTCGACATCGCCTCGATCTACGAGCTGGACAAGGTGCTGGGCCGTGGCGTGAGCCCCGACCGTATCAGCTACGGCAACACCATCAAGAAGTCCAAGGACATCCGCTACTTCTTCGAGAAAGGCGTGCGCCTGTACGCCACCGACTCCGAAGCCGACCTGCGCAACATTGCCAAGGCCGCGCCGGGCTCGAAGGTCTATGTGCGCATCCTCACCGAAGGTTCCACCACCGCCGACTGGCCGCTGTCGCGCAAGTTCGGCTGCCAGACCGACATGGCCATGGACCTGCTGATCCTCGCCCGCGACCTGGGCCTGGTGCCTTACGGCATCTCCTTCCACGTCGGCTCCCAGCAGCGTGACATCAGCGTGTGGGACGCGGCCATCGCCAAGGTCAAGGTGATCTTCGAGCGCCTGAAGGAAGAAGACGGCATCGAACTGAAGCTGATCAACATGGGCGGTGGCTTCCCGGCCAACTACATCACCCGTACCAACAGCCTCGAGACCTACGCCGAGGAAATCATCCGCTTCCTCAAGGAAGACTTCGGCGACGACCTGCCGGAAATCATCCTCGAGCCTGGCCGCTCGCTGATCGCCAACGCCGGCATCCTGGTCAGTGAAGTGGTGCTGGTGGCGCGCAAGTCGCGCACCGCGGTCGAGCGCTGGATCTACACCGACGTGGGCAAGTTCTCCGGCCTGATCGAAACCATGGACGAGGCGATCAAGTTCCCGATCTGGACCGAGAAGAAAGGCGAGACCGAGGAAGTGGTGATCGCCGGCCCGACCTGCGACAGCGCCGACATCATGTACGAGAACTACAAGTACGGCCTGCCGCTGAACCTGGCGATCGGCGATCGCCTGTACTGGCTGTCCACCGGTGCCTACACCACCAGCTACAGCGCGGTGGAGTTCAACGGCTTCCCGCCGCTGAAAGCCTACTACCTGTAATGCACAACGGGGCCGCAAGGCCCCGTTTTCAATTCCATCGCGGGGCAAGCCCGCTCCCACGCCTGTGGTGAAGACCCGTGGGAGCGGGCTTGCCCCGCGATATGACCGGAACGGACATACTCAAGTACCGCGCAGTTCGATCTCTTCGGCATAGCGCGCCGCATGGGCCATCAGCGCCGGCCCCGCCCCCTGCAACGTCACCAGCGCACTGCGCAGGAAATTCAGGTTGCCCTCGACCCTGGCCCGATCCAGCCATGGCCCGGCCTCCCCGATCTCCCCCCGCTCGGCCAGCACCAGCGCCAGGCTGAACATCCCGCGAAAATCCCCGGCCTCGGCCGAACGCCGATACCAGCGCACGGCCCGGGCAGGGCTTGGCGCGGTGGCAATGCCCTGCTCCAGGTAGCGCCCATACAGGTTCATCGACTTGGCATGCCCCAGCTGTGCGGCTTTCTCATAGCACATCAACGCCTGGGCCTGGTCGGCCGGCACCCCGCGCCCGGTGGCCAGCAGGTTGGCCAGGTTGTACATCCCCCAGTCCAGGCCGGCGTCGGCCGCACGGGCATAGTGAATGGCCGACTGCGCCAGATCCACCTCGCCGCCCCAGCCGTGCTCCAGGCACCGGCCGAGCATGTTGTGCGCCATGGCGCTGCCGCCCTGGGCGGCGATGGCGAACCAACGGCGGGCCACACCGGCATCTTCTTCGATACCGCGCCCATCGAGCAGAATCTGCCCGAGCAGCAACTGCGCCTCGACCACCCCCTGCCCCGCCGCCGCGAGGATCGCCTGGGCGGCCTGACCCGGGCTGTGTTCGAGCATCGCCTGCAACCCGGCCACATCCACCACATCCTCACGACGCAACTGATAGGACACGGCTCAGACCTCGGCCCAGCGGCGCAGCAGGTTGTGATAGGTGCCGGTCAGTTGCAGCAGCGACGGATGCTCGGGCACATCGGCAGTGAGCTGGCGGACCGCGTTGTCCATCTCGAACAGCAAGGTGCGCTGGCTGTCTTCGCGCACCAAGCTCTGGGTCCAGAAGAACGCCGCATAGCGCGCACCGCGGGTGACCGGGTTGACCTTGTGCAGGCTGGTGCCGGGGTACAGCACCATGTCGCCGGCGGCCAGCTTGACCTCGCGCACGCCATAGGTGTCCTGGATCACCAGCTCGCCGCCGTCGTAGCTGTCCGGATCGCTGAGGAACAGCGTCGAGGACAGGTCGGTGCGCACCCGCTCCGGGCTGCCCTTGGGCTGGCGCAGGGCGTTGTCGATGTGGAAATCGAAATTGCCCCCTTCGCGGTAACAGTTGATCAGCGGCGGGAACACCTTGTGCGGCAGCGCCGCCGACATGAACAACGGGTTGCGCCACAGCCGCTCGATCAACGCACTGCCAATCTCCTTGGCCAGCGCATGGCCCTCGGGCAACTGCAGGTTGTGTTTGGCCTTGGCCGACTGGTACCCCGCGGTGATCTTGCCGTCGGCCCAGTCGGCCTGCTCCAGGGCCTCGCGGATGCGCGAGATCTCATCGGCGTCGAACAGCCCGGGAATGTGAAGCAGCATGGCGGCGGCACCAGATATGACCATAGGAGCGTCAATGATATTGATTCACTTTTACCTACCACAAGCCCCTTTATTCATGGCACGACGGATGAGACCGCAAAAACCGTAAGGCAAAATTGTAAAGAATGTAAATTTCTGGCGAATGGTAACGCTTCTCAATTGTTCCTTACATTCGCTTACATTAACATCCACGGCCTTCATACCTTGGGGAAGGTCTACAACAATGCGTCACGTGCCATCTGCTGTGAGTTCACCACGTCTGCTCGCCTCCGCCATCGGCGTTGCCGTCACCGCCGCCGCTTCACAAGGGGCGCTGGCTGCCGAGCAGAGCACGGATGCCGTCATCTCGCTGGACGCCACCAGCGTGAATGCGACGCAGGATGCCACCACCTACAAGTCGGACACGGCCAGCTCGAAGAAGTACACGGCTCCCCTGCGTGAAACGCCGAAGAGTGTCACTG
This sequence comes from Pseudomonas sp. P110(2024), assembly GCF_057480795.1. Lineage (NCBI taxonomy): Bacteria > Pseudomonadati > Pseudomonadota > Gammaproteobacteria > Pseudomonadales > Pseudomonadaceae > Pseudomonas > Pseudomonas sp. P110(2024). Next base: position 75,284 of record NZ_JBLIYT010000006.1, read on the forward strand.
TCATCCCGCAGCAGGTCATCCGTGACACCGGGGCTACCACCCTGGTGGACGCATTGCGCACGACCCCAGGCATCACCTTCGGTGCGGGCGAGGGCGGCAACCCCGCAGGTGATCGACCGATCATCCGCGGCTTCAATGCCGAAAGCGATGTGTTCGTCGACGGCATGCGTGATGTCGCCTCGCAAAGCCGCGAAATTTTCAACGTCGAGTCGGTCGAAGTGAGCAAAGGCCCCGGTTCGGCCTTTACCGGCGCCGGCTCCACTGGCGGCAGTCTGAACCTGGTCACCAAGACTGCAAAATTGGGTGATGCTTACAATGGCGGCTTCACCTGGGGCAGCGACCAGACCAAGCGCACGACCCTGGACCTGAACAAGCAGTTGACCGACAGCTCGGCCTTTCGCCTGAACCTGATGAAGCACGAGGCCAATGTCGCCGGTCGTGACGATGTGGATGTCAGTCGCTGGGGCGTTGCCCCCTCCTTTGCCTTCGGCCTGGGCACCGATACCCGGGTCACGGTGGGTTACTACCATCTCAAGACCGACGATATGCCGGACTACGGCATCCCGCTGAACCGCAGTGCCACGCGCAGCAAGTACAACGTGGACGGGCCGGCACATGTCGATCGCGACAACTTCTATGGCCTGAACGGTCGCGACTATCGCAAGACCAGCAACGACAGTGGCACCTTGCGCATCGAACATGACCTGAACGACAACCTGACACTGTCCAACAGCTTGCGCATGTCGCGCTCGACGCTCGACTACATCGTCACCAACCCTGATGACAGCAAGGGCAACGTTGCCAACGGCACAGTCTATCGCTCCACCAAGAACCGCAACTCCACCTCCAAGGGTTGGGTCAACCAGACCGACCTGAGTGCCAAGTTCAACACAGGCTTCATCGAACACAGCCTGGTCACTGGCCTGGAGTTCACCTACAGCGACACCCACAACCGTGGTTATGTGATCACCTCCGCCGCGGGAACCGGCACGACCTGCAACCCCGCGCTGCTCGCCTCCGGCGATTGCACCAGCCTGTACGATCCCTCCCCGGACGATAGCTGGTCGGGCACCATCACCGACAGTCCGGCCTACACCGACACCGACACCAAGACCAGCGCCGCCTATGTCTTCGACACCCTCACGTTCAATGAACAGTGGTCGCTGAACCTCGGCCTGCGCTACGACGACTACCAGACCAAGTCCAGCGGCTACAGCACCGGCGGTCGAGGCTCGGTGGCCGGCGACTTCTCCCGTGAAAACAATGCGCACCTGTGGAACTACCAAGTGGGTGTGGTCTACAAGCCCTTGCCAAACGGCAGCGTCTACGCGGCCTGGTCGACGTCCAGCAACCCGTCGGGTGAATCCAGCGGCAACGGTGGCCTGGAACTGGCCGCCAACAACAGCAATCTTGATCCGGAACGCAATCGCAACTACGAAATAGGCACCAAGTGGGACTTCTTCGACGAGAACCTCTCGCTCGCTGCCGCACTGTTCCGTACCGACAAGACCAACGCACGGGTCACCGACCCTGACAATGCGACGTACCAGGTGCTCGATGGTGAGCAGCGAGTCCAGGGGCTGGAGCTGACCTACGCCGGTAACCTGACCAGCAAGTGGAAGGTCTACGGCGGTTACACCTACATGGAGAGCGAGATCGTCAAGACCACCACGGCAGCGAACCAAGGCAACCATATGCCGAGTACGCCGCGGAACAACTTCACCTTCTGGTCGACCTACGACATCGTGCCGCAGCTGACCCTCGGTGCTGGCGCGACCTTCGTCGACGCCCGCTTCGGTGACGAGGCGAACTCCGTCGAAGTACCGTCCTACTGGCGCTACGATGCCATGGCGACCTATCGCCTGACCAAGAATGTGGACCTGCAGCTGAACCTGCAGAACCTGACGGACAAACGCTACTTCGACCAGGTGTTCTCGACCCACTACGCCCATGTGGCCGCTGGCCGCACTGCCTTGATGAGCGCCAACTTCCACTTCTGATGCAGCAGCACCAGGCCCCGTTCATTCGCTTGAACGGGGCTTTTGCGTATCAAGGCATAATGCACACCGCGCAGTCCCTGGCGGCAATACAAGGTAATCGATGTGGTGAAGAAGACGCTGTTCCAATTGCACTGGTTCCTTGGCATCACCGCCGGCCTGGTGCTGGCGCTGATGGGCGTGACCGGCGCGATCTGGTCGTTCCAGGAAGAACTGCTGCGGGCATTCAACGCCGAGGTACTGAAGGTCGAGATCCGCCAGGAAGGCGTGCTGGCGCCGGCTGAACTGGTGCGCCGGGTCGAGGCCGCGCAAGGCGACAAGGTCTCCATGCTCTGGGTCGATACCCGCGAGGGCAACGCCGCGCGAATCTTCTTTACCCCCGCCCCCGGCGAGCGCCGTGGCGCGCTGCGCTACGCCGACCCGTACACCGGCGAGCTCAAGGGTGACGTGGCTGGCCTGGGCTTCTTCAACCTCATGCTCAACCTGCACCGGTTCCTGGCCATGGGCGACACAGGCCGGCAGATCACCGGCGCCTGCACCTTGATGCTGATTTTCTTCTGCCTCTCGGGGCTGTACCTGCGCTGGCCGCGCAAGGCACTGGACTGGCGGGCCTGGCTGACGCTGGACTGGGCGAAGAAAGGCCGCGCCTTCAACTGGGACCTGCACGCGGTATTCGGCACCTGGTGCCTGCTGTTCTACCTGCTGTTCGCCCTGACCGGGCTGTTCTGGTCCTACGAATGGTACCGCGAAGGCCTCAATCGCCTGCTGGCCGACCAACCCGCGGCCGGCGAGCAGAAGCGTGGCGAAGGTCGCGGCGGTCGCCATGGCCCGACCAGGGTGGACAAGAACGCCCCACCTCTTGTTGTCGATTACGATGCCATCTGGACCAATCTCAAGGCCACCGCAGGCCCAGGCCTATCCACCTACAACCTGCGCCTGCCGCCGGCCGGCGGGCAACCGGCGACCCTGTTCTACCTGCTGCAAGGCGCCGACCACGAGCGCGCCCTGAACACCCTCACCCTCGACCCGGCCACCGGCCAGGTCAAACGTCACGAGCGTTACACCGACAAGTCGTTCAAGGCCCAGTTGCTGCAGAGCGTCTACGCTCTGCACGTGGGCAGCTACTTCGGCCTGCCGGGGCGAATCATCGTCACCCTCGCCAGCCTGACCATGCCGCTGTTCTTCGTCACCGGCTGGCTGCTGTACCTCGACCGTCGACGCAAGAAGCGTCAGGTTCGCGCCGCACGTGGCGCGGTGGCCCCTCAGGCCAATGACGGAGATAGCTGGTTGATCGGCTTCGCCAGCCAGAGCGGCTTCGCCGAACAGCTGGCCTGGCAGAGCGCCGGCCAACTTCAATCCGCCGGCTTGCCGGTGCAGGTACGCCCGCTGGCCGAATTGGGCGAAACCGAATTGCGCCAGGCCAACCGAGCACTGTTCGTGGTCAGCACCTTCGGCGACGGCGAAGCTCCGGACAGCGCCCGTGGCTTCGAGCGCAAGGTCCTCGGCCAAGCCTGGCCGCTGGATCACCTGGACTACGCCCTGCTGGCCCTGGGCGACCGCCAGTACCCGCACTTCTGCGGCTTCGCCCGCCGACTCCAGGCCTGGCTCGGCGAACGTGGCGCCACCTGCGCCTTCAGCCCGGTTGAGGTGGACAACGCCGACCCCGCCGCCCTGCGGTTGTGGCAACAGGAGCTGACGCACCTGACCGGCGCCCGCCCGGTCGCCGCCTGGCAGCCGCCAAGCTTCGGCAACTGGCGCCTGTCACGCCGCGATCAGCTCAACCCCGGCAGCCAGGGGGCGCCGGTGTACCTGTTGGGCCTGCAGGCAGAAGCGCCCGCAACCTGGGAGGCCGGTGACCTGATCGAAATCCTGCCACGCAACGGCCAGCCCCGTGTCGATGCCTTCCTTGCCGGCCTGGGCCTTGACCCAGGCAGCCCGGTGCAGCTCGACGGCCTGCAGGAAACCCTGGCGCAGGCCCTGGCCAGCCGCCAGTTGCCGGTCAGCCGCGAACACCTGATCGGCCTGCATGCCCAGGCACTGGTCGACGCACTGATCCCGCTCACCGCCCGTGAATACTCGATTGCCTCCATCGCCAGCGATGGCGTGCTGGAGCTGATCGTGCGCCAGGAGCGCCACGCCGATGGCAACCTGGGCCTTGGCTCCGGCTGGCTGACCGAATACCTGCCGCTGGAAGGCAGCGTCAGCGCGCGCCTGCGTCGCAACAGCGGTTTCCACCTGCCCGTCGAATCGGCGCCCTTGGTGCTGATCGGCAATGGTACCGGCCTGGCCGGTCTGCGCAGCCTGCTAAAGGCCCGCATTGCTGGAGGCGAGCAACGCAACTGGCTGCTGTTCGGCGAACGCAACCGGGCGCACGACCTGCTGTGCGGCGAGGAGCTGCAGGGCTGGGTGGAAAGCGGCGACCTGCAACGGCTGGACCTGGCGTTTTCGCGGGACCAGGCGCAGAAGATCTATGTGCAGGACGTGCTGTTGCAGCAGGCCGCCGAGTTCAAGCGCTGGATCGAGGATGGCGCTTGCGTGTATGTCTGCGGCAGCCTGCAAGGCATGGCGGCAGGGGTGGATGCGGCGTTGCAGGGGATGCTGGGCGAGGCTGTCGTACAGCAGTTGATCGAGGACGGGCGATACCGGCGAGATGTGTACTGAAGCCTGAAAGCATCGCGGGGCCAGCCCGCTCCCACGATACCGTGGGAGCGGGCTGGCCCCGCGATTGGCCCTTAATGCAGATCGAAGGTATCGGCATCCAGGTTCGCCGGGAACCGCGCCCGGTACGCGGCCAGCTCTGCCGCCCGCAACACCACGGTGAACACCCCGTCGGCCTCGCCCGCGCTCAGCAGGCTCTCGCCCTGGAAGTCCAACACCTGGCTGTCGCCGGAGTAGGCGAAGCCCTTGCCATCGGTGCCGACCCGGTTCACCGCCGCGACGAAGCACAGGTTCTCGATGCCCCGCGCCGGCAGCAGGCGGTTCCAGTGCAGGCGCCGCGCCGCCGGCCAGTTGGCGGTGTACAGCAGCAGGTCGGTGTCCTGGGCATCGCGGCTCCACACCGGGAAGCGCAGGTCGTAGCAGATCAACGGGCGGATCCGCCAACCCTTGAGCTCGAACTGCACCTGGCGCTCGCCAGGAGTGTAGTGCTTGTGCTCGCCGGCCATGCGGAACAGGTGACGCTTGTCGTAGTGCAGGATCTCGCCGTCGGGCCGTGCCCACAGCAGGCGGTTGCGGTGGCTGCCGTCAGCGGCCTGGATGATCACGCTGCCGGTGATCACCGCGTTGGCTTTCTTCGCCTGGGCCTTGAGCCACTTGTAGGTCGGGCCGTTTTCCGGCTCCGCCAGGCTTTCGGACTCCATCGAAAAACCGGTGGTGAACATTTCCGGCAGGACCACCAGGTCCACCTCGCCGGCCTGGCCGATCAGCTCCTCGAAGTGCGCGTAGTTGGCCTCGCGGTCGTGCCAGGCCAGGGTGGTCTGCACCAGGGCGATTTTCAGGTTCGGCAGTTGGCTCAGATCGCGCATAGTTTCTCCGCTGCCTGGCGCAGCGTCTCCTCGCGTTTGGCAAAGCACAGGCGCACCAGGCGTTGCTCGGGGATGGGTTGCTGGTAGAACACCGACACCGGGATGCTGGCCACGCCATGCTCACGGGTCAGCCACAGGGCCATGTCGACATCGTTCAGGTCGGGGCGGATCTGCGAATAGTCCACCAGCTGGAAGTAAGTGCCCGGGGTGCGGGTGAAAGTGAAGCGCGAGGCCTGCAGCAAATCGCAGAACAGGTCGCGCTTGGCCTGGTAGAAGGCCGGTAGCTCGTCGATGTGCTCGGGGTGCTCGGCCATGAAGTCGGCCAAGGCGCACTGCAAGGGAGTCACGCCACAGAAGTTGACGTACTGGTGCACCTTGCGCAATTCGGCGCTGAGCGCCGGTGGCGCAACCACGTAACCGGTTTTCCAGCCGGTGACGTGATAGGTCTTGCCAAACGAGCTGATGACGAAGGCTCTGCTGTACAGCTGCGCGTGGGCCAGCACGCTGGCGTGGCGCACGCCATCGTAGATCAGGTGCTCATAGACTTCGTCGCTGATCAGATAGATATCGCGGTTGCCGATCAACGCGGCCAACTGGTCCAGGTCTTCGCGGCTGATCAAGGCGCCGCTAGGGTTGTGCGGCGAATTGAGGATGACCATGCGCGTGCGCGGACTCAGGGCGTCGCTGAACCTCTGCCAGTCGATGCTGAAGCTGCCGTCGCGCAGCGGCACATGCACGCAGCGGCCACCGGCCAGCTCCACCGATGGCTCATAGCTGTCGTAGCTGGGGTCGAAGACGATCACCTCGTCACCGGGGTGGATCACCGCCTGGATGGCGCAGAAGATCGCCTCGGTGGCGCCCGGGGTAATGGTCACCTCGTGATCGGCATCCACTGCCACGCCATACAGCCGGGCGATCTTGGCTGCAACCTGCTGGCGCAGGGCTGGCAGGCCGGTCATCGGCGAATACTGGTTGTGCCCGGCGGCCACATGCCGGCCAACGGCATCGAGCAGGGCCTGGGGTCCATTGAAGTCAGGGAAGCCCTGGGACAGGTTGAGCGCACCGGTCTGCATGGCCAGTTGCGACATGGTGGTAAAGATGGTCGTGCCGACGTTCGGCAGTTTGCTGCGGATCATGGAGCCCTCTTTCCTGGGGTTTGTCCGGCACGGGGTTGGGTCCGAGCATAGCGGATCAAGCAGTCAGGAAAAAGGTTGAAACAATAGGGGGATTGCGGTGGGTCAATCGTTGCAACCCAACAGCAGAATGAAGCGTGGGAGCGGCGGTGCGCCGATGCGACTTGCCCCGCGATGAGATCAGATCAGGCAGTCAACTGACCTGAACACTCTCATCGCGGGGCCCCTCCCAACGAGGGTTCTGCAAGCGTTGTTACTAACGCTTGTCGCGGCGCTTCTTCTCGGCCTTCTTGTGGTGCGACATCAAGCGGCGCTTTTTGTTGACCTGGCGATCGGTGAGGGTGTTCTTCTTGCCCTCGAACGGGTTGTCACCGCCCTTGTACTCGATGCGGATCGGCGTGCCGACCAGCTTGAGCACCCGGCGGTAGGTGTTCTCCAGGTAGCGCGAGTACGAGTTGGGGATCTTGTCGGTCTGGTTGCCGTGGATCACGATCAGCGGCGGGTTGGCGCCACCAAGGTGGGCATAGCGCAGCTTGATGCGGCGACCGTTGACCAGCGGCGGCTGGTGCACGCTGATGGCGTCTTCGAGGATCTGCGTCAGGCGGCTGGTCGGCCAGCGGGTGACCGCCGACTTGAACGCGGCCTGCACCGACTTGTACAGGTGACCCACGCCGGTGCCGTGCAGCGCCGAGATGAAGTGGATGTCGGCGAAGTCGACGAAGAACAGCCGGCGTTCCAGCTCGGTCTTCACGTAGTCGCGCTCGCCCGGCTCCATGCCGTCCCACTTGTTCAGGGCGATGACCACGGCGCGGCCGGCGTCCAGGGCGAAGCCCAGCAGGTTGAGGTCGTGGTCGACCACGCCTTCGCGGGCGTCCATGACGAAGATCACCACGTTGGCGTCCTTGATCGCCTGCAGGGTCTTCACCACCGAGAACTTCTCGACTTCCTCGTGGATCTTGCCGCGCTTGCGCACGCCAGCGGTGTCGATGAAGGTGTACTTCTCGCCATCACGCTCGAACGGGATGTAGATACTGTCGCGGGTGGTGCCCGGCTGGTCGTACACCACCACGCGCTCCTCGCCGAGCATGCGGTTGACCAGGGTCGACTTGCCGACGTTGGGGCGGCCGATGATGGCGATCTTGATGCCGTCTTTCTCGCTCGGGCCGGGAATGCGCGTGGCTTCCTCGCCTTCGGCGACATCCTCTTCGAGGGCTTCTTCCTCGGGGTCACGGGGAATATGGCCGAGCAGCGATTCCATCAGGGCGTTGATGCCGCGGCCCTGGGAGCCCGCCACCGGGATGGCGTTGCCCATGCCCAGCGGCGAGAACTCGGCGCGGGCGATATCGGGATCGATGTTGTCGATCTTGTTGGCGACCAGGATCGCTTCCTTGTTCCGCTTGCGCAGGTGATCGGCGATCATCTGGTCGGCGGCGGTCATGCCGGCGCGGGCATCGACCAGGAACAGCACGTAGTCGGCTTCCTCGATGGCCATCAGCGACTGCTCGGCCATCTTCTCGTCCATGCCCACTTCGTCACCGGTGATACCACCGGTGTCGATCAGGATGTAGGAACGACCTTGCCAGCTGGCATCGCCGTACTGGCGGTCACGGGTCAGGCCCGACAGGTCGCCGACGATGGCGTCGCGGGTCTTGGTCAGGCGGTTGAACATGGTGGATTTACCGACGTTCGGCCGGCCCACCAGGGCGATTACGGGAACCATGCGGCTCTCCACTCTTGAATTCTTGAAAATGCAAAGGCCGCTGCAAGGCAGCGGCCGGAGTTCGGGCGGCGCTTCATGCGCCGCGGCCTGAGCCCGCGAGCGAGCTCAAGCATAGCTTCAGCGGATGGTCAGTGCCTCGAGCTTGCCGCTGTTGCCGAAGACGTAGATGGTGTCGCCGACCACCAGGGGTCGGGCGCGCAGGCCATCGCTGTCGATACGCTCACGGCCGACGAAGCGGCCATCGACCTGGCTGAGCAGGTGCAGGTAACCCTCGAAGTCGCCCACCGCCACGTAGCTGGAGAACACTTCCGGCGCCGACAGCTGACGGCGGGCCATCGAATCGTTGCTCCACAGCGAGCTGGAAGAACGCTCGTCGACGCTCTGCACGGTACCCGACGCTTCGCTCACGTAGACGTTGCCGAAGCCTTGAGCGACACCCACATAGCTGGAAGCATCGCGCTGCCACAGCACGCGGCCGCTTTCCAGGTCCAGGCCGGCGACGCGGCCCTGGTAGGTGCTGACGTAGAGGGTGCCACCGGACAGCAGCAGGCCGCCGTCGATGTCCACCACACGGTCCAGCTCGGAACGGCCCTGCGGAATCGCCACGCGGCTCTCCCACACCGGCACGCCGTTGCTGATATCGACCGCCACCACCTTGCCGGTGGACAGGCCGGCCACGGCCAGGCGGTTGGTCACCACCGGCGCGCCGGTGCCGCGCAGGGTCAGCACGGCAGGGCTGTTCTCGTAGATCCAGCGACGGTCGCCGGTGGCGGCGTCGAAGCCGACCAGACGGTCGTCCTGGGTCTGTACCACCACCACGTCACCGTTGTTGGCGGGCGGCGCCAGCACTTCGCTGCTGACGCGCGAGCGCCAGCGCTCCTCGCCGGTGCTGGAATCCAGGGCGATGACCTCGCCCTTGAGGGTCCCCAGCATGACCAGGCCGTAGCCCACGCCCACCGCGCCGGATACCGGCAGCTCGAGGTCCTTCTTCCACACCACGTCGCCGGTGATGCGGTTCAGCGCGAAGACCTCGCCGTTGACGTCGGAGGCGTAGATGCGGTCGTTCTCGATGGCCGGCACCAGGGTGTTGTAGGTCTCGCCCTGGCCGTCACCGATCGAACGGCTCCACTGCTTCTTCAGCACCACTTCCTCGGTGAACTTGGTCAGCTCGGCCGGGGGCAGTTCCTTCTTGCTGTTGCTGCTGCAACCCGCCGCCAGCACGGCGAGGGTGAGCACTGCTGCTTGTTTCCAACCCTTCACTTCAGGCGTCCCCTTTGGCCAGGTCATCCAGCTTCAGTTGCAGGCCACCGATCGCGGCGTCGTCGGACAGCGCGGCCTTGGCTTTTTCGTAGGCGCTGTGCGCGTCGTCGGCGCGGCCCAGCTGTACCAGCAGGTCGCCCTTGAGTTCTTCGCGGCTGGCCAGGAAGGCCTTGTCGGTATCGCCCTCGAGCAGCTTGAGCGCGTCCTCAGCCTTGTCCTGGGCCGCGAGCACGCGGGCCAGACGCTGGCGCGAGATCTCGCCGAGGGTGGCGTCGGCCGGCTTGTCCAGCACGCTCTTCAGCTCACTGGCCGCATCGTCCAGCTTGCCGCTTTCGACCGCGACCTTGGCCACGAACAGGCTGCCGTACTGGGCGTAGGCGGTGCCGCCGAACTCGCTCTTGAGCTTGCCGGACAGCTCGGCGACCTTGCTCGCATCGGGCTTGCCGTCAGGCGTCAACGAGGTTTCCAGCAGCGCCTGGTACAGCGCCGAGGCGCCCTGGGACTGGTTGGCCTGATACTTGTGCCAGGTCTGCCAGCCCAACACCACCACGCCGGCGAGCAGGGCGCCGGTCAGCAGCGGCTTGCCGTTGCGGTTCCACCAGTCCTTGGCTGCAGCCAGGCTCTCATCATCGGTACTCGACACCCCAATACTCCTATTCGCCTATTCGTTGTCAGACCGCGTCACGCCTGGGCGATCGCGGTTTCCAGGTGCGCGGCAAGCGCATCCCAGGCAATGTTCTGTTGTTCGCCCTGGCCACGCAGGGGCTTCAGACCGATCTGCTGCTTCTCGAGCTCGTCGTCACCCAGAATCAGCGCGAACAACGCGCCGCTCTTGTCGGCCTTCTTGAACTGGCTCTTGAAGCTGCCGCCACCGGCATTGACCGCCAGGCGCAGGCCCGGCAGGCGATCGCGCAGGCTTTCGCTCAGGCGCAGGCCGGCCAACTCAGCCGGCTCGCCGAAGGCGCACAGGTAGACGTCGATGGTGCGGCTGATCGACTCGGGCACCTTGCCCAGGGTCTCCAGCAGCAGGATCAGGCGCTCGATGCCCATGGCGAAACCGACGCCCGGGGTCGGCTTGCCGCCCATCTGCTCGACCAGGCCGTCATAACGACCACCGGCGCAGACGGTACCCTGGGCGCCGAGCTTGTCGGTGACCCACTCGAACACGGTCTTGCTGTAGTAGTCCAGGCCACGCACCAGCTTGGTATTGATCACGAACGGAATGCCGGCGGCGTCGAGGCGGGCCTTCAGGCCCTCGAAGTGCACGCGGGACTCTTCGTCCAGGTAGTCTTCCAACTTCGGCGCGCCGACCAGCACCGCCTGGGTGTTCGCATCCTTGCTGTCGAGGATGCGCAGCGGGTTGCTTTTCAGGCGGCGCTGGCTGTCCTCGTCCAGTTGCTCGAGGCGGGCCGAGAGGAACTCGACCAGCGCGTCGCGATAGCGGGCGCGGGCTTCGCTGGTGCCCAGGCTGTTGAGCTGCAGCTCGACCGCGTCCTGGATGCCCAGCAGGCCCCACAGGCGCCAGGTCAGCATGATCAGTTCGGCGTCGACGTCCGGGCCATCGAGGTTGAACACCTCAACACCGATCTGGTGGAACTGGCGGTAGCGGCCCTTCTGCGGACGCTCGTGACGGAACATCTGGCCGATGTACCAGAGTTTCTGCACCTGGCCGTTGCCGGTGATGCCGTGCTCGAGCACGGCACGCACGCAGGCTGCGGTGCCTTCGGGGCGCAGGGTGAGCGAGTCGCCGTTGCGGTCCTCGAAGGTGTACATTTCCTTCTCGACGATATCGGTGACTTCACCGATCGAGCGCTTGAACAGCTCGGTGAACTCGACGATCGGCGTGCGGATCTGGCTGTAGCCGTAGCTGTCCAGCAAGCCGGCCACGGTGCCCTCGAAATAGCGCCACAGCGGCGACTGGTCGGGCAGGATGTCGTTCATGCCACGGATGGCTTGCAGCGATTTGCTCACGAGTAGTCCTTACGAATCTGTGTCTCAGCCGCGGGCGATCAGCGCCGCGTCGGCCTCGGCCTTCTCGGCCGCTTTCTGGCGGATGAGCTTTTCCAGCTCGTCGACCAGGTTGTCGTTGTTCAGCTTCTGCGATGGCTTGCCATCGATGTAGACCAGGTTCGGCGTGCCGCCGGTCAGGCCCACGTGCGATTCCTTGGCCTCGCCCGGACCGTTGACCACGCAACCGATCACCGCCACGTCCAGCGGTACCAGCAGGTCCTCCAGGCGCCCTTCCAGTTCGTTCATGGTCTTGACCACATCGAAGTTCTGCCGCGAGCAGCTCGGGCAGGCGATGAAGTTGATGCCACGGGAACGCAGGTGCAGCGACTTGAGGATGTCGTAGCCGACCTTCACTTCCTCGACCGGATCGGCGGCCAGGGAGATGCGGATGGTGTCACCGATGCCTTCGGCCAGCAGCATACCTAGGCCGACGGCGGATTTCACCGTCCCCGAGCGCAGGCCGCCGGCTTCGGTGATCCCCAGGTGCAGCGGCTGGATGATCTGCTTGGCCAGCAGGCGGTAGGCCTCGACGGCCATGAACACGTCGGAGGCCTTGACGCTGACCTTGAAGTCCTGGAAATCCAGGCGGTCGAGGTGCTCGACATGGCGCAGCGCCGACTCGACCAGCGCCGCCGGAGTGGGCTCGCCGTACTTCTTCTGCAGGTCCTTTTCCAGGGAACCGGCGTTGACGCCGATGCGGATCGGGATGCCGCGGTCGCGGGCCGCGTCGACCACGGCGCGCACACGGTCCTCACGGCCGATGTTGCCCGGGTTGATGCGCAGGCAGTCGACGCCAAGCTCAGCCACGCGCAGGGCGATCTTGTAGTCGAAGTGGATGTCGGCGACCAGCGGCACACTGACCAGTTTCTTGATGCGGCCGAACGCCTCGGCGGCGTCCATGTCTGGCACCGAGACACGCACGATGTCCACGCCGGCATCGACCAGGCGCTGGATCTGCGCCACGGTGGCGGCGACATCGTTGGTGTCGGTGTTGGTCATGCTCTGCACCGCGATGGGCGCATCACCACCCACCGGCACATTGCCGACCCAGATTTTGCGGGATTCGCGACGTTTGATCGGAGATTCGCCGTGCATGACTTACTGTCCCAACTTCAGGCGAGCGGTTTCGCCACTGGTGAACGGGGCGACATCGACCGCCTGGCCGTTGTAGCTCACCTGGGCGCCGCGGGCGAAGCCCAGGCGCACCGCGAACGGTGGCTTGCCGGTCAGTTCCAGGCTGTCGCCCTTGCGCTTGATGGCGCTGAACAGCACCTTGCCGTTGCCGTCGGTGACCTGGGTCCAGCAATCGGCGGTGAATTGGATATGGACCTTGGCACTGCCGGCCGGGGCCGGTGCGGCATCAACGGGCGCAGCTGCTGCGGTCGGCGCGACAGGAGCGGCTGGCGCTGCCGCAACAGGCGCGGCAACCGGTGCCGCGGGAGCGACGGCGGTCGGCGCGGCGCCGGTGGCTGGCGCGGCGGGTGTCACGGCCGCAACTGGCGCCTGGGCCTCGACGACCGGCGCCTGCTCGGTAACGTTAGGTTCCAGTGGCAGAGCCTGGCCCTCGGGCTGCTGGCCCTCGCTCACGGCCTGGTCTTCCGGCTCGTCCAGCGGATGAATCTGCGTGGTGCCGTCGGCGCTCTCGACTTCGACATGCTCCAGGGCGATCTTGGCCAGGTCCTTGCCGCGCAGGCTGCTCTGGTCCTGCCACCAGAAGAAGCCACCGCCGACCACCGCGACCAGCAGCAACAGGCTGACCACCCGCAGGATATTGTGCGACAGCCGCACCGGCTCTTCGATGCGACCGAGGGCGTGCACTTCGCTGCCCTGGGCGTGGGTGCCGGTGATCTGGTCGAAGGCCTCGACCAGGGGCGCCTGGTCCATGTCCATCAGCTTGGCGTAGGCGCGGATATAGCCACGGGCGAAGGTGTGCCCGGGCAGCTTGTCGAAGGCGCCGTTTTCCAGGTTGTTCAGCGAAGATACCGTGAGGTTGAGCTTGCGAGCGACCTCGGCCTGGCTCCATTCGCGCTTTTCGCGGGCCTGGCGCAAGACATCACCGGGGTTCTGGCGAGTCGCTGCTGCTACTTCAGTGTGCGCGGCTTTCATCGTTGCTCCGACAGGTATTGCTGATATTCCGGCGTACCGGGATAAAGTCGTTGTAATTGCTGGCCCAAACGGGTCGCGGTGCCCTGTTCGTCGAGGGCGATTGCCAGGCGATGGCCCAGCAGCAGGCTGCGGGCATCCTGGTCGCTCAGCTGGCTGAATCGATCGTAGTAATCCCGGGCCGGCACATAATGCCTGTTTTCGTAGGACAACTCAGCCATTTCGAGCAATGCCCTCGGTTGCCGCCGATTGAGCCGAAGGGCTTTTTCCAGGTAGACACGCGCCTGCTCACCCTGCCCCAGCTTCAAGGCGGTGAGCCCCAGGTTCTCGTACACGCGGGAACGCTCAGGATACAGGGTATCGGCGACAGCCTGGAGGAACATCGCCCGGGCCTCGTCGAAACGGCCCTGAGCATATAGGAAACTGCCGTAGTTGTTGCGGATTCGTGTGTCATCCGGGCGGATGGCCAAGGCCTTGGCAAAGTGCTCGCCGGCAAGTACCGGCTCATCCTCGGCCTGGAACACCAGGGCCAGTGCCGCATGGGCCTCGCCGTCACGAGCGTCCAGGGCCAAGGCCTTGCCCAGCGGCGCCTTGGCGCGCTCAGTTAAACCTTGTTGCAAATACCCCAGCCCCAACTGCACGTAGGCTTGCCCCGCCGCCTCACGCCCCTGGCGGCTGGCCAGAGGGTCACCCGCGCCGCCGGACACGCAGCCGGCCAGCAGCGAAAGCGTCAGGATCGACAGCGCGGCGCGCAGGCTCATGGGGCAGGTGCTCGTCAGGGGCGCGCGGCGCTGTCTTGCGGCTCGTCGGCAGCCAGCTGGCGTACGGCGATGTAGCGCTCGCTGCGGCGGGTACGGTCGTTGACCTGACCCACCAGCTGACCGCAGGCGGCATCGATGTCGTCACCGCGGGTGGTGCGCGTGGTCACGTTGAAGCCGCCGTGGTGCAGCAGGTCCTGGAAGCGACGGATGGCATTGTTGCTCGGTCGCTCGTAGCCCGAGTGCGGGAACGGGTTGAACGGGATCAGGTTGATCTTGCACGGCACATCACGCAGCAGCTCGATCATCTGCGCGGCGTGCTCGGGCTGGTCGTTGACGTCCTTGAGCAGGGTGTACTCGATGGTGAGCACGCGCTTGCCGCCGAGGGTGGACATGTAGCCCATGCACGACTCCAGCAGCATCTTCAGCGGGTACTTCTTGTTGATCGGCACCAGCTGGTTGCGCAGTTCGTCGTTCGGCGCGTGCAGCGACAGGGCCAGCGACACGTCGATGTGCTTGGCCAGTTCGTCGATCATCGGCACCACGCCCGAGGTGGACAGGGTGACGCGACGCTTGGAAATGCCATAGCCCAGATCTTCCATCATGATCTTCATGGCGGCGATGACATTGTCGAAATTCAGCAAGGGTTCGCCCATGCCCATCATGACCACGTTGGTGATGGCGCGGTCGATCTTGGCCGGAACGGTCCCGAAGGATTTGTTGGCAAGCCACACCTGGCCGATCACTTCGGCGGCGGTGAGGTTGCTGTTGAAGCCTTGCTTGCCGGTGGAGCAGAAGCTGCAGTCCAGGGCGCAGCCGGCTTGCGACGACACGCACAGGGTGCCGCGATCGTCGGTAGGGATGTAGACGGTCTCGACGCAGCTGCCAGAGGCAACGCGGACCACCCACTTGCGGGTGCCGTCGGCGGAAATGTCTTCACTGACCACTTCCGGGCCCCGAATCTCGGCAACGGCCTCGAGCTTTTCGCGCAAGACCTTGCCGACATTGGTCATGGCGGCGAAATCATCGACGCCAAAATGGTGAATCCATTTCATCACCTGACCGGCACGGAAGCGCTTCTCCCCGATTGAGTCGAAGAACTGTTCCATTTCCGCCAGGGTCAGCCCCAGCAGGTTGATCTTGTCAGTCGATGTCGTCATGGATTCACCCTCACCCGTAAGCCTTCGCTTAGCGAGTGGTTACCTCGGTAGCAGCGAAGAAGTAAGCGATTTCGCGAGCAGCGGCGGCTTCGGAGTCCGAACCGTGAACGGCGTTGGCGTCGATCGACTCGGCGAAGTCGGCGCGGATGGTGCCGGCGGCCGCTTCTTTAGGGTTGGTGGCACCCATCAGCTCACGGTTGGCCAGAATGGCGTTTTCGCCTTCCAGAACCTGTACAACGACGGGGCCGGAAGTCATGAAGGCAACCAGGTCACCAAAGAAGCCACGCTCTTTGTGCTCGGCGTAGAAGCCTTCGGCTTCGGCTTTGGACAGCTGCTTCATTTTCGAGGCGACGACGCGCAGGCCGGCTTTCTCGAAGCGAGTGGTGATCTCGCCGATGACGTTCTTGGCAACGGCGTCAGGCTTGATGATGGAGAAAGTACGTTGAACAGCCATGGAAAACTCCAGAATATTGAGTGTTGCGAAAAATTAAACCCGCGAATTATACGCGGGTTCCAGGGGATTGCCTAACCTGCAGCGTGCGCTCAGTCGGCTTCTTCGATCCAGGCCGCCTGGATGGCCTCGAGAACCTTCTCGCCGCAACGCGACGGATCGTCATCGAAGTCCGGCAGCGCCATGACCCAGGCGCGCAGATCGACGAAATTCACGTAATGAGGATCGACCTCGGGCTTGCTTTCCGCAAGCTGGATGGCGATCTCAAGTACATCAACCCATTTCAGACTCATGTACAGGCCCTCAGTGCGGCGCTTCGGCGGCGTGGTTGAGCGAATACTTGGGGATCTCGATGGTGAGGTCCTCATCGCCGACAACCACCTGGCAACCCAGGCGCGACTGCGCCTCCAGGCCCCAGGCCTTGTCCAGCATGTCCTCTTCGAGCTCGTCGGCTTCTTCAAGCGAGTCGAAGCCCTTGCGGATGATGCAGTGGCAAGTGGTGCAGGCCTTGACGCCGCCGCAGGCGCTTTCCATCTCGATGTGATGGTCGTGGGCCAGCTCCAGGATATTGGTCCCGGTAGGCACTTCCACGGTCAAGCCCTCGGGGCAGAACTTCTCGTGCGGCAGGAATGTCACCAGCGGCATCGGTTACTCCTCGATCTCATTCAGGTTGCGCCCGGCCAGTGCGGCTTTGACCGTCGAATCAAGGCGACGGGCGGCAAATGCATCGGTCACCTGCGACAGACGCTTGGTCTGTTGCTCGATGGCGGCGCCATCGGTGCCGGTCAGCAAATCACGTAGTTCCTGCATCTGGAATTCGATCGCGTCGCGCTCGTCACTGCTGAGCAGGCGCTCGCCATCGGCGTCCAGGGCGCCCTGCACCGCCTCGAGCAGGCGCTCGGCGTCGACCTGGTGCTCGCGCAGTTGGCGGGCGTGCTTGTCGGAGCCTGCATGCTCGAAGGAGTCCTTGAGCATGCGGGCGATCTCGCCGTCGGTCAGGCCGTAGGACGGCTTGACCTGGATGCTCGATTCCACGCCCGAACCCAGTTCGCGGGCCGCGACGCTGAGCAGGCCGTCGGCGTCGACCTGGAAGGTCACGCGGATCTTCGCCGCGCCCGCGACCATGGCCGGTATGCCGCGCAGCTCGAAGCGCGCCAGGGAACGGCAGTCGCTGATCAGCTCGCGCTCGCCCTGCAGCACGTGGATCATCATGGCCGACTGGCCATCTTTGTACGTGGTGAATTCCTGGGCGCGGGCCACCGGAATGGTGGTGTTGCGCGGGATCACCTTCTCCATCAGCCCGCCCATGGTCTCAAGCCCCAGGGACAGCGGGATGACGTCGAGCAGCAGCAGCTCGCCGCCTTCGCGGCGGTTGCCGGCGAGGGTATCGGCCTGGATGGCGGCACCGATGGCCACAACCTGGTCCGGGTCGATCGAGGTCAGCGGGGTACGACCGAACAGCGCGCCGACCGCCTCGCGCACGCGCGGCACACGGGTCGAACCGCCGACCATGACCACCGCGCCGACCTCTTCCAGCTCGATGCCGCTGTCGCGCACGGCGCGGCGGCAGGCCTTGAGACTGCGGGCGATCATCGGTTCGATCATGGCTTCGAAGGCGGCACGGGTCAGCTCGCCCTGCCAGGCGCCATGGTGGACGCTGACCGCTTCACTGTCGGTCAAGGCTTCCTTGGCCGCGCAAGCGGTCTGCAGCAGCAGGCGCTGGGTGGCCGGATCGAGGTCGGCGGACAAGCCAGCCTGCCCGATGATCCAGCCGGCAATCGCATGGTCGAAGTCATCGCCACCCAGGGCAGTGTCGCCACCGGTAGCCAGCACTTCGAAGACACCAGCGGTCAGGCGCAGGATGGAGATATCGAAGGTACCGCCTCCCAGGTCGAAAATCGCCACGACGCCTTCGGCATCCTGATCCAGGCCATAGGCCACGGCAGCCGCGGTCGGTTCGTTGAGCAAGCGCAGGACATTGAGGCCGGCCAGCTTGGCGGCGTCCTTGGTCGCCTGGCGCTGGGCATCGTCGAAATAGGCCGGGACGGTGATCACCGCGCCGACCAGCTCGCCACCGAGGGTTTCCTCGGCACGCTGGCGCAGCACCTTGAGAATATCGGCCGACACTTCCACCGGGCTTTTCGGACCCTGGACGGTGTCGATGAACGGCATGTGCGACTCACCGCCGACAAAACGGTACGGCAGTTGCTCACCCAGCTGCTTGACGTCCGCCAGGCCACGCCCCATCAGACGCTTGACCGACAGGATGCTGTTGAGCGGGTCGCTGGGGGCAGCCTCGCGCGCGGCCAGGCCGACTTCGACAGCGTTGTCGAGATAACGCACGGCGGATGGCAGGATGACACTGCCCTGGGCATCGGGCAGCGGTTCGCTGCGCCCGCTGCGCACGGCGGCGACGAGAGAATTGGTGGTGCCCAGGTCGATGCCCACCGCCAGGCGGCGCTGGTGCGGCTGGGGGCTCTGACCGGGTTCGGCGATCTGCAGTAGGGCCATGCTTATCTGAGTACCTTAGGCGTCATCACGGGCAACGCCGGGGTTAATCGTCGAGGCGCTCTTCGAGTTGGCGCACTTCTTGGGCGAGCTTGTCGAGGAACTGCATGCGGCGCATCAGGCGCTCGGCCTGCTCACGCTCTGCAGCAATATCCCAGCAGGCGGCGAAATCCTCGTTCAGCGTGTCCTGGGCGACCTTGAGGCGCTTCTTGAACACGGCGACACCGTCGAGATCGGCTTCGTCCTGCAGGTCTTCGAGTTCTTCGCGCCACTGCATCTGCTGCAGCAGGAAGTCCGGGTCGTGCACCGTGACTTCCTGAGGCACCTCATGGCCGCCGATGGCCAGCAGGTAGCGGGCCCGGCGCGGCGCGCTGCGCAAGGTCTGGTAGGCGTCGTTGAGGGCCGCCGACTTTTCCAGCGCTACGCGCTGCTCGCGCTCGGAAGCGTCGGCGAAACGGTCCGGATGGACCTCGCGGGCCAGCTCGCGGTAGCGAACGGCCAATTTGTCGAGGTCCAGACGAAAACCAGGCTGCAGGTCAAACAGGGCGAAATGACAAGGAGTACCCACGGCCAGCCTCAAACGTTGAAGCTTTCGCCGCAGCCACACTCACCGCGCACGTTGGGGTTGTTGAACTTGAAGCCTTCGTTCAACCCTTCCTTGACGAAGTCCAGCTCGGTGCCGTCGAGATAGACCAGGCTTTTCGGGTCGATGATGACCTTCACGCCATGGTTCTCGAACACCTGGTCTTCGGCGGCGAGCTCGTCGACGAACTCCAGCACGTAGGCCAGGCCCGAGCAGCCGGTGGTGCGCACGCCCAGGCGAATGCCCTCACCCTTGCCGCGCCCGTCGAGGGAGCGGCGAATGTGGTTGGCGGCGGCTTCTGTCATGCTGATAGCCATCGGAACTCCTTACCTCGCGACAGTCGACTTAGATCAAGCCTTTCTTCTGCTTGTAATCGCGAACAGCTGCCTTGATGGCATCTTCGGCGAGCACGGAGCAGTGGATCTTGACCGGCGGCAGTGCCAGCTCTTCAGCCAGCTGGGTGTTCTTGATGGTTTCGGCCTCGTCCAGGGTCTTGCCCTTCATCCACTCGGTGGCGAGGGAGCTGGAGGCGATGGCCGAACCGCAACCGTAGGTCTTGAACTTGGCGTCTTCGATGACACCCTGCTCGTTGACCTTGATCTGCAGGCGCATCACGTCGCCGCAGGCCGGGGCGCCAACCATGCCGGTGCCGACATCCGGATCGTCGGCGTTCATCTTGCCGACGTTGCGCGGGTTTTCGTAGTGGTCGATGACCTTTTCACTGTATGCCATGGTGCAATTCCTTCCTCATCAGGGAGCCGCTCTTGCCGGCGACTGCTTAGTGGGCGGCCCACTCGATCTTGGAGATGTCGACGCCGTCTTTGTACATGTCCCACAGCGGCGACAATTCACGCAGCTTGTTCACGGCTTCGCAAACTTTCTGCGCGGCGTAGTCGACTTCTTCCTCGGTGGTGAAGCGACCGAAGGAGAAGCGGATCGAGCTGTGCGCCAGTTCGTCATTGCGGCCCAGGGCGCGCAGGACGTAGGACGGCTCGAGCGAAGCGGAGGTGCAGGCCGAACCGGACGAAACGGCGATGTCCTTCAGCGACATCAGCAGCGACTCGCCCTCGACGTAGTTGAAGCTCAGGTTCAGGTTGTGCGGCACGCGCTGGGTCTGGCTGCCGTTGACGTACAGCTCTTCGAGGTCCGAGACCTGCTTGAAGAAGCGGTCGCTCAGGGCCTTGATGCGCACGTTTTCAGCGGCCATTTCCTGCTTGGCGATGGCGAAGGCTTCGCCCATGCCGACGATCTGGTGGGTCGGCAGGGTGCCCGAACGCATGCCGCGCTCATGGCCACCGCCGTGGATGATGGCTTCCAGGCGCACACGCGGCTTGCGGCTGACGTACAGCGCGCCGATACCTTTCGGGCCATACACCTTGTGTGCGGAGAACGACATCAGGTCGACCTTGAGCTTCTGCAGGTCGATCTCGACACGGCCGGCCGATTGGGCGGCATCGACGTGGAACAAGACGCCGCGCGAGCGGGTCAGTTCACCGATGGCGGCGATGTCGTTGATCGAGCCGACTTCGTTGTTCACGTGCATCAGCGAGACCAGGATGGTGTCGTCGCGCAGCACGGCCTCGACCATGGCTGGGGTGACGATGCCGTCTTCGCCAGGCTCGAGGTAGGTGACTTCGAAACCTTCACGCTCGAGCTGGCGAGCGGTGTCCAGGACCGCCTTGTGCTCGATCTTGGAGGTGATGATGTGCTTGCCCTTGGTCTGATAGAAGTGCGCCACGCCTTTCAGGGCGAGGTTGTCGGACTCGGTGGCACCGCTGGTCCAGACGATCTCGCGCGGGTCGGCGTTGATCAGTTCGGCGACCTGGCGGCGGCCGTTCTCGACTGCTTCCTCGGCCTTCCAGCCGAACACGTGGGAGCGCGAGGCCGGGTTGCCGAAGTTCCCGTCAACCAGCAGGCACTCGGCCATCTTCTGGGCGACACGGGGATCGACCGGCGTGGTCGCGGAGTAATCGAGGTAGATCGGCAACTTCATTGAGTATCTCCTATCAGGCGGTGGCGTCGCTCGTCGCTGTGGTTTCAGTCGACGGCGGACGTCTCAATCTTGTCCAACTGGGCAACTCGGCCTGCGACACGGCGCAGGTCCTGGCGCTGGGCGACTTCCTGCACCTCGCGGCGCATGACGAGGTCGGCCAGGCTGATGCCACTGAGGAATTCATGGATCTGCTGGCTCAGGTCGCACCACAGGTGGTGAGTCAGGCAGGTATCACCGGCGTGGCAGTCCCCCAGCCCCTGGCAACGGGTGGCATCGACCGATTCGTTGACCGCGTCGATGACCTGGGCCACCTGGATGGTTTCCATGCCCCGCGACAGCTGGTAGCCGCCGCCCGGACCGCGAACGCTGGATACCAGGCTGCTGCGGCGCAGCTTGGCGAACAGCTGTTCCAGATAAGAGAGGGAAATGCCCTGGCGCTCGGAAATGTCGGCCAAAGACACCGGCCCCTGCTGCGCGTGCAACGCCAGGTCGAGCATGGCGGTCACGGCGTATCGGCCTTTGGTAGTCAGTCGCATGGCGTATGGGTACCACGGGAGTTACAGGATGTGTGCGAGTATGCGATTCCCGAGCATTTAAGTCAACTATTAGACCTAGTGCTTTAGTCGGGTATGCATGCGGGAGGCGGGCGCGAGTGTAGCAGACAAGGGGCGCAAGCACACGCCCCTTGTGTCGGTCCGGCGCAATCAATGCGACTGAGTGTCGCCCTGCTTGAGTTCGGCGCAGGCCGCGGCGAAGTCGTCGTCGGGCAGCGCCGGCAGCTCCTTGGCACAGTAGTCACTGCCCATCCGGGTCAGCGCGCCGCACATGCCCTCCAGGCGCTCGTCGACGGCCTGCAGGTGGTCGAGCATCTGGCCGATGGCGCGGGCCACCGGGTCCGGCATGTCGCCGCTGACACCATAGGCATCGAAGCCGATCTTCTCGGCCATGGCCTTGCGCTTGGCCTCGACGGCGTCATCCTCGGTCTTGACGATGATCCGCCCCGGAATGCCCACCGCCGTGGCGCCGGCCGGCACTGCCTTGGTGACCACGGCGTTGGAGCCGATCTTGGCCCCGGCGCCGACGGTGAACGGGCCCAGCACCTTGGCCCCGGCACCG
Source organism: Pseudomonas sp. P110(2024) (assembly GCF_057480795.1). Classification (NCBI taxonomy): domain Bacteria; kingdom Pseudomonadati; phylum Pseudomonadota; class Gammaproteobacteria; order Pseudomonadales; family Pseudomonadaceae; genus Pseudomonas; species Pseudomonas sp. P110(2024). Next base: position 97,600 of record NZ_JBLIYT010000006.1, read on the forward strand.
ACCACCACGCCGTTTTCCAGGGTCGGGTGACGCTTGCCCTTGTTCCAGCTGGTGCCACCGAGGGTGACGCCCTGGTACAGGGTCACGTCGTCGCCGATCTCGGCGGTCTCGCCGATGACGATGCCCATGCCGTGGTCGATGAAGAAGCGCCGGCCGATGGTCGCGCCTGGGTGGATCTCGATGCCGGTCATCCAGCGACCGAAGTTCGACACCAGCCGCGCCAGCCACTTGAAGTCGCGTCGCCACAGGGCATTGCCCAGCCGATGCAGCCAGATGGCGTGCATCCCCGGGTAGCAGGTCAGGACCTCGAAGGCGTTGCGCGCCGCCGGGTCACGATGGAAAACGCTCTGGATATCTTCACGCAGACGTTCGAACATCTGTCAGTCCTTCCGTTTATGCGGCTCGCCCCGTGCGACCTTCTGGGTCTCGGTAAGGATGCCGCGCAAAATGCTCATTTCCGGACGCTCCACCGAGCTTCGCCCATACAGCCGGCGCAGGCGCGCCATCAGGTGCTTGGGTTTCTCGGGATCGAGGAAGCCGATGTCCACCAGGGTCTTTTCCAGGTGGTCGTAGAACAGCTCCATTTCGTCCATGGTCGCCAGCTCGCTGGCGTCGACCTTCTCGACCTTCGCCGCACTGCCCTGCCCTGCCAGCCAGGCCATGCGCACCTCATAGGAGAGCACCTGGACGGCGGCGGCCAGATTCAGCGAGCTGAAGTCGGGGTTCGAGGGAATGTGCACGTGGAAGTGACATCGCTGCAGTTCTTCGTTGGTCAGGCCGGCGTGCTCGCGCCCGAACACCAGGGCGATCTCTTCGCCGCCCATGGCCTGGGCCACGGCCTTGGCCCCGCATTCGCGCGGGTCGATCAGCGGCCAGGGGATGCTGCGCTCACGGGCGCTGGTACCCATGACCAGGCTGCAGCCGACCAGTGCCTGCTCGAGGCTGTCGACCACCTGGGCGTTGTCCAGCACGTCGTCGGCGCCCGAGGCGCGGGCACTGGCGTCCGCAGCCGGAAACTCTTTTGGCTGCACCAGCACCAGACGCGACAAGCCCATGTTTTTCATGGCTCGCGCAGCGCCGCCGATGTTGCCGGGGTGGCTGGTATTGACCAGAACAACACGAATATTTTGCAGCAAGGTGTCGTGCTCTCGGATGCGGAAACAGGAGGGTTCGATCTTACAGAACCGACCAGCGTAACGCCATGAAAGCAAATGTGACACTTCTGTCGTGAAAGATTTCTGCTAGAATGATCGGCTTTCCTCTTTAACATCTCCAGGTGACCTTCCCATGCAGCCTATGCTGAATATCGCCCTGCGCGCCGCTCGCAGCGCCAGTGAACTGATTTTCCGCTCCATCGAACGCCTGGATAGCATCAAAGTCGACGAAAAGCAGGCCAAGGACTACGTGTCCGAGGTTGACCGCGCCGCCGAGAAGGTCATCGTCGAGGCCCTGCGCAAGGCCTACCCGAACCACTCGATCCAGGGCGAAGAGACTGGCCTGCACGCCGGCACCGGCGAAGAAGGCAAGGATTACCTGTGGATCATCGATCCGCTGGACGGCACCACCAACTTCCTGCGTGGCGTTCCGCACTTCGCCGTCAGCATCGCCTGCAAATACCGCGGCCGCCTCGAGCACGCCGTGATCGTCGACCCGGTTCGCCAGGAAGAATTCACCGCCAGCCGTGGCCGTGGCGCCCAGCTAAATGGCCGCCGCCTGCGCGTCAGCTCGCGCACCAGCCTGGAAGGCGCACTGCTGGGCACCGGCTTCCCGTTCCGTGACAACCAGATGGCCGACCTGGACAACTACCTGGGCATGTTCCGCGCCCTGACCGGCCAGACCGCCGGCATTCGCCGCGCCGGCTCCGCCAGCCTGGACCTGGCCTACGTCGCCGCCGGCCGCTTCGACGCCTTCTGGGAGTCGGGCCTGTCCGAGTGGGACATGGCCGCGGGCGTGCTGCTGATCCAGGAAGCCGGTGGCCTGGTGAGCGACTTCAACGGTGGCCACGACTTCCTCGAGAAGGGCCACATCGTCGCGGGCAACATCAAGTGCTTCAAGGCCGTGCTGACCGCCATCCAGCCGCACCTGCCAGAGCACATGAAGCGCTAAGCGCTGATTGCGAGCACAAAAAAGCACCCCTCGGGGTGCTTTTTTTGTATCTGCGATCGACGCCTTCTGTGGGAGCGGCCTGCGAAAGGTTTACTGACCTGGCTGGTTCTGGCTCAAGACCAGCTTGCCATTCTTGTCCAGCGGGATGGTTGAGCCCGGCTCGTGGTCCATCTTCACCTTGCCCACCTGGTCGCCGATGGAATAGGTCACGTTGTAGCCAACCACCTTTTCGCTGATGTCGTTGACCGTGTTGCAACGGGTTTGCGTGGTGGTGTAGGTATCACGCTCCTGCATGCCTTCCTGCACCTTGTTGCCGGCATAGCCGCCACCGACCGCACCGGCCACGGTGGCAATCTTCTTGCCGGTACCGCCACCGATCTGGTTGCCCAGCAGGCCACCGGCGATGGCGCCGACCACCGTACCGGCAATCTGGTGCTGGTCCTTGACCGGCGCCTGGCGCGTCACGGTGACATCCTTGCAGACCTCACGCGGCGTTTTCACTTGCTGCTTGATCGGCTGCACGTCGGTGACCTGGGCGTACTCAGGCCCCTTGTTCACCAAGCTGTAGGTCGCCACAGCACCTCCGGCAGTCACACCGACAGCACCCAGAACCGCACCCACCAGCATTGACTTGTTCACGTGAACCTCCTGATCGTACCCGCGGACTCCGGCCCGCCTTCTCCCTGCCTTGGAGCAAAAAAAAAGGCGCGAGTTCAACACTCGCGCCTCTCTTTGCGCCGAATGGCGCGGAACAAGCGTTACGGACGGTCGTCCACACCCTCGGTCTTGACCGGCGGGATCAGGTCTTCGCTGCTCAGGTTCAGCCAGATCAGCACCACGTTGGCGATGTAGATCGACGAGTAGGTACCCGCCATGACACCGATGAACAGCGCCAGGGAGAAGCCGAACAGGTTGTCGCCGCCGAAGAACAGCAGCGCGGCGATGGCCAGCAGGGTCGACACCGAGGTGGCGATGGTGCGCAGCAGGGTCTGGGTAGTAGAAACGTTGATGTTCTCGATCAGCGAGGCCTTGCGCATCACCCGGAAGTTCTCGCGCACCCGGTCGAACACGACGATGGTGTCGTTGAGCGAGTAGCCGATGATCGCCAGTACCGCCGCCAGCACCGTCAGGTCGAAGGTGATCTGGAAGAACGACAGGATGCCCAGGGTGACCACCACGTCGTGCACCAGCGAAACGATGGCGCCCACGGCGAATTTCCACTGGAAGCGGAAGGCCAGGTAGATGAGGATACCGCCCAGTGCCAGGAGCATGCCCATGCCACCCTGGTCACGCAGCTCCTCGCCTACCTGCGGACCGACGAACTCGACGCGCTTGATCGTGGCCGGGTTGTCGCCGCCGGCCTTCTGCAGGGCCGCCGCGACCTTGTTGCCCAGCTGTGGGTCATCGCCCGGCATACGCACCAGCAGGTCGGTGGTGGCGCCAAAGCTTTGCACCACAGCCTCGTGGAAGCCGGAGTCGACCAGCTCGGCACGCACTGCCTTGAGGTCGGCCGGGCGCTCGTAGGTAAGCTCGATCAGCGTACCGCCGGTAAAGTCCAGGCCGAAGTTCAGGCCCTTCTGCCACCAGCTGAACAGCGCCAGCACGGTGAGGAGCACGGTAATGGCGAACGCGACATTGCGCACGCCCATGAAGTTGATGGTTTTCATCGCAGCTCCCTCAAACCCACAGCTTCTTGATGTCACGCCCGCCGCAGGTCAGGTTGACCATGGCGCGGGTCACCATGACGGCGGTGAACATCGAGGTGAATATCCCGAGGGACATGGTGACCGCGAAGCCCTTGACCGGGCCGGTACCCATGGCGAACAGGATACCGCCGACCAGCAGGCTGGTCAGGTTGGCGTCGATGATCGCGGTGTAGGCGCGGTTGAAGCCTTCGTGAATGGCGCGCTGCACCGACATGCCGGCTTTGAGCTCTTCACGGATACGCGAGAAGATCAGCACGTTGGCGTCCACCGCCATACCCATGGTCAGCACGATACCGGCGATACCCGGCAGAGTCAGCGTGGCGCCCAGCAGCGACATCAGCGCCAGCAGCAGGACCATGTTGCCCGCCAGGGCGACGGTGGCGATCACGCCGAAGCCGCGGTAGATGGCGATAATGAACAGCGAGACGAACAGCATGCCCCACAGGGACGCATCGATACCCTTGGTGATGTTGTCGGCGCCCAGGCTCGGACCAATGGTGCGCTCTTCGGCGAAGTACATCGGCGCGGCCAGGCCACCGGCACGCAGCAGCAGGGCCAGCTCGGAGGACTCGCCCTGGCCGTTCAGGCCGGTGATGCGGAACTGGCTGCCCAGCGGCGACTGGATGGTCGCCAGGCTGATGATCTTCTTCTCTTCCTGGAAGGTCTGCACCGCGACTTCTTTCTCGACGCCGTCGACCACCTGCTTCTGGTAGCGGGTGACCGGCTTCTGCTCGATGAAGATCACCGCCATGCTGCGCCCGACGTTGGTGCGGGTGGCGCGGCTCATCAGCTCGCCACCGTGGCCGTCTAGGCGAATGTTCACCTGCGGGCGACCGTGCTCGTCGAAGCTGGCCTGGGCGTCGGTGACCTGGTCACCGGTGATGATCAGGCCGCGCTCTACAGGGGCGGAGCGGCCGCCTTCGCGGAACTCGAACACCTCGGTGGTGGCCTTGGACGCGCCCGGCTCGGCACCGAAGCGGAACTCCAGGTTGGCGGTCTTGCCGAGGATACGCTTGGCTTCGGCGGTGTCCTGCACACCCGGCAGCTCGACCACGATGCGGTTGGCGCCCTGGCGCTGGACCAGCGGCTCGGCCACGCCCAGCTCGTTGACCCGATTGCGCACGGTGGTCAGGTTCTGCTTGATCGAGTATTCGCGGATCTCGGCGACTTTCGCCTGGGTCAGCGCCAGACGCAGCACGGCGAGCTCGTTGCGCTCGGTGGTGGTCAGGTCGAAATCATTGAAATTCTTGCGGATCAGGCTGCGGGCCTGTTCGCGGGTAGCATCGTCGGCGAAGCCCAGCATGATGCCGCCGTCCTGCTGGGGCAGGCTGCGGTAGCGGACGCGCTCTTTACGCAGCAAGGTCTTGACCTCGCCTTCGTAGACTTTCATGCGAGCGGTCATGGCCTTGTCCATGTCCACTTCCAGCAGGAAGTGCACACCACCGGACAGGTCCAGGCCCAGCTTCATCGGGCTGGCACCCAGGTTGCGCAGCCACTGCGGGGTGGTCTGGGCCAGGTTCAGGGCCACGACGTAGTCGTCGCCGAGGGCCTTGCGCGCCACATCCTTGGCCGGCAGCTGGTCTTCCTGGTTGGTCAGGCGTACCAGGGCACTGCCCTTCTCGCCCAGGCTGCCGCCTTTGACGGTGATGCCGGCATCGGTCAGGGCCTTGGTCACGCGATCGAGGTCGGCCTGGCTGACATGCAGGGCGGAGCTGGCGCCGCTGATCTGCACCGCCGGATCATCCGGATAGAGGTTGGGTGCGGAATAAATGAAGCCGATCGCCAGTACCACCACGATCAGCAGGTATTTCCACAGAGGGTATTTGTTCAGCATCACGCCGCCCGTTCAAGACGCGGGGCGCTTTGCGCGCCCCGACTGGAAAAGAAAACCGGTAACTCAGATAGCCTTGAGCGTACCTTTCGGCAGGGTCGCCGCCACGGCACCCTTCTGGAACTTCAGCTCGACGTTGTCGGACACTTCCAGGACCACGAAGTCGTCGGCGACCTTGACGATCTTGCCGGCGATGCCACCGGTGGTGACTACTTCGTCACCTTTTTGCAGGTTGCTCAGCAGGTTTTTCTGTTCTTTGGCACGCTTGGCCTGCGGGCGCCAGATCATCAGGTAGAAGATGACCAGGAAACCAACCAGGAAGATCCACTCGAAGCCGGTACCGGCTGGGCCGGCGGCTGGTGCTGCAGCGTCCGCGTAGGCGGCGGGAATCAAGAAGCTCATTGGGCACTCCTAATGAATATTTTCTAATAATGGATGCGAACAGTCAGTCCAAGGGCGGCACAGGCAGCCCGCGCTTGGCGTAGAAGGCGTCGACAAAGGCGGCCAATTTACCCTGTTGAATAGCCTCGCGTAAACCGGCCATCAAGCGCTGGTAATGGCGCAAGTTGTGGATGGTATTCAGCATGCTGCTCAACATTTCGCCGCACTTGTCCAAGTGGTGCAGATAGGCGCGGGAGAAGTTGGTGCAGGCATAGCAATCGCAGGTCGGATCCAGCGGCGATTCATCGTGGCGATGGAACGCGTTGCGGATCTTGATCACCCCGGTATCGACGAACAGATGGCCGTTGCGCGCATTGCGCGTGGGCATCACGCAGTCGAACATGTCGACGCCGCGGCGCACACCCTCTACAAGATCTTCCGGCTTGCCTACCCCCATAAGGTAACGAGGTTTGTCAGCCGGCATCTGCGCGGGCAGGTAGTCCAGCACCTTGATCATCTCGTGCTTGGGTTCACCCACCGAAAGGCCGCCGATGGCCAGGCCGTCGAAGTCGATGTTGACCAGTGCTTCCAGCGAGCGCATGCGCAGGTCCTGGTACATGCCACCCTGGACGATGCCGAACAGTGCCGCGGTGTTGTCGCCGTGGGCGTTCTTCGAGCGCTGGGCCCAGCGCAGCGACAGCTCCATGGAGGTGCGCGCCACGTCGTGCTCGGCCGGGTACGGCGTGCACTCGTCGAAGATCATCACGATGTCCGAACCCAGGTCGCGCTGGACCTGCATGGACTCCTCGGGGCCCATGAACACCTTGGAACCGTCCACTGGCGACGCGAAGGTCACGCCTTCCTCCTTGATCTTGCGCATGGCGCCCAGGCTGAACACCTGGAAACCACCGGAATCAGTGAGGATAGGGCCTTTCCATTGCATGAAATCGTGCAGGCCGTTGTGTTTCTTGATGACCTCGGTGCCCGGGCGCAGCCACAGGTGGAAGGTATTGCCGAGGATGATCTCGGCGCCGATGGCCTCGATGTCACGCGGCAGCATGCCCTTGACCGTGCCGTAGGTGCCCACCGGCATGAAGGCCGGGGTCTCGACGGTGCCACGGGGGAAGGTCAGCCGGCCACGACGGGCCTTGCCGTCGGTAGCCAGCAGTTCGAACGACATTCGACAGGTGCGACTCATGCTTGATCCTCTGGGCCGCGTGGCGCCGGATTGCGGGTGATGAACATGGCATCACCGTAACTGAAGAAACGGTACCCGTTCTCGACCGCCGCCGCGTAGGCGGCCATGGTCTCGGGGTAACCGGCGAAGGCCGAGACCAGCATCAGCAGCGTGGACTCCGGCAGGTGGAAGTTGGTGACCAGGCAATCGACCACATGGAACGGCCGGCCCGGGAAGATGAAGATGTCCGTGTCGCCACTGAAGGCCTTGAGCTCGCCATCGCGCGCGGCGCTTTCCAGCGAACGCACGCTGGTGGTGCCCACGGCGATCACCCGGCCGCCACGGGCGCGGCACGCGGCCACGGCGTCGACCACGTCCTGGCTCACTTCGAGCCACTCTTTATGCATGGTGTGGTCTTCGATCTTGTCGACCCGCACCGGCTGGAAGGTGCCGGCGCCCACATGCAGGGTGACGAAGGCGCGCTCGACGCCCTTGGCGGCGATCTTCGCCAGCAACTCTTCGTCGAAATGCAGGCCGGCGGTGGGCGCGGCCACGGCGCCGGCGCGCTCGGCGTAGACGGTCTGGTAGCGCTCGCGGTCGGCGCCCTCGTCGGGACGGTCGATGTACGGCGGCAGCGGCATGTGACCGACGCGCTCGAGCAGCGGCAGCACCTCTTCGCTGAAGCGCAGTTCGAACAGCGTGTCGTGGCGCGCGACCATCTCGGCCTCGCCTCCGCCGTCGATGAGGATCTGCGTGCCTTCTTTCGGCGCCTTGCTGGCGCGCACGTGGGCCAGCACGCGGTGGCTGTCGAGCACGCGCTCGACCAGCACTTCCAGCTTGCCGCCGGAGGCTTTCTGGCCGAACAGGCGCGCCGGGATCACCCGGGTGTTGTTGAACACCATCAGGTCGCCGGGGCGCAGGTAGTCGAGCAGGTCGGTGAACTGCTTGTGGGCCAGTTCGCCGCTGGGGCCATCGAGCACCAGCAGGCGGCTGCCATGACGCTCGGCCAGTGGATGGCGGGCGATCAAGGAATCGGGGAGTTCGAAAGAAAAATCGGCGACGCGCATGATGATGTTCGGGTTCGACAGGGCCGGGAAGTTTAGCCCAATGCGTGAAAATTGACCATGAAAGCCGATTGACCGCCTTTGGCGACCTCTCTATACTGCGGCGCCACAAGCCCTGATGGCGGAATTGGTAGACGCGGCGGATTCAAAATCCGTTTTCGAAAGGAGTGGGAGTTCGAGTCTCCCTCGGGGCACCAAGATCCAGAAAAAACCGACCTTATGGTCGGTTTTTTTGTGCCTGCAAATCAGTGCATCCGTCGATGTGCTCGATCCCTCGTCTTTTCATCCCCTCCCTCGGTCATGCGCTTTACCAAAACCGTTTCAGATGCCGATAATGTCAGTTTGCAATCAGCCTAGCGCTTTATCCCAGCCTCGAAACGGAGTTCGCATGATCCAGGCAGAACAGACCTTGCCTTCCACACGTAGCAGCCGAATCACATCTCTCGTGGCCAAGGTAATGACAGGGATAGGTGTACTGCTCGGCGGCATGTGGGCTGTCATCACTTACCTGGTGCCTGATCCCAGCGTGTTTGGCTTTGGCTTCATCAACTGGCGCAATATCGTGCTGCTGGTGAGTACCTTCACGCTGCTTGGCAGCCTGTCGATCTGCTGGCAGATGCGCAACCTGCCCAAAGTACTGCACGGCACGCTGCTGACCTTCCTGATCGCCGCGGTCTCGTTCATTTTCTTCATTCTGGGTACGGAGTATGCGAAGCCTTCCTTCGAGTTCGCCAAGGTGCAATCGACCGTGGTCGAAAACGAAGGCAACAACCTGCTTGGCAAGCGCCTTGAGGTGGTGGATGACGTCAGGTTCGAACTGATCGGTTGCGAGAACATTGGCCGCTTCCCCAACTGCACCTTCGAGCTGACCAACCAGGGCATGGACCGTGATTTCCGCTTCGATAACGCTTCCCGCCTGTTCGACGAAGCAGGCGCCCCGTTGCGTGTCGGCGAAATGCGCGTAGGCCAGCAACGCAACAATCCATGGGGTGAGTTCCAGCTGATTCGTACTGTGCCCACCCGTGTCACGTTGGTTTTCCAGGAAGCTGATCGCAAGATCGAGCGCTCGCCATCCATCAAGCTCATCTTCCGTACTCGCATGAATGAAGAGCAGGCACTCAAGTTCAATGAAGTTTCGCTGAAGTGAATCAGGCGGCTGATAGCCGTACGAGTGATGCGATATACCTGTAGGTAGGCTCTCTCGGACATCAGGACTCGCAAAGAACCGACCTTATGGTCGGTTTTTTTGCGCCTGCAATTGGCAGCTGCCCTTCCCTCAGCTCTCGCCATTGCCTCGCACCTGGCAAAAATGCCAGTTACCCCGGCTCGAGACAATGGGTATGTTGACCGTGAAGGACGCAATCAGGCGCCCAACTGCCAGGGTATCAAGCGCATGTGTACACGGAACGTATCCATCCTGTTAGCAGGCGTGCTGTGCTGCCTGTCCACGACCAGCGTCATGGCCGTCACCGCCGAGTCGGTGCAACACTTTATCGCCCCCTGCTTCAGCCCTGTACAGAAGGTCAATTGCGAGGTGTCCGGAGTTGTGCGCAGCGGTGCCGGGTTGATCCTCGTGAATGACAAGCGCATGCCCACCCCCGCTGGCTCCGCAGTGTTCACGATGCAGCTCAAGGACGACCTGGCCATCGGCCCTCCGACCTACTTGGAAAACCAGGTCTTGAGCCAGGCTGACAAATACGAAGCCCTGACCACCACCCTGGACGGCAAATTCGTCATCGCCAGTACTGCATTCAACAAGGAAGGCACCCTCGATAATCCCGGGCTCGATGTGCTCAATACCTTGGTGTACTGGCCTGTAATCGCGCCGGACCAGGCCAAGGTCCTGTCACCCTCAACGCGAGGCGGTATCACCAGCTCGCGCGAACTGCGGGAAAAGATCTTCAAGGCGATCGACTTGCACAAACAGCAGGAAGGAGGCGCCCAGTCGCCCGCCACGTCTTATTTCCAGGTCGAAGCACTGACAACCGCCCCCGACGACACCTTGTTGATCGGCCTGCGCAAGTACGGTCAGGACAGCAAGACGGCCACTTTCTCATTCCTGCTGCTCTCGGTTTCGTTGAAGCCGCTCGATGGAGAACTGATGCTGGGCGATGCGTTCAAGGTCATCCTGGACCTCACACCCGACAAACTCGCGCGTGAACTGGGACTGCCCGACGGCTCGCTTGCGGAGCTTGGACTGTCAGGCATCGAGTTCGACCGTTACAACAATGACCGTTTCTATGCCGTCACCAGCTTCGAAAAAGGCGATGTCCTCGGTGGTTACCTGTGGATGCTACCTCTGGAAAAAGGCGCTGCAGGACAGCCACAACCCGTCAGAGGCAAGGATGGAGCACCGATAAAGTTCGCCAACAAGCCGGAAGGTGTCGAAGTACTCGATCAGCACCGAGTATTGGTCGTACACGATGATGATCGGGTCAAGGTGAAGGACGACGAAAACGGCAGCGTGCGCAAGGACTACGAGTTTACCTACAGTGTCATCAACCTCGCGCCAACGCAGTAGGTCTTGTATGCCAGGGCGCCAAGAGGCATGAAGCCTTGCTCACCGTAGCGACTCAGTGACCCACAGCCTGTACGGCAGAGAACCACTGGCTATGCCCGGCTCATCCGCCGATGGATTTTTAAGCTGCCTATACGGCAGTGAACCCGGAACAATTTCAAGCAGCCTTGGAGAGAATTATCTGAGCTGCCTACACGGCAGCTCAGATAATGATCGCAGAAGCCTGTTCCATGGCTGATTTGTTCACTGCCGCGTAGCAACTCAAAACTCGACCAGGTACGCAATAGCCGCCAGCGCCTTTTTCTAAGCTGACTACACGGGTGAGCGAGGGGAACAGGGCTGCAACCAAGTGAGAATTTCTGAGTGCCCCTTACAACAGCCCAGAAAACCTTCGCCGCTAGCCCCCTTCCTGTACAGAAAATCACACAAAGTACAACTTACTGTGTAGCCAGAGCTGCCGCTCTACACTAAGTTCCACAAACCGTGACTTTCTGTTGATCGATCCATGCCTGCGCAGCCGCTTCAGTACCTCTATCGAAGCCTGCACCACCTCGCCACGCCCCAGCGCTATCTGTTCACGCCAGCGGATATGCGTGCCCTGGTGCCCGCTTGTCCGACGGCGCCTATCGCTCGCTGCTGAGCAGGGCGTCCAGCGACAGCATCCTGATCAGGGCGTGCAGGGGGCTTTACCTCTTCACTCCGGCCAAACCCAACCCTGGGCTCGTGCTCTATCACACCGCGGCCCGCTTGCGAGCTGACAACCTCAACTACATCAGCCTCGAGTGCGCCCTCAGCGATATCGGAGTGATCTCTCAGGTACCACAGAACTGGCTGACTATCATGTCGTCAGGACGAAGCCAGACCATAAGCTGCGCAGCTTTCGGCACGGTCGAGTTCGTCCATACCACCCGTACCGCTCTCGAACTCAACGGCCAACTCGACTACGACGACCGCTGCCGCCTATGGCGCGCCAAAGCCTCGCTGGCCTTGGCCGACATGAAGCGGACCAGACGCAATCTGGAGCTGATCGACTGGAAAACGGCCAATGAACTTGTTTGATCGACTTGTCCTGCACGCCCTGGGCAACACACCTGAGGTCGCTTCACTGTAAGCAGCCTGCCCAGAATTGACATCCCGCTATCAGTTGCACAGGGTTGGCATTTTCTCAAAACTGCGGAACATCATCCATGCCACTTAGCCATCGACCCGTTCGCCCTGCCGACATCGCCACGCTCTGCGACTTCCCTCAAGGCCCGGACGAACTGTTCTATATGTTCCCCAAAGCCACCTACCCGCTCACTCCCGCGCAACTGAGCGAAGCCATCGCCCAGCGCAGCGGCTCGACGGTGGTCGAAATCGACGGGGTGATCGTTGGCTTCGCCAATTTCTACAAGGCCGAGTATGAAGGCGTCTGCGCACTGGGTAATGTGGTTGTAGCCCCAACTGCGCGGGGTCAGGGCGTGGCACGTTATCTGGTGCAGTGCATGATCGACTTGGCTCTCCAAGCCTTTGCGGCGCGGGAGGTCTGGGTGTCGTGTTTCAATCACAACACCGCAGGGCTGCTGCTTTATCCACAGCTGGGTTTTGTGCCGTTCGGGATCCAGGAGCGGCGGGCGCCGGATGGGTCCCGGGTAGCGCTGGTGCAGATGAAGCAGGAGTTGAGCTGAGGTTGAGGTGATTTACGTGTGTGCGGTGTGGCCTGGATTGGGGCTGCGTTGCAGCCCTTCGCGGGGCAAGTCCGCCTAAAATCGCCCGCGCAACCTTTGAGCGATCGGTAAATTCCCGTTACACCCTGCGACGAATCCCACCGAACCTTGCCCCTCCCGCGACGTCGGAACCTGCATCCCCCGCATCGAGGTTCCCCCACGTGAACGCCCTCCTCGCCCGCAAATTCCGCCTGGTGGTCAAGACCTTCGGCTACATCGGCTGGTCGCTGTTCTGGCTGTTGATCTGGGACGTGCTGGTCACCATCGACTTCATGCTGTTCTTCAACAGCAAGTTCAGCCTGCCGCTGATCCCGCTCACCCTGCTGGGCTCGGCGCTGGTGGTGCTGGTGAGCTTTCGCAACAGCAGCGCCTACAACCGCTGGTGGGAGGCGCGCACGCTATGGGGGGCGCTGGTGAACAGCTCGCGCAGCTTCGCCCGGCAGGTGCTGACGCTGGTCGATGATCCGGTCGATGGGCCGAACCCGGTGAAGGCGACCTTGCTGCGCCGGCATATCGCCTACGTGAACTGCCTGGCGGCGCACCTCAAGGGCGAGCAGTGCCCGGATGAGCTGATGGCCTTCATACCGCCCGGGGAGTTCGAGCGGCGCAATCGTTCGAACAATTTCGCCAATGATATCCTCGGCGGCTCGGCGGCCTTGCTGGCCCAGGAGTACCAGGCCGGTCGGCTGGACAGCATTCGCCTGGCGCGGCTGGAATCGACCCTGGTGGACATGTCCAACGCCCAGGGCGGGATGGAGCGGATCGCCAATACGCCGCTACCCTACCCTTATGTGTACTTCCCGCGGCTGTTCATCACGTTGTTCTGCCTGATCGTGCCGGTGGGGCTGGTGGAGTCGCTAGGCTGGTTCACGCCGCTGGCCTCGACGGTGGTCGGCTTCATGCTGCTGGCCATCGAGCGGATCGGCACGGACCTGCAGAGCCCGTTCCGCTTCAGCGAGCACCAGATCCCGATGGACACGATCTGCGAGACGATCGAACGCAACCTGGAGTCGATGCAACGGGAGGCGCAATGCGGCGCCTTGGCGCACTGATCCGCCCGCCCTTCTTTATTCCCGCCGGGCGTACTCCCGGCAATCCTCCCAGCCGATTCCGCTCTGGGCCGTGTGCTGCAGCAACCACTCCAGCGCCGGCTGCGCCTTGGGCTGGTTGTCGCGGAACTGGATCACGCCCTTGCGCCACAGCAGCATCAGCGTCAGCACCCGCTGTGCCGAGGCCTCGGCGGTCAGCGGCCCGTCATCCTGGGCATCGATGTCCCACAACGATACCCGCAACTGCTGGCTGTCCATGAACGCCTCGCCATCGGCGCGGCGCTGGCCGTAGGGCGGGCGGAACAAGGGCACGTACTGCTCCGCCAGGTCGGCCTGGACCCGTGCCTGGCTGCGTCGTAGCGAATCCTGCCAGTCCTGCCACTGGGCGTGGGAGCGGTACTCCCAACCCTGGATACCCACGCACTGGCCGGCATACAGCTCATCCACCGGGCCGGCGTCGCGACGTTGCTGCAGACGATTGCCGAGCACGAAGAAAATCCCGTCGAGCTTTTGCCGCCTCAGGTAGTCGGCCACCGCATCGGTGCTGCCGCCCTGCGGCCCCGGGCCGCCAACGAAGGTCAGGAGGAACATCCGGTCGTTGAGTGCCTCGCCATTGCGCTCGCGGCTGGATAGCTTGGCCACCTCGCTGGTGGTCTGCGGGAAAAGCGCGGCCTTGCGCAACTGCTCATCCAGGTACCGCGTGTGGAACTGGTGACTAGGTTCGACCCATCCTGCATAGAACGTGCCGACATCCTCGGCGAAAACGGCGGACTGCGTGCGCAGGTCGGCCATGGAATCGACCGGGTAGCAGAACGAGGCATCCTGCTCGCAACTCTTCTGCGCCTGTTGATAACTTGTCCACAGGCGCTGCCACAGACGTGCCCTTACGGCCCGCACGACGGTCAGGTTGACCTGGCGCAGGCCGAGCCGGGCCGTCAACGCCTGCTCGTCGAGCATCTCGCTTTCGTGCAGCACCCGGGCGAACGACAGGATCTCCGCCCGCGATGCCACGTCGAACAGCGTCGGGCTGTCCAGCTGCTCAGGCCACAGCGCTCGATCGAAACTGACGAAATCCGCCGGGGCCGCCTGCGCGCCCAGGCTGAGCAGCCCGGCGAACAGGGCAAACGCGATACGCACGATGAGCAATCTCCTTGAAGGCATGGCGCGCACTATAACGCGACCAACCGCGGTTTAATGTGGCGATGTTCGGTGACTATCGTCGCCATAGTTTGGCGTTGTGCCAGCGGCCCCGTAGAATTCGCCCGACGATTCCAGGAGCCGACCCGATGCTGACGGTGATTTCCCCCGCCAAGACCCTCGACTACGACACCCCGCCGGTAACCCAGCGCCACACCCTGCCCCAGTACCTGGACGATTCCCAGGAACTGATCGGGCAACTGCGCGAACTGGCGCCGGCGCAGATCGCCGAGCTGATGCACCTCTCCGACAAGCTCGCCGGCCTCAACGCCGCCCGCTTCGGCAGCTGGACCCCGGACTTCACCCCGGCCAACGCCAAGCAGGCACTGCTGGCGTTCAAGGGCGACGTGTACACCGGGCTCGACGCCGAGAGCCTTAGCGAGGACGACTTCAGCTACGCCCAGGACCACCTGCGCATGCTCTCGGGCCTGTACGGCCTGCTGCGCCCGCTGGACCTGATGCAGCCCTACCGCCTGGAAATGGGTACCAAGCTGGCCAATGCCCGTGGCAAGGACCTGTACGCCTTCTGGGGCACGCGCATCAGCGAGTGGCTGAACCAGGCACTGGCCGACCAGGGTGACGACGTGCTGCTGAACCTGGCCAGCAACGAGTACTTCAGCGCGGTGAAGAAGAGCGCGCTCAAGGCGCGGGTGATCGATGTCGACTTTAAGGACCTGAAGAACGGCCAGTACAAGATCATCAGCTTCTACGCCAAGAAGGCCCGCGGAATGATGAGCCGCTTCGTGATCCAGGAGCGGATCAACGATCCGGAGCAGCTCAAGCGCTTTGATGTGCAGGGGTACTACTACAGCGCCGAGCAGTCGAAGCCGGATCATCTGGTGTTCCTGCGCGATCACGCTGAGGGTTGATGGCCCCGGGGGCTGCTTCGCAGCCCCACCCCACCCTTGCCCTGCAACGGGGCACGCGCTCACCCTTGAATTCGCCAAATTACAGACGCCAAAAAACCAACAGTCCTATCCATATTGCAAAACGCCATAAGACCGTTCGTAGTTTTTTGACGAAAATTGAAAAAATTTTTCGCATGATGGCCTAAAACCATCCCCCTGCGATTTCGCCCTTTATATACGGGGACGAAACTGCCGCGTGCTATCAGATTGAAAGTATTTCCCTCTGAAAAAATATTTAGAAATCTTTCATGGTGACGAAACCGCCCCCGGAACTTCTGCCAAGGGAGATGGCTCATAGCACCCGTAACGCGTTTCAAGCGCCCGGCGTGAGAGATGACTTACAGATGACAAAGGGCCGCCATTCTCAACCGGCCCGAAAACTTCAACGGCGGTACAGGAAGTGCCAAAAGCCATTATCCATGCAGGAGACAAGCGCCCCTAAAATTCGTCCTAGTGGTTGATTTCAAAGGATTTATCCACTTGAAAAAACAAGCACAGCACTTCACCAGCGGTGAATTGCAATAACGACGGCTGCATTTCAGGGCACGCCATTTTTAATATTGGCCTTTGACTGCCAACTTTGAGTGCATAACTTCTGCGCTCCGGATTTATTCATGCCTGCGTTCGGTGAAGTGTCAATTCGCCATGGATCCGTGCGCCCGAAAACTGCTGGTCAATCAACCCAGTCGGCTCTTCGCTGAAGGGCTGACGTGATAAACACATGAGGTGAATGCGATGCGTATCAGCATCTTTGGTTTGGGTTATGTGGGTGCAGTCTGTGCAGGTTGCCTGTCGGCACGAGGCCATGACGTGATTGGTGTGGACGTTTCCAGCACCAAGATCGACCTGATCAACCAGGGCAAGTCGCCCATCGTCGAACCGGGCCTCGAAGAACTGCTGCAACAGGGCATCGCCAACGGCCGCCTGCGCGGCACCACCGACTTCGCCGAAGCCATCCGCGCCAGCGACGTGTCGATGATCTGCGTGGGCACGCCGAGCAAGAAGAACGGCGACCTGGGCCTGGAATACATCGAGTCGGTATGCCGCGAGATCGGCTACGTGCTGCGCGACAAGGCCAGCCGTCACACCGTGGTGGTGCGCAGCACCGTGCTGCCGGGCACCGTGAAGAACGTGGTCATCCCGATTCTGGAAGACTGCTCGGGCAAGAAGGCCGGCGTCGACTTCGGCGTCGCGGTCAACCCGGAGTTCCTGCGCGAAAGTACCGCGATCAAGGACTACGACCAGCCGCCGATGACCGTCATCGGCGAACTGGACAGCGCCAGCGGCGACGTGCTGCAGGCCCTGTACGAAGAGCTCGACGCACCGATCATCCGCAAGCCGGTCGAAGTGGCCGAGATGATCAAGTACACCTGCAACGTCTGGCACGCGACCAAGGTCACCTTCGCCAACGAGATCGGCAACATCGCCAAGGCCGCAGGCGTCGATGGCCGCGAGGTGATGGACGTGGTCTGCCAGGACAAGGCGCTGAACCTGTCGCAGTACTACATGCGCCCAGGCTTCGCCTTCGGCGGTTCGTGCCTGCCGAAGGACGTGCGCGCCCTCACCTACCGCGCCGCCAGCCTCGACGTGCGCGCCCCGCTGCTCGACTCGCTGATGCGCAGCAACGAATCCCAGGTGCAGAACGCCTTTGACATCATCGAGAGCCACGACAAGCGCAAGGTCGCCCTGCTCGGCCTTTCGTTCAAGGCCGGCACCGACGACCTGCGCGAAAGCCCGCTGGTGGAGCTGGCCGAACGCCTGATCGGCAAGGGCTACCAGCTCGACATCTACGACCAGAACGTCGAGTACGCCCGTGTCCACGGCGCCAACAAGGACTACATCGAGTCGAAGATCCCCCACGTTTCCTCCTTGCTCAACGCCAACTTCGAGCAGGTGGTGGACAACGCCGAGATCATCATCCTGGGCAACCGTGACGAGCAGTTCCGCGCCCTGGCCCAGCAGGCACCGGAAGGCAAGCAGGTGATCGACCTGGTCGGTTTCATGAGCAAGCCGACCTGCGCCACCAGCCGCACCGAAGGTATCTGCTGGTAAACCCGGCCGGGCGGCGCGTCCCTCCCCAGCGCGCCGCTCGACCTCCCCCGAATTCTCGACGGATGCCGAACATGCAAAGGTTCCAGACCATGCTGCTGCAATGCGCCGGCTGGCTGCTCTACATGAGCCTGCTCATGCTGATCGCCCTGGCCCTGCCCAGCGACATCTTCGACTCGCAGTCGAAGCACTTCATCTTCCTGGTCGGTGCCGTCGGCATCTGGCGTTACTCCATGGGCGCCACCCATTTCATCCGCGGCATGATCTTCCTGTACATCGTGTACCCCTACCTGCGCCGCAAGGTGCGCAAGCTGGGCCAGGCGGCCGACCCGTCGCACGTGTACCTGATGGTCACCAGCTTTCGTATCGAGGCCCTGACCACCGCCCAGGTGTACAGCTCGGTGATCCGCGAGGCCATCGACTGCGGCTTCCCCACCACCGTGGTCTGCTCGCTGGTGGAGAAGTCCGACGAGCTGCTGGTGAAAAGCCTGTGGGCCAAGTACAACCCACCGTCCCACGTGACTCTGGACATCGTGCGCATCGCCGGCACCGGCAAGCGTGACGGCCTGGCCTATGGTTTCCGCGCCATCTCGCGGATGCTGCCGGACGAAAACGCCGTGGTGGCGGTGATCGACGGCGACACTGTGCTGGCCGAGGGCGTGGTGCGCAAGACCGTGCCATGGTTCGGCCTGTACCCCAACGTCGGTGGCCTGACCACCAACGAGTTCTGCGAAGTGCGCGGCGGCTACATCATGAGCGAGTGGCACAAGCTGCGCTTCGCCCAGCGCCACATCAACATGTGCTCCATGGCCCTGTCCAAGCGCGTGCTGACCATGACCGGGCGCATGTCGATGTTCCGCGCAAGCGTGGTGACCAACCCCGAGTTCATCGCCGACGTCGAGAGCGACTCGCTGATGCACTGGCGCCTGGGCCGCTTCAAGTTCCTCACCGGCGACGACAAGTCCAGCTGGTTCAGCCTGATGCGCCTGGGCTACGACACCTTCTACGTGCCCGATGCCGCGATCAACACGGTCGAGCACCCGCCGGAAAAAAGCTTCATCAAGGCCAGCCGCAAGCTGATGTACCGCTGGTACGGCAACAACCTGCGGCAGAACTCCCGTGCCCTGGGCCTGGGCCTCAAGCGCCTGGGACTGTTCACCAGCATCGTGCTGCTCGACCAGCGCGTGTCGATGTGGACCAGCCTGCTGGGCCTGACCGTGGCGGTGATCGCCAGCTTCAAGTTCGGCCTGCAGTTCCTGCTGGTGTACCTGCTGTGGATCGGCATCACCCGGCTGATCCTCACCGTCATGCTGCTGTGCTCGGGCCACAACGTCGGCCCGGCCTACCCGCTGATCCTCTATTACAACCAGATCGTCGGCGCGGTGATGAAGATCTACGTGTTCTTCCGCCTCGACAAGCAGTCCTGGACCCGCCAGCCCACTGCCCTCAAGCGCGACCTCGCAAGTTTTCAACAATGGTTCAACACCTGGTCCTCGCGGACCATGACCTTCTCGGCCGCGAGCATCTTCGTCGCCGTGCTGTTCATGGTCGTGTGAGCCCCCGGATCGGACAACAGGAACGAATATCGCCATGAATACCGCCGTGAACGTCAATGTCGTGCATGAATCCGAAGCGCAGCGCCAGCACGCCCGGGTGCGCATCCCCGCCAAGCTGCGCTACCTGGATGGCAACCGCGAAGCGCAGGAGGTGAAGGTTGACGACCTGTCCGCCGGAGGCCTGTCCTTCCACGCGAAGAAACCACTGCCGGAAGGCGAAGTGCTGCGCGGTCGCCTGCAGTTCGTGGTCGACAACCTCGGCCTGTCGATGGACGTCGAACTGCTGGTGCGTACCAGCAGCCGCGAGACCGGCCGCACCGGTACCGAGTTCCAGAACCTCGAGCCGCGCGACATCGCCACCCTGCGCCACATCATCACCAGCCACCTGTCCGGCGAGCTGATCAGCGTCGGCGATGTGCTCAGTACCCTGCAGCGCGACAACTTCACCAAGGCGCGCAAGCAGAAGGACGGTGGCTCCGGTCTTTCCGCCTTCGGCCGCCTGCGTGCGGTCACCGTGACCGCCGGGGTGTTCGTGGTCGGCCTGGTGGCCTTCGGCTTCGTCGCCAAGTCGCTGTACGGCCTGTATTTCGTCAGCCATGCCGAGGCCGGCGTGGTCGCGGTGCCCACCACCAACGTCACCATGCCCCGCGACGGCAGTCTGCAAAGCCTGGTGGAGAACGGCGCGACCGTGGCCAAGGGCGCGCCGCTGGCGACCTTCAACACCAGCATGCTCGACCTGCTCAAGGGCCATCTGGACGACGCTCAGCTGGAGCCGGCCAAGGTCGAGGAACTGTTCGGCAAGCAGCTCTCCGGCACCCTCACCAGCCCGTGCGACTGCGTGGTCTCGCGCCAGCTGGTGGATGACGGCCAGTACGCCAGCAAGGGCCAGCCGGTGTTCGCGCTGATCCCGCGCACCAGCGTCCCGACCATCGAGGCGCGCTTCAGCTATCGCCAGTTCGACGAAGTGAAGCCGGGTACCCAGGTCAACTTCCAGATCGCCGGCGAGGACGAAGTGCGCACCGGGCGGATCACCGGTAGCTCCAGCCTGGACACCGACAACCTGGCCTCCGACATCCGCGTGCAGATCAAGCCCGACGGCAGCCTGCCGGCCGAGCTCGCCGGGCGCCCGGCCGCGGTCAACAGCGACCGTGGCCCGTCGCTGAACTGGCTGATCGACAAGGCCGTGGCCCGTGGGCTGTAAGAGGATCATGCCGATGACCAGCAGACACCCCGGCTCCCACAGTGAGGCCTTCAGCCTCGGGTTATGCACCCTGGCCCTGGCCATCACCCTGGCTGGCTGCGCCGGCCTGCCCGACCAGCGCCTGGCCAATGAAGCGCTCAAGCGTGGCGACACCGCCACCGCCGAGCGCAACTACAAGGCTCTGGCCGACCTCGGCTATAGCGACGCCCAGATCGGCCTGGCGGACATCCAGGTCGGTACCCGCGACCCGGCCAAGCTCAAGCAAGCCGAAGCCACCTACCGCGCCGCAGCCGCCACCTCGCCCCGTGCCCAGGCGCGTCTCGGCCGCCTGCTGGTGGCCAAGCCCGACAGCACCCAGGCCGAGCGTGAAGAAGCCGAGTCGCTGCTCAAACTCGCCGCGCAACAGGGCGAAGGCAACACCCTGATCCCCTTGGCGATGCTCTACCTGCAGTACCCGCAGAGCTTCCCCAAGGTCAACGCCCAGCAGCAGATCGACCAGTGGCGCGCCGCCGGCAACCCCGAGGCGGGCCTGGCCCAGGTCCTGCTGTACCGCACCCAGGACACCTACGACCAGCACCTGGGCGATGTGGAGAAGATCTGCAAGGCGGCACTGGCCAGCACCGACATCTGCTATGTCGAACTGGCCACCGTCTACCAGAAACGCGCCCAGCCCGACCAGCAGGCTGCCCTGCTCGAACAACTCAAAGCCGCTCATGCCCGTGGCGCCGTGCCGGCCACCCGGGTCGACAGCGTCGCCCGGGTACTGGCCGACCGCAGCCTCGGCCAGACCGACGAGAAGACTGCCAAGGACCTGCTCGAGCAGGTCGCACCGGCCAACCCGGCATCCTGGGTGAGCCTGGCGCAACTGCTCTACGACTTCCCCGAGCTGGGCGACACCGACCAGCTGATGGCCTACATCGACAAGGGCCGCGAGGCCGAGCAGCCCCGCGCCGAACTGCTGCTGGGCCGGCTCTACTACGAAGGCAAGAGCGTGCCCGCCGACGCGCAGAAGGCCCAGGAACACCTGCAGGCCGCCGCCGATGCCGGCGAGGTGAGCGCCGACTACTACCTTGGCCAGCTCTACCGCCGTGGCTACCTGGGCCAGGTCGAGCCGCAGAAAGCCGTGGACCATCTGCTGGCCGCCGCCCGCGGTGGCCAGAACAGCGCCGACTACGCCCTGGCCCAGCTATTCAGCGAAGGCCACGGCATCCGCCCGGCGCCGACCAATGCCTGGGTATTCGCCCAGCTCTCACAGGTCAACCCGACCCCGCAGTCGACCGAACTGCTGCAACAGCTCGACCAGCAGCTCACGCCCGACCAGCGCAACCAGGCGCAGAACCTGCTGGCGCAGGAGAAGCAGGCGCGCGGCAGCATGGCCCGGGGCGCCAACAGCACCCTGGCCATCGAAGCGCTGCAGGACGAGAAAGACGACGTAGACGCCGAGGATTCGCTATGACGCTCAACCCCTTCGTGAAAGCCGGCATCGGCCTGGGCTTCGCCCTGCTGTGGTCGATGCCGACCCTGGCGGCCGAAACCGCGCAGAAGAACTTCGGCCTCGACGTGAAGATCACCGGCCAGTCCGAGGACGACCGCGACCTGGGCACCCGCTCCGGCGGCGACGTCAACGGCCTGGGCCTGGACCTGCGGCCCTGGGTGTACGGCGAGCGCGGCCACTGGAGCGCCTTCGCCATGGGCCAGGCGGTGGCCGCCACCGACATCATCGAGACCGACACCCTGCGCCAGAACGACGACGGCACCACCATCGACAACGGCGACGACAGCCGCAAGCCGGACAAGAGCTACCTGGCCATGCGCGAGTTCTGGATCGGCTACAGCGGCCTGACCCCCTACCCCGGCGAGCAGCTGCGTTTCGGTCGCCAGCGCCTGCGCAGCGACGACGGCATGTGGCGCGACACCAACATCGAGGCGCTGAACTGGACCTTCGACACCACCCTGCTCAAAGCCGACCTGGGCGTGGCCCAGCGCTTCAGCGAATACCGCACCGACCTCACCGAGCTAGCTCCAGAGGACAAGGACCGCACCCACGTCTACGGCAACGTCGCCACGCAGTGGACACCCGGCCACTGGGTCGGCCTGCGCGCCCACCACACTCATGATGGCGGCAGCCTGAAGAGCCCCGGCGAGACCGTCGACGCCCTCGACAAGACCCGCACGGGCGATCTGACCTGGCTGGGCCTGGAAGCCAACAGCGACGCCTACAACTGGCGCAACGACCACACCGTCAACTACTGGGGCAGCGTCACCTGGCTGACCGGCGACCGCGACACCCTCAGCAGCCAGGCGGCGGGCAACGAACAGGTCGCCACCGGTAAACAGAGCGGCGACGTCAACGCCTGGGCCACCGACCTCGGCATCCGCTTGCGCCTGGACCCGCAATGGCAGGTCGGCGCGGCCTATGCCCGGGGCAGCGGTGGTGGCGGCAGCGACGGTTCGAACAACTTCGAGCAGACCGGCCTGGAGAGCAACCGCTCCAACTTCACCGGCACCCGCTCGCGCGTGCACCGCTTCGGCGAAGCGTTCCGCGGCGAGCTGGGCAATCTGCAGGCGGCCACCCTGTTCGCCTCCTGGCAGCTGCGCGACGACTACGACGCCAGCTTCATCTACCACAAGTTCTGGCGCGTCGACGGCAAGCAGAACATCGGCTCCAGCGGCATCAACGCGGTGGTCGACGACGGCGGCATCAGCCGCCCGCTGGTGCAGGGCGAGAAAGACCTGGGCCAGGAGATGGACGTGGTCGTCACCAAGTACTTCAAGCAAGGCCTGCTGCCGGCCTCGATCAGCCAGTCGATCGACGAACCGTCGGCCTTGGTACGCCTGCGCGCCGGTGTGTTCAAGCCGGGCGACGCCTATGGCAAAGAGGCCGACTCGTACATGCACCGCGCCTTCGTCGACGTAATCTGGCGCTACTGAGGCCGGGAGAGGATAGCCATGAACCTGCACCCGAACCTTCGCCACAGCCTGCTCGCCAGCGCCCTGCTGCTGGCCGGCGGCCTTGCCCAGGCCGCCGAGCCCGAGATGGCCAAGGGGCTGCAACAGGCCAAGACCTACACCGTGTCCAGCGCGCCAATCGAGCCGCTGAAGATGGCCCCGCCCAAACTGCCTGACCTGTCCGGCTACACCGCCGAGGCCGTGCAGAAGAAGATCGACCGCCGCCACAAGGGCAAGGTCAGCGTGCGCCGCATGCTCCAGGAGGACACCCTCAAGGAGTTCATCGGCGGCGACAACAAGGGCGCCGAGTGGGTGCGTCGCCAGCACGGCATTCCCCAGGCGATCTTCGTCGACGACGGGCATGTCGACTTGGTGGAGCTGAGCAAAAAGGTACCCGACCAGTACCTGCGCGAGACCGCGCCAGGTGTCTACCTCGCCCGCCTGCCGATCGTGGTCGGGCGCAAGGGCGTGCTGGAGATCGACGGCAAGGTCAAGGAGCTGCGCCTGTCCGAAGAAGGTGGGTCGTTCATCGTCAACGACGGCAAGCTGTTTGTCAGCGACACCCAGGTGACCGGCTGGCGCGAGCAGGCCAATGGCCCGGCGACCTTCCGCAAGCCCGATGAATTCCGCCCGTTCCTGCTCAGCTGGGGCGGCACCGAGACCTATATCGTCAACAGCAAGATGGCCAGCTTCGGCTACGCCAAGTCCAAGTCGTACGGGGTGAGCATCTCGCAGTACACACCGAACATGGCCAAGCAGATGGGCCGCCCGGAACCCACCGGCTGGATCATCGGCTCCGAGTTCAGCGACATGTGGTACGGCTTCTACTGCTACGAGACCCAGGACTTCGTGATCAAGGACTCGACCTACCGCGACAACATCGTCTACGGCATCGACCCCCACGACCGTTCGCACCGCCTGATCATCGCCGGCAACACCGTGTACGGCACCAAGAAGAAGCACGGGATCATCGTTTCGCGCGAGGTCAACGACAGCTGGATCATCAACAACAAGAGCTACGACAACAAGCTCTCGGGGGTGGTGATCGACCGCAACAGCGTCAACAACCTGATCGCCTACAACGAGATCTACCGCAACCACACCGACGGCATCACCCTGTACGAGAGCGGCGACAACCTGATCTGGGGCAACAAGCTGATCAACAACCGTCGCCACGGCATCCGCGTGCGCAACAGCGTGAACATCCGCCTGTACGAAAACGTCGCCATGGCCAACGGCCTGGTGGGCGTGTACGGGCACATCAAGGACCTCTCCGACACCGACCGCGACATCGCCCTCGACCCGTTCGACACCAAGGTGTCGCTGATCGTGGTCGGCGGCGAGCTGGCGGCCAACGGCTCCGGCCCGCTGTCGATCGACTCGCCCCTGTCGGTGGAGCTGTACAAGGTGTCGATGCTGATGCCGCGCAAGGCCAACGGCATCAGCTTCAACGGCGTGCTCGGCGAGCGCCAGGACGAAATCCTCGACCTGCTGGTGCGCCAGCAGAAGGCCGTGCTGATCGACCCGGTCGAACGCCAGACCGAAATGATCGACTAAGGAAGCCCAGACCATGACTCCACACCTGATGAAACTGCTGGGCCTGTCCGCCGCCCTCCTGGCCATCAGCCAGGGCGTGCGCGCCGATGAGGTCAAGGCGCCGACCTTCAGCGCCGAGCCCTGCTGCCAGCTGTGCCCCGAGGCCCACGACGCCAGCCGCTACACCACGCGCTACCAGCAGAACTTCACCACCCTGGTGCAGGCCCAGGGCGACTGGCTGTTCCGTACCCGCGAAGACCTGCGCACCGAGTTCGACACCACCCCGGGCGGCTACAAGCGCCTGCAGCAGGTGCACGACGCCTTCAAGAAGCGCGGCGTCGAGCTGGTGGTGGTGTACCAGCCGACCCGGGGCCTGGTGAACCGCAACATGCTCAACCCCGAGGAGAAGGCCGCCTTCGATTACCAGAAGGCACTGCGCAACTACCAGGCCATGCTCCAGCGCTTCGCCAAGATGGGCTACAACGTGCCCGACCTGTCGCCGCTGACCAACGAGCAGCTGGCCGCGGCCGACCAGGGCAAGGACTTCTACTTCCGTGGCGACCAGCACTGGACGCCCTATGGCGCCGAGCGCGCGGCGAAGATCGTCGCCGACACCGTGCACCAGATGCCGGCCTTCGAAGGCATCCCGCGCAAGGAATTCGAGACCAAGAAGTCCGGCCGCATGGGCAAGACCGGCACCCTGCACAACGTCGCCGGCCAGCTGTGCGGCACCAGCTATGCGGTGCAGTACATGGACCAGTTCGCCACCGAGCCCAAGGGCGGCGCCAGCGGCGGCGACGACCTGTTCGGCGATTCGGGCAACGCGCAGATCACCCTGGTCGGCACCAGCCACAGCGGCAAGAACTACAACTTCTCGGGCTTCCTCGAGCAGTACATCGGTGCCGATGTGCTCAACGTCGCCTTCCCCGGCGGCGGCCTGGAAGGTTCGATGATCCAGTACCTGGGCAGCGAGGAGTTCCAGAACAACCCGCCGAAGATCCTGATCTGGGAGTTCTCCCCGCTCTACCGTCTCGACCAGGAAACCATCTGGCGGCAGATCCTCGGCCTGCTCGACGACGGCTGCGACGACCGACCGGCCCAGATGAGCGCCAGCGCCACCCTCAAGCCCGGCAAGAACGAGCTGATGGTCAACGGCAAGAACGGCGTGATCAAGGACCTGGTCAACCGCAACCACCAGCTCGACATCAAGTTCGAAGACACCTCGGTGAAAGTGCTGCAGGCCACCCTGTGGTACCTCAACGGCCGCCACGAGGACATCAAGATCGAGAAGCCCGAGACCTCCGACACCGATGGGCGCTTCGTCTTCCAGATGCGCGAGGACGAAGACTGGGCAGGCCAGAACCTGCTAGCCCTGGAGGTCCAGGGGCCGGAAAGCGGCACGCAGAAAGTCGAAGCCAAACTCTGCAAACGCAACAACTTCGCCAGCCCCGCGCAGCACACCGCGCAAGCTGGCCAGTGAGGCGACCATGACCACCATCAGCAGCAAGACCGCTCCCGCCCTGCTCGCCCTCGCCCTGTTCGGCGGCGCGGCGCAGGCCGCGCTGGTACCGCCCCAGGGTTACTACGAGGGCATCGAAAAGCTCAAGACAGGCGACGGCAATTTCCGCTGCGAAGCCGCGCCCAAGCCCTATACCGGCGCGCTGCAGTTTCGCAGCAAGTACGAAGGTTCGGACAAGGCCCGGGCGACGCTCAATGTCGCCTCGGAAAAAGCCTTCCGCAAATCCACCGAGGACATCACCACCCTCGAGAAAGGCGTCAGCAAGATGGTAGGCCAGTACATGCGCGACGGCCGCCCGGCACAACTGGACTGCGCCTTGACCTGGCTCGACACCTGGGCACGCGCCGATGCGCTGATGTCCACCGATTACAACCATACCGGCAAGTCCATGCGCAAATGGGCCCTGGGCAGCATGAGCGGCTCGTGGCTGCGCCTGAAGTTCTCCAACTCGCAGCCACTGGCGGCGCACCGCGCCGAAGCCGAGCAGATCGAGAAATGGTTCGTGCGCCTGGCGCGCCAGACCGTGCGCGACTGGAGCGACCTGCCGCTGGACAAGATCAACAACCACAGTTACTGGGCGGCCTGGTCGGTGATGGCCACCGCCGTCGCCACCGACCAGCAGGATCTGTTCGACTGGGCGGTGAAGGAATACAAGGTCGGCGTCAACCAGATCGACGAGCAAGGCTTCTTGCCCAACGAGGTCAAGCGCAAGCAACGCGCCCTGGCCTACCACAACTACGCCCTGCCGCCGCTGGCGATGATCGCCAGCTTCGCCCAGGCCAACGGCGTGGACCTGCGCAAGGAAAACAATTTCGCCCTGCAACGGCTTGGCGAAGGCGTGCTGGCCGGTGCCCGCGACCCTGTTCATTTCAACACCCGCGCCGGCGTGAAGCAGGACCTGAAGGACCTGAAGATCGACAGCAAGTACGCCTGGCTCGAGCCGTGGTGCGCGCTGTACCAGTGCGTCGGCGACACCCTCGAGCGCAAGCATGACATGCAGCCGTTCAACAGTTTCAGGCTGGGGGGCGATGTGACGCGGGTCTATGACCCGGGCGCAGAAAAGAAGTAAGGCCAGGGGCCGCTTTGCGGCCCATCAATGGTTTAGGCAACAAAGGTTTCCCCTGCATTTTCGCGGGGGGTTTGGGGGGCGCTGTGCCCCAGGTGCTGTGCATAACTAGGAGAACCGGGATGGTCTTCTCGTCCAACGTGTTCCTGTTCCTGTTCCTGCCGGTTTTCCTCGGCTTGTACTACGTGAGCGGGAACCGCTATCGCAACCTGCTGCTGCTGGTTGCCAGCTACATTTTCTACGCCTGGTGGCGGGTGGACTTCCTCGCCCTGTTCGCCGGGGTCACCCTGTGGAACTACTGGATCGGCCTGAAGGTCGGCGCCGCCGGCGTGCGCACCAAGCCCGCGCAGCGCTGGCTGCTGCTGGGCGTGGGCGTCGACCTGTGCATCCTCGGCTACTTCAAGTACGCCAACTTCGGCGTCGACAGCCTCAACGCGATCATGACCTCGATGGGGCTGGAGCCGTTCATCCTCACCCACGTGCTGCTGCCGATCGGCATCTCGTTCTACATCTTCGAATCGATCAGCTACATCATCGACGTGTACCGCGGCGACACCCCGGCCACCCGCAACCTGATCGACTTCGCCGCCTTCGTGGCGATCTTCCCGCACCTGATCGCCGGCCCCGTGCTGCGCTTCAAGGACCTGGTCGACCAGTTCAACAACCGCACCCATACCCTGGACAAGTTCTCCGAAGGCTGCACCCGCTTCATGCAGGGCTTCATCAAGAAAGTGTTCATCGCCGACACCCTGGCGGTGGTCGCCGACCACTGCTTCGCCCTCGAGAACCCAACCACCGGTGACGCCTGGCTCGGCGCGCTGGCCTACACCGCGCAGCTGTACTTCGACTTCTCCGGCTACAGCGACATGGCCATCGGCCTGGGCCTGATGATGGGCTTTCGCTTCATGGAGAACTTCAAGCAGCCCTACATCAGCCAGTCGATCACCGAGTTCTGGCGGCGCTGGCACATCAGCCTGTCGACCTGGCTGCGCGACTACCTGTACATCACCCTGGGCGGCAACCGCAAAGGCACCTTCAACACCTACCGCAACCTGTTCCTGACCATGCTGCTGGGCGGGCTGTGGCACGGCGCCAACTTCACCTACATCATCTGGGGCGCCTGGCACGGCCTGTGGCTGGCCATCGAGCGCGCACTGGGGCTGGACACCAACCCGCAGCGCTTCAACCCGGTGAAATGGGCCGTCACCTTCCTCCTGGTGGTGGTCGGCTGGGTGATCTTCCGCGCCGAGAACCTGCACGTGGCGGCGCGCATGTACGGCGCCATGTTCAGCTTCGGCGACTGGCAACTGTCGGAACTCAACCGCGCCAACCTCACCGGCCTGCAGGTGGCCACGCTGATCGTCGCCTACCTGAGCCTGGCGTTTTTCGGCCTGCGCGACTTCTACCGCAATGCAACGCCCGCGCCCAAGGCCACCCCGGTGCAGATCAACGCCGACGGCTCGGTGGGCCTGGACTGGACGCGGATCATGACCCGCGCCCTGGTCCTGCTGCTGTTCGCCGCCTCGGTGCTCAAGCTCTCGGCGCAGAGCTACTCACCGTTCCTGTACTTCCAGTTCTGAGGCCTGAATCATGAACCGGACACTTCGCATCACCTATTCGCTGACGTTCATGGGCCTGCTGGTCGGGCTGGGCGCATGGTCGGTCGGCGGGCTGGAAAGTTTCAACCGCACAGGGCAGATGACCCTGCTCGACGGCAAGCTGGCCAAGGCCGCCGAGACCCACTACGACGAGCAGTTCCCGATCAAGCGCGTTGGCACCAACCTGTGGGCCGCGCTGGACTTCAAACTGTTCAACGAAGGCCGCCCCGGCGTGGTGCTGGGCCGCGACCAGTGGCTGTTCACCGACGAGGAGTTCAAGCCCACCGCCGGCGCGCAGCAACAGATACAGGACAACCTGGCACTGGTGCGTGGAGTGCGTGACGCACTGCAACGCCAGGGCGTGCAACTGGTGCTGGCGATCGTACCGGCCAAGGCCCGCCTCTATTCCGAATACATCGGCAAGGAGGCGCCGGCCAGCCTGCACGACGAGCTGTTCAACCAGTTCCACGCCCAGGCGCGCCAGGCCAATGTGTTCGCCCCCGACCTGCTGGCGCCGCTGGAGCAGGCCAAGGCCCGCGGCCAGGTGTTCCTGCGTACCGACACCCACTGGACGCCGATGGGCGCCGAAGTGGTCGCGCAATCGCTGGCCGAAGCCGTCGATCGCCAGCAGCTGCTCACCGGCGAGCCCCAGGCGTACATCACCGAGGCCGGCGCCAGCGCGCCGTACAAGGGCGACCTGACCAACTTCCTGCCGCTGGATCCACTGTTCAGCAACCTGCTGCCCACCCCCGACACCCTGCAACAACGCAAGACCCACCCGGTGCAGGCCGAAGGCGACGATGCGCTGTTCACCGACAGCCGGATCCCGGTGGCGCTGGTGGGCACCAGCTACAGCGCCAACCCGCACTGGAACTTCCTCGGCGCCCTGCAGCAGGCGTTGCACAGCGACGTCGCCAATTACGCCGAGGACGGCCACGGCCCACTGCTGCCGATGCTCAAGTACCTGCAGAGCGACGCTTTCAAGAACGCCCCGCCACAGGTCGTGGTGTGGGAATTCCCCGAACGGTATCTGCCAATGAAGAACGACCTCAGCGCCTTCGATCCGCAGTGGATCGCGCAGCTGAAGAACTCCCGTCAATCCGAAGAAAACCTGGCCCTGTCGTCCAATCGGACGGACCACTGAAGATAGAGAGGAATACGCACATGACCACCAAGACTTCCATTGCCAAAGCCCTCACCCTCGCCGCCGGCCTGTCCCTGGCCTCGCTGCAGGCCTTCGCCGGCGCCGATGCCGCCCTCTATGGCCCGAGCGCGCCGAAAGGCTCGACCTTCGTGCGCCTGTACAACGCCGCCGGCAGCCCCGCCGCCGCGTCGGTCGGCAACACCCAGATCAAGCAGGTCGGCGCCCAGGCCAGCAGCGACTTCAGCTTCCTGCCCGGCGGTGACTACACCGCCCAGGTCGGCGGCAAGAGCGTCCCGGTGAAGCTCGCCGCCGACAAGTACTACACCCTGGTCAACAGCAGCAGCGGCAACCCGCAGCTTATCGAAGAGCCGCCGTTCAAGAACAAGCAGAAGGCCCTGGTGCGGGTGCAGAACCTCAGCGACCAGTCGCTGACCCTGAAGACCGCCGACGGCAAGACCGAAGTGGTCAGCCCGGTGGCCGCCAAGGGCCGTGGCGAGCGCGAGATCAACCCGGTCAAGGTCAACCTGGCCCTGTATCAAGGCGACAAGAAAGTCGGCGACGTCAAACCCGTCGCCCTGGCGCGCGGCGAAGCCGCCGTGCTGTATGTCACCGGCTCCGGCAATAGCCTGTCGCCGGTATGGGTCACTCGCCCCGTGGCTAGCAACTGATTCCCCTGCCTCTAAATGACTATTGGAGAAACATGATGATCCCGGTAATTCTTTCTGGTGGTAGCGGTTCGCGTCTGTGGCCTCTGTCGCGCAAGCAGTTCCCCAAGCAGTTCCTGGCCCTGACCGGCGAACACACCCTGTTCCAGCAGACCATCGAACGCCTGGTGTTCGATGGCATGGACACGCCTATCGTGGTCTGCAACAAGGACCACAAGTTCATCGTCCAGGAGCAGTTGAACGCACTGCAACTGCAAACCCAGGCCATCCTCATGGAGCCGTTCGGCCGCAACACCGCGCCGGCGGTGGCCATGACCGCGATGAAACTGGTCAACGAAGGCCGTGACGAGCTGATGCTGGTGCTGCCGGCCGACCACGTGATCGAGGACCAGAAGGCCCTGCAACGCGCCCTGGCCCTGGCCACCGTGGCCGCCGAGCGCGGCGAGATGGTGCTGTTCGGCGTACCGGCGACCAAGCCCGAGACCGGCTACGGCTACATCCGCTCGAGCCAGGACGCGCTGCTGCCCGAGGGCGTGGCGCGGGTCGCGCAGTTCGTCGAGAAACCCGACGAGAAGCGCGCCAACGAGTTCGTCCGCGCCGGCGGCTACTTCTGGAACAGCGGCATGTTCCTGTTCCGCGCCAGCCGCTTCCTCGAAGAGCTGAAAAAGCACGACCCGGACATCTACGACACCTGCCTGCTGGCCCTGGAGCGCAGCCAGGAGGACACCGATGCGCTGAGCATCGACGAAGCCACCTTCGCCTGCTGCCCGGACAACTCCATCGACTACGCGGTAATGGAGAAGACCCAGCGCGCCTGCGTGGTGCCGCTGTCGGCCGGCTGGAGCGACGTCGGTTGCTGGTCGTCGCTGTGGGACGTGCACGAGAAGGATGCCGACGGCAACGTCACCAAGGGCGACGTGGTGGTGCAGGACAGCCGCAACTGCATGATTCACGGCAACGGCAAGCTGGTGTCGGTGATTGGCCTTGAGAACATCGTGGTGGTCGAGACCAAGGACGCCATGATGATCGCCCACAAGGACAAGGTTCAGGGGGTCAAGCAGCTGGTCAACACCCTTGACGCCCAGGGCCGCACGGAAACCCAGAACCACCTGGAGGTGTACCGCCCGTGGGGCTCGTACGACTCGGTGGACATGGGCGGGCGCTTCCAGGTCAAGCACATCACCGTCAAACCCGGCGCCAGCCTGTCGCTGCAGATGCACCACCACCGTGCCGAGCACTGGATCGTGGTGTCCGGCACCGCCGAAGTAACCTGCGACGAGAACGTGTTCCTGCTCACCGAGAATCAGTCCACGTACATTCCCATCGCCTCGGTGCACCGCCTGCGCAACCCGGGCAAGATCCCGCTGGAGATCATCGAGGTGCAGTCCGGGAGCTACCTGGGCGAGGATGATATCGAACGGTTCGAGGATGTGTATGGGCGGACTTCGACGCCAGTGGAGCGTGGGGTTTCGGTGAAGACCATCGCGCAGTAACAGCCGCAAGTCATAAGCTGCAAGCGGCAAGAAAAAGCGAAACGGCGGTGAATCGAAATGTTCGATTCGCCGCCGTTTCGCTTTTTCTTGTGGCTTGCAGCTTGCAGCTCGGCGCTCCAAGATAATCGAACCCCCGCCACCAAGGCCTGCCCCACCATGATCATCGGCGCCCTGCTCGTTCTCACCTGGCTGGTCCTGCTGCTGCGCTACCCGGCCAAGGCCCTGCCGATTTCCATGGCTGGCGTCTGTGGCCTGGGGCTGGTGGCGCTGTACGTGGTCTGGCAGGACACCCGCGAAGCCTCGCAACTGGCCCGCCTCGATATCCGCCTGGTCTACGCCCCCGACCAGTGCCCCGCCGACCGCGCCCTGCAGGTGCGCATGAAGAACGGCAACCAAGTCCCGCTCAGTGAACTGCGCTGGCGCGTCGGCGCCTATGCGCCGGGCGATACCGTGAATCTGGCCGAGAACACCTACGCCGCACCGCGCTATCGTGGCCCCGGGGAACTGCAGCCGGGCGCCGAATGGACCGATTGCCTGCCATTGCCACCGCTGCGCTCGGGCTATCGGCCACAAACACTGGAGTTCCGTGCCGAGCACCTGCAAGGTACATTCGCCAACTGAATCCTCTCTTCCGAACACAGGCCCGCCCCATGCCCACCGTCCTGATCACCGGTTGTTCCAGCGGCATCGGCCGCGCCCTGGCCGACGCCTTCCGCGATGCCGGCCATGAAGTCTGGGCCACCGCCCGCAAGGCACAGGATGTCGAACAACTGGCCGCCGCCGGTTTCAATGCCCGTCAACTGGACGTGAACGACGCAGAAGCCCTCGCCCGTCTGGCCGAGGAGCTGCAAAGCCTCGACATCCTGATCAACAACGCCGGCTACGGCGCCATGGGCCCGCTGCTCGACGGCGGCGTCGAGGCCATGCGCCAGCAATTCGAGACCAATGTCTTCGCCCTGGTCGGCGTGACCCAGGCACTGTTCCCGCTGCTGCGCCGTTCCCGGGGGCTGGTGGTGAACATCGGCAGCGTGTCCGGTGTGCTGGTGACGCCCTTCGCCGGTGCCTATTGTGCCTCCAAGGCCGCCGTGCACGGGCTGAGCGATGCCCTGCGCCTGGAGCTGGCGCCTTTCGGGGTCAGGGTCATGGAGGTGCAGCCGGGCGCGATCGCCTCGCAGTTCGCCAGCAATGCGCAACAGCAGGCCGAGCAGGTGCTGGCCAGCGGTTCGCCGTGGTGGCCGCTGCGCGAGCAAGTTCAGGCCCGGGCGAGGGCCTCGCAGGATCGGCCGACACCGGCGGCGATGTTTGCCCAGGGATTGTTGGCGGCGACCCGCAAGTCGCCGGTGCCTGCGCTGGTGCGTATCGGCAATGGCAGCACGGCCTTGCCGTTGATGGCCCGGCTGTTGCCGCAGCGCCTGCTGGATTGGGTGTTGCGCAAGCGCTTCGGATTGTTGCGACCGCTCTGACGTCATCGCGGGGCAAGTCGCATCGGCGCGCCGCCGCTCCTACGCATACCAGGGAGCCCCCGCGATACTGCTCAGACCTGATCGAACGCCTGCCAGCCGCCACCCAGCGCCTTGTACAGCCCCACCAGCGCCTGCGATACCGCCGCCGAACTGTCGATCCACTGCTCCTCGCTGGCCAGCAACGCCGACTGCACCGTCAGCACGTTGAGAAAGTCCACCGCCCCTTCCACGTACTGGCGCTGCGCGGTCTCCAGGGCGATGCGGTTCTGCCGCACCGCCTCGGCCAGGTGATCACGGCGCAACTGGCTGGCGTTGTACAGACGCAGCACATCGTCGATCTCATGCCAGGCGCCCAGCACCACCTTGCGGTAATTCAGCGCCGCCTCCTGCTGCTGGGCCTCGCGCAGCTCCAGCTGGCCCTTGAGCCGACCGCCCTCGAAGATCGGCAACGACAGTTGCGGCCCGAAAGCGAACCGGCGCGAGTCCCAGGCCCCGAAATCGGACAGTTGCATGGCCTGGAAACCGACACTCCCGGACAGGCGGATGCTTGGATAGAAATCGGCCTTGGCCACGCCGATGCTGGCGGTGGCCGCATGCAGCCGGGCCTCGGCCTGGCGGATATCCGGGCGGCGCTCGGCCAGCTCCGACGGCACGCCGATGGCGAAACGCTGCTGCGGCGCGGGCAGCTCACCGCCTTGCAGCAGCTGGGCCTGCAAACTGCGCGGCGGTTCGGCGGCGAGCAGGCTCAGGGCATTGATCAGGTCGTCGCGACGCGCCTCCAGAGTCGGCAGGCGCGCCTCGATCGATGCCACCTGGGCGCTGGCCTGGGCGACATCGAGCCGGGTGGCGACACCTTCGGCCTGGCGGCCTTCGGACAGTTTCAGACTGTGCCGGGCGACCTTGAGGTTGTCCTGGGTGATATCCAGGGTGTGCTGCACGGCCCGCAGCTGGATGTAGTTGCCGGCAGTCTCCGACAACAGCGCCAACAGCACGCCTCGGCGGTCGTTTTCGGCCACCGCCACGCTCGCGTCGGCGGCCTCGACCTGGCGGCGCACGCGCCCCCACAGGTCCAGTTCCCAACCGGCGACCAGGTCACCCTGCCACAAGTTGTACGCCGACTTGCCGGCCTTGCCGGAGGGGTCGTTCAACCCTTCGGCGCTGTTGCGCGCCCGGCTGTAACCTGCGTTTGCATCCACCGTGGGCATCTCGTCAGCCGCCACGGTGCTGCGCAAGGCGCGGCTCTGCAGCAGGCGGGCACTGGCCATCTGCAGGTCGAGGTTGCGCTCGGTGACTTTCTGGATCAGCGCGCTCAACTGGGCGTCGTGGAAACTGTCCCACCAGCGCAGTTCCATTGGCTCGGCGACCGGCTGGCTGGCCGCGGCCTCTCCTTGCAACGAGGCCCAATCCTGAGGCGCTTCGCTGGCCGGGCTCTGGAAGTCCGGTCCTAGTGTGCAGCCGGCAAGCAACATGGCCAGCAGCAAAGGACTCAAGCGTGATGCCGCTTTCATCGCGCAGTCACCTCTTTACCGGCCAGCGTGTCACCCTGGGTGTCGATGACCGCCTCCACCGACATGCCCACCCGCAAGCGCTCCAGCAACGGCTGGCCGTCGTCGAAGACAATCTTCACCGGAATGCGCTGCACCACCTTGGTGAAGTTGCCGGTGGCGTTGTCCGGCTTCACAGCGGCGAAGGTCACGCCCGTTGCGGGGGCGATGCTCTCGACGCGGCCGTGGAGTTTCTCGCCGGAGAAGGTATCGACGCTGATGCTCACCGGCTGGCCCGGCTGCACATGGGTCAACTGGGTCTCCTGGAAGTTGCCGACGATGTAGGCGCGCGCCAGCGGCACCACCGACAACAGCCGTGCGCCCGGGTTTACGTAGGCGCCTACACGCAGGGCGCGCTCGCCGACCATGCCGTCCACCGGCGCGGTGATGCGGGTGTAGGACAGATCCAGTCGGGCTTTCTCCAGGCCGGCCTCGGCCCGTTTCAGCTGGCCATCGGCACTGGCCACCTGGGCGCCGAGGATATCCACCTGCTTGCGCGTCGCCACCAGCGCCGCCTGGGTGTTGGCCAGCCGGGCGCGGGCCTGGTCAACGCCACTTCGCGCCTGCTGGGCATTCTGCACAGTGCCGGCGCCCTGCTCGGCCAGGCGGCTGTAGCGGGTCACCTCATGATCGGCGAAGGCCGCTTCGGCCTGGGCCGCCTTCACCGCGGCCTCGGCCTGGGCGATCAGCGAGGCCTGGCGCTCGAGGGTGGCGCGGGCATCCAGGCTCTGCGCCCTGGCCACCAGCAACTGGGCCTGGGCCGCGTCGAGGGCGGCCTGGTAGTCACGCGGGTCGATGGTCGCCAGCAACTGGCCGGCCTTCACCTGCTGGTTGTCCTCCACCAGCACCTCCTTGATAAAGCCCGCCACCTTCGGCGCGACCACGGTGTAGTCGGCGGTTACATAGGCATCGTTGGTGCTCTGGCGATGGTCGCTGCCGAACATCCAGGGGCCGACGATGGCGGCCAGCACGGCCACGGCGAGCACCGAGCCGATAAGGATTGTCTTGCGCTTGTTGGTCATTTCAAGGTCTCGGATTCATCCACGGATCAGGCCACCGCACGCGGCGGGAAAATCCGGGTAGGCACGAAGGGGATCAGGCAGATCAGGGCGACGGCGATACCCGCCATCACCAGGTACAGGTCGGCCGAGGTCAGCACCAGGGCCTGTTCATGGATGCGCTTGGCCAGGCCAGCGGCGTTGTCGTCGATCAGCGGCGCGTTGCCCAGACTGTCGACCAGGTGGTTGGAATGAAAATGCCGGCGCAGGGTGCCCAGGGCATCGAGCAGACCACCGGCGATCACCGCCGACAGCCCCTTGACCGTGTTGAACCAGGCGGAGGCGAACGGGCCTTCCTGCGGGGGCATGCCGTTGGTCGACAGCATCAGCAGCGGCAGCACCGCCATGGGCTGGCCGAACACCTGCAGCAGGTAGAACGGGTAGAAGTCGCCGCGGATCCACTGCGAGGTCAGCAGGCTGCTGCCCACGCACGAGGCCGCCAGCATGGCCAGGCCCATCGCCAACACCCAGCGGCAGTCCACCGCACGGATGTTGCACAACGCCGCGGTCAACGGCAGGGCGATCAGTTGAGGCATGGCCACCAGCAGCATCAGCGGGCTGGTCTGCGCCGGGCGGTAGCCCTGGATCTGCGCCAGGTAGGCGGACGGAATGCTGCCCACGCCCGAGAGCACGACCAGCACCCCGGCCAGGGTTACCAGGGCGAAGCTCAAGTTGCGTCGCGTGAGCATGCGCAACTGGAAGAACGGCAGCGGCTCGGACCATTCATTGAACATGAACAGCGCCAGCAGCAACACGCCAACGCCGAGCAGCCAGCAAATCAGCGGCGAGTCGAACCAGCCCCAGCGGTCGCCCAGCGACAGCCCGAGGACGATGCAACTGATCGCTGGCAGACCGAGCAACACGCCGCGCCAGTCCAGTTGCCTGAAGCGCTCGAGGCGCAGCGGATCCTGGGGCAGGCCCCAGCCGACGCAGGCGATCGCCAGCAGCGAGGGCAGGATGATCTGCCAGAACGCCCACTGCCAGCCGACGTACTCGGTCCACAGGCCCGCCAACGGCGTACCGAGGTTCGGCCCGAAGGTGGCGGTCAGGGCGTAGCAGGCCAGGCCGTAGACCTTGATCCCCGGCGGCAGGAAACGCAGCGCCACGCTCATCAGCATCGGCGGCAAGGCGCCCGAGGCGAAGCCCTGCAGCACACGCAGCAGCATCAGGCTATGCAGGTTGGGGGCGAAGGGCTGGATCAGGCCAAGCACGGCGAACACGCCGACGGCGCTCATGGTGAAGCGGCGCAACGAGAAGGTGGTGGCCAGCCAGGGCGCGAAGGCCATGGCCGAGACCGAGGCGGCGGCATACACCGCCAACAGCCAGGCACCTTCGTCGGCGCCGATGCCCATGGCGCCACGAATGTCGCTCAGGGAAATCTTGGTCACCGCCTCGTTTAGCCCGGCGCACAGCACCGCCAGCAACACGCCGAACAGCCCGACCACTACCCGCAGGCCGAACGCCGTCTGCGCGGGGGCGGCCGGTGCGGGAGCGGCGGCCAGCGCGGCGCAGGGCGCGGTCAGGGAACTCATGGATAGACATCTCCAGCAACAAATTCAGGGCTGGAGCAAGTCTAAGTAGGTCGAATACTGACGAAAACTGACTTGTTGGCAGGTTTATGTTGCGTCAGACGCAATCCATGGAGATCGGCGGCGCCCGCTTCGTGGGCCCCCTCCCACCGGTTCACCGTTGCACTCGAGCCTTGCTGGGACTCTGTGGGAGCGGCCTTGTGTCGCGAAAAGGCTGCGCAGCAGCCCCAGGATTTCAGCGTTCATGCAAAGATCGTCGGGGCCGCTTTGCGGCCCTTTCGCGACACAAGGCCGCTCCTACAGGGAACGCGCAGGGTTTGAGGCCGGCGTGGGCTCGCCCGCGCAGCAGGCGCGCATGGTCTGGCGCAACCAGCGATGCGCCGGATCGTTGTCGAAACGCGGATGCCAGGCCTGCATCACCCGCACCCGCTCCAGCGGCACCGGGATCTCGAACGAGCGCAGCGGCAGGCCGAACTTGGTCACGCTGCCGAGGATGTTCGCCGGCATCGGCAGGATCAGGTCCGACTCTGGCAACGAGAACATCGCCGAATGGAAACTCGGCGTGATCAGCGCCACCCTGCGCTGCACGCCATGGGTGCCCAGCTCCACATCGATGGGGCCGTTGGCCCGTCCGCGTCGTGACACGCTGATCTGCGGATAGCGGGCAAAGCGCTCCGGGGTGATCTCGGCGTCGAAGATCGGGTGGTCGGCCCGCGCCAGCCCGACGAACCAGGTGTCGAACAGGCTCTGCACCTTGATCTCCGGCCCCATGTCGATACTCGAACTGACCACCAGGTCGATCTGCCCGTGGCGCAGCACCAGGTCATCGTCGCCCTGGTGCTCGGGGACGAAGCGCAGCACGGTGTTCGGCGCCTGCTCGAGCATCATGTGCAGCAGGCGCGCGCCATACAGGGCGATGAACAGGTCGTTGGTGCGGATGTTGAAGGCCCGGTCAAGGTTCGGCAGGTCGACCTCGTCGCCACTGCGAAACACCAGACCGGCCTGCTCCACCAGCGCCCGGACCTGGTCGCGCAGGGCCAGTGCCCGTGGTGTCGGCACCAGACCACGGCCAGCGCGTACCAGGATCGGGTCGCCCATGGCCTCGCGGATGCGCCCCAGCGTGCGGCTCATGGCCGCCGGGCTCAGGTTCATGCGCTGGGCGGCGCCGACCACGCTGCCTTCGTCGAGCAGGGCATCGAGGGCGACGAGCAGGTTCATGTCCGGGAGTTGCATGGCCGTTTTCCGTGACAGCTGTGGGAAACGCGATGGTATCAGGTTGGTGGATTGCGTCAGGCGCAATGGCACCGTGCGTGGGCGGCCATTTATCCATGTGGGCGAATGAACCGAGAATGGTGTGGCCTCATCGCCGGCAAGCCGGCTTGCCGGCGATGAGGCCAACACTGCCATCCATTCTCCAAAGGATTGCCCATGCCCAACCCGGTCCTGATCGCCATCGACGCCTCCCCCGCCAGCCACGCCCTGCTCGACCTAGCCCGCCGCTACTGCCGCCCGGGCGAACACACCCTGCACGTGCTGCTGGCCATCGACTCGACCTTCGCCGTGCACGATCACCGCACGGCCTACACTGAGGAGGAGCTGGAGGAGTACCCCGCCGCCTGCGACGAACAGCAATTGGCCGAGCACGCCGTGAACAGCGCCGTGGGCATCCTGTGCGAAGCCGGCTTCGAAAGCCTGGGCTGCATGGTCGCCGGCCAGCCGGTGGAGGCGATCATCACCAAGGCCCGGGAGCTTGAATGCGAGCTGATCATCATCGGCCACCGCCACTTGTCGCGGGTCGGAAGGCTGCTGGATCCGTCGATCAGTGCCAAGGTGATTGATCGGGCACATGTACCCGTTCTGGTAGGCGTGCCGACTGACGTTGGCTGAAGTCTCGCGATAAGCTCACCGCCACCATCGCGTGGCAAGCCCGCTCCCAGAGCATCCTCATACTCGTGGGAGCGGGCTTGCCCCGCGATGGTCTGCTTGGATCACTCCGCGCTCGCCTTGACCACCACCGTGCACGTGGTCCCCGCCGCCAGCAGGAACCCATCCGGCACTTCATCGATATGGATCCGCACCGGCACCCGCTGCGCCAGCCGCACCCAGTTGAAGGTCGGGTTCACGTCGGCGATCAGCTCACGGCTCTGCGGGTTGTCGCGGTCGTAGATGCCACGGGCAATGCTCTCCACATGCCCCTTGATCCGCTCGCCGCTCATCATCTGCAACTCGGCCACATCGCCCACCTTCACGTGGGGCAGCTTGGTCTCCTCGAAGAAGCCATACACCCAGAACGACTGCTCATCCACCACCGCCATCACCGCCTCGCCGGTGCGAGCATAGTCGCCTTTGTGGATGTTCAGGTTGGTCACGTAGCCATCGACGGTGGCGACAATCTGCGTGCGCTTGAGGTTCAGCTCGGCAGCGGCGAGCTGGGCCTGAGCGTGCTGGTAGTCGGCCAGTGCCGAGCTGGCGATATTGCTGGCGTCGTCGCGGTTCTCTTTCGAGATCACCAGGTTGTCCAGATCGGCGCGGCGCTTGGCATTCACCTTGCGCATCTCCCAGGTGGCCTTGCGCGAGGCCACCAGCGCCTTGGCCTGGTCCACCGCCAGCTGGTAGTGCTCGGGGTCGATGCGGATCAGCACGTCGCCCTTCTTCACCCGCTGGTTGTCCTTGACCGGTACGTCCACCACATAGCCCGGCACATCGGCGGCGACGTTGATGATATCGGCGCGCACCCGGCCATCGCGGGTCCATGGCGTAGTCATGTAGTGCAGCCACAACTGGCGGCCGATCGCCACGGCGGCGGCCAGCACCAGCAGGGTGGCGATCAGGCTGAAGAACTTTTTCATTGCAGGATTCTCACCAGTAGAGCGACAGCGCCAGGGCGCCGAACAGGCAGACGAACAGCGACAGGCGCAACAGCGCCGGGTGCCAGAAGAAGCGATAGCCATCAACGCTTGCGATGAACCGGTCCAGGCCCCAGGCCAGGCCCAGGGCGAACAGGAACATCAAGGTCATGGTGGGCATGTACACGCCATGGAAGGCGATCTCACGGGGCATGGTGCATTCCTTTCGCCGGTGCCAGCGGCGACTGTGGGTCAAGCAGGGAGGAACGGATGAAGTGCAGGTAGCTCTGCGCCCGGCGCAGCACCGAGGTGTCGAAGTGCCGGGCGAAGGGTTCGTCGGTGGCCTGCACGCGGCTGATGGCGTGGTCCACCGCCACCAGGGCGCGCTCGTGGTTGCTGGCGCTGGGCTGCAGGAACAGCCGCGCCAGGGCCCGGCCCATCACGCGGATGGCCTGGCGCCAGGGCTGCGACTCGGCGTAGGCCGGATGGATCGGCGCGCGATCCTGCTCCTTGCGCAGTTCGATGATGGCGTGGCCGATCTCCAGCACGGTGAACATCCAACCCATCAACTCGCTCTGCACCTGCGGCTTGCCGGCGGCCAGGCCATAGGCCTGGTGCAGCAGGTCGCGGGTGCGGCTCTCGAACGCCGAGCCCAACCCGCGCAGGCGCCCGCCGATGGCGAACAGCACCTGCTCGCGCAGTTCCTGTTCCAGGCGGCTCCACAGCCAGCGGCTGTTGGGTGGCAGGATGATCGCCCCGGCCGCGGCGCAGACGAACATGCCGATGACCATGCCGATGTAGTCATTGATGAAAGTGTAGGGGTCGTAGATCGTCAGGTTGTTCGGCACCGAACCGATGGCGAAGAACACCAGCAGGCCCAGGCCGTAACCGGCATAGGCCGGGCGCGAAGCGAGGAACGCCCCAAGCACGAACACCGGCGCCAGCACCATGCACAGCAGCGCAAAACCGTCGATCCAGGGAAACACGAAGAACGTCTCGAAGAACCCGACGAAGGCGCCGATCGCCGTGCCACAGGCCATCTGGAACGACATGCGCTTGGGGTTCGGCGAGGCCGCCGACAGGCCCACGGTGACCGTGGCGATCAGGGTCATCATGGCGCCGCTGGGCCAGTCGCTGAGCAGCCAGTAGCTGCCCAGCAACAGCAGCACCGCCGAGGCGCGCACGCCAGCGGCCAGCGATACCAGCCAACTGGTCTGGGCCACGTAGGGCTCGTCCCACTGCTCGCGTTCGTGCTTGTGCACGGCCAGCGAGGCATGGGTCTCGGCATAGCTGTACATCTCGTCGACGAAGCGATAGAGCAGCTCGAAGGCGGTGTGGAAATCGAGCAGATCGGACTCGCTCGGGTTGGTCTGCAGGTACTCGGCGCGCAGGCCGCGCACCTGGGCCTGCAGGCCTTCCTTGTAGGTGCCCAGTTCCAAGGCCAGGCGCAGCGCGTCGGCATCGGTCAACGCCCGGCCTACATAGGGCTGCAGCAACTCGGCCAGGGTACCCAGGCCAGGCTCGATGGCGCTGACGATTTGCAGGGGGCCACGGGCGCGCAGGCGCTCGAGCAACCGGTGCAGGGCGTTGAAGCGCGTGGTGATGGCCATGAACTCGCTGTTCATCCGCACCAGGCGGCCGGAGCGTCGGCGCATGTGCGGATCTTCAAAGGCGGTGACGTTGCGCAGGCTCTCCAGGCCCACCGCCTCGGCGACAAAGCGCACGTTGCTGGTCTCGAAGCGGTCGCGCTGGCTGTCGCCGCGCAGCGCCTCGACCAC
This sequence comes from Pseudomonas sp. P110(2024), assembly GCF_057480795.1. Taxonomy (NCBI): domain Bacteria; kingdom Pseudomonadati; phylum Pseudomonadota; class Gammaproteobacteria; order Pseudomonadales; family Pseudomonadaceae; genus Pseudomonas; species Pseudomonas sp. P110(2024). Next base: position 140,237 of record NZ_JBLIYT010000006.1, read on the forward strand.
CACCCCGGCGAACACGCCGAAGCGCTGGTACAGGGCGTTGCGCATGGCGGCACTGGCCGACTGCGGCAGGATCGCGGCGCTGACGAAGGTCGAGACGAGAATCCCCAGGGCGATCTCCAACACCCGCCACACCGCCGCCATGAACGCCTGGTCAGGGTGCTGCAACACCGGCAGGCCGATCATCGCCGCCGTGTAACCGGCCAGCACGAAGCCATAGGCGCGGAAGGTGCGGTAGCGCATGGCCCCCGCCGAGCACAGGCCGACCCACAACGCCAGGCTGGGCAGGAACAGCTCGGTGTTCTGCGGGAAGATCGCCATCAGCGCGACCATCATCGCCGAGCCGGCCAGGGTGCCGAGTACCCGGTAGAAGCTCTTGGCGAACACATGGCCGCTCTGCGGCTGCATGACGATGAACACAGTGATCATCGCCGTGCGCGGCTGCGGCAGCTCCAGGCGCATGGCCAGCCACAGGGTGATGAACGCGGCGGCCAGCACCTTGAAGATGTAGACCCAGGTGACCCCGTCGGTGCGCGCCCAGGCGAAGAAACCCCGGCGCCATTCCAGGCTCCGCAGCCAGCGCAGGGGCAAGCTCGATGCGCTCATTCGGCGTGGTCCGGCTGATCGAAGATGGCCAGGGTGGCCGGGGTGGCCGGGGTTTTCGGTGCGGCCTGACGCTGCTCATCCGGCACGTCCTTGCCCGCCTCCAGGCCGCCGCCCAGGGCGGTGACCAGCTCGGCGTGGGCGGCCAGGCGCGCGGCCTGCACCTGCTGCTGCACCTGTTGCTGACGGAACAGCAGGGTCTGGGCGTTGAGCACGTTGAGGTAATCGGTCAGGCCACGCTGGAAGGCGACGGTGGCGATGTCGTAGGTCTTCTGCGCCGCGGCTACCGACTCGGCGGCGAAGTGCGCCTGCTCCTTCATCGACTCGCGGCGGATCAGCTGGTCGGAGATGTTCTTCAACGCGCCGATCACCGTCTGGTTGTAGCGCGCCACGGCCACGTCATAACCCGCCGAGGCCACGCCCAATTGCGAGCGCAGGCGGCCGCCGTCGAAGATCGGCAGGCTGATGGCCGGCCCCACGTTGTAGTTGAACTTGCGCCCGGTGAGGAACTCCAGCGGGCCGCCGCCAGTGGCCATGAAGCCAAGGCCGCCGACCAGGTCGACGTTGGGGAAGAAGCCGGCGTGGGCCACGTCAATGCCACGGGCCTGGGCCGCCACCTGCCAGCGGCTGGCGACCACGTCGGGACGCTGGCCGACCAGTTCGGCGGGCAGGTTCGACGGCAGTTTCAGCGGCGCGCCGAGGGTCAGAGTCGGGCGTTGCAGCTTGGCACCCTCCCCCGGCCCCTTGCCGGCCAGGGCGGCCAGCTGGTTGCGGGTCAGGGCGATATCCTCGTTGAGGCTGTCGATCTGGCGGTGGGTTTCCGGCAACGGCGCCTCGGCCTGGCTGACCTCGAAATGGGTGCCGATGCCGCCGTCGAGGCGACGCTTGGCCAGGGCGACGATCTGCTCCTGCTGCGCAAGTTCGGCCTGGACGATATCGCGCCGGGCGTAATGCAGGCTGAGCTGGATATAGGCGCGCACCACGTTGTTCTCAAGCTCCAGTTGAGCCTGGCGTGCCTCGGCGACGCTCATGTGTGCCTGGTCCACGGCCTGCTCGCTGGCATTGCGCTCGCGGCCCCACAGGTCCAGGGCGTAGCTGAAGCCGATGGCGGCGTTGTTGTCCCAGGTGTTGGCGCCGGACAGCGCGCCCGGGCCGTAGAACTGATCCTCGGGCCAGTTGTGGCGCTTGAGCGTGGCGTTGCCATTGGCCTGCAGTTTTTCCGCCGACTCGACCACGCCGGCCATCGCCTTGGCTTCCCGCACCCGCGCGGCGGCCATGGCCATGCTCGGGCTGCCGGCCAGCGCCTGGGCGATCCAGGCGTCGAGCTGTGGGTCGCCATAGTCGCGCCACCATTGCTGGGCCGGCCAGTGGGCGTCGCGCGCGGCCTCGCGGATCGCGGCGTCGGTGGTCAGTTGGTTGGCTTGGAGGGTATTGCTTTGCGGGGCGATGCCCCAGGTTCCGATACAGCCGCTCAAGGTGAGACAAAGGGCACAGGCACTGAACGCATGGAGCGCTCTGATGTGGCGACGCGGCACAGCTGCGATTTCCCGAGGAAGAGGTGAAGGGGCCGGGCAATTCTAGGGGCGGGTTTCATTGGCGATAAGCGCAGATTCCTGCGAATCTTTGTTACCAAAACAGCGATAATCCGGCTTTAGTCGGAAGCGGAATTCCGCAACTTCATGTCACAATTTTGTCCTCTAAACCGAGAGTGACCCATGGACACCCTGCAAAACATGCGTGCTTTCAGTTGCGTGGCCCAGCTCGGTAGCTTCACCGCTGCCGCGGCGCAACTGGATACGACCACCGCGAACGTGTCGCGGGCGGTCTCCAACCTGGAAGCCCATCTGCAAACCCGCCTGCTCAACCGCACCACCCGGCGCATCGCGCTGACCGAGGCTGGCAAGCGCTACCTGATGCGCTGCGAACAGATTCTTACCTACGTGGAAGAAGCCGAGGCCGAGGCCAGCGACGCCCACGCTCGCCCTGCCGGGCAACTGAAGGTGCATTCGATGACCGGCGTCGGCCAGCACTTCGTGGTCGATGCCATCGCCCGCTACCGCGAGTCGCACCCGGACGTCACCTTCGACCTGACCATGGCCAACCGCGTGCCCGACCTGCTGGACGAGGGCTACGACGTGTCCATCGTGCTGGCCAGCGAGCTGCCGGACTCGGGCTTCGTCTCGCAGCGCCTGGGCATCACCTACAGCATCGTCTGCGCCTCGCCCGAGTACGTGGCCCGCCACGGCAGCGCGCACAAGCCGGCCGACCTGCTCAAGCATGCCTGCCTGCGCATGGTCAGCCCGGTGATCCCGCTGGAGAAGTGGCTGTTCGACGGGCCGGAAGGCCAGGAGATGGTCAACATCACCACCTCGCCGTTCCAGGTCAACTCGGCGGACGCGATGAAGACCGCGATCCGCAGCGGCATGGGCGTGGGCGTGCTGCCGATCTACTCGGCCATCGACGGCCTGCGCGATGGCAGCCTGGTGCGGATCATGCCGGAATACCGCCTGCAGGAACTGAACCTGTACGCGATCTACCCGTCGCGCCAGTACCTGGATGCCAAGATCAAGACCTGGGTCGAGTACCTGCGCAATTCGCTGCCGGAGATCCTTGCCGCCCATGAGGCCGACCTGAAGACCCATGAGCTGCTGATCGCCAACTAAAAAAAAGCGGCTGCATTGGGGGTGGAGACAATGGTAGGTTGCTAACCATTGATTCCAGCGTCTGGCAGACAGGACCATGGGAGGGCTTCGCCCTCCATCGCGACACAAGGCCGCTCCTACAGGATCACGCGGTTCCTGTAGGAGCGGCCTTGCGTCGCGAAAGGGCCGCACAGCGGCCCCGCTCTTCTGCCCGATTCCACCTCACGCCTTGCAGAGAAGCAGTCCGATGAAAAAGACCGTCCTGGCCTTCAGCCGCATTACCCCGGCCATGGCCGAGCGCCTGCAACAAGACTTCAACGTGATCGTGCCGAATCCGAAACTCGGCGACATCAGTGCCCAGTTCAACGAAGCCCTGCCCGAGGCACACGGCCTGATCGGCGTCGGTCGCAAGCTCGGCCGCGCGCAGCTCGAAGGCGCGGGCAAGCTGGAGGTGGTGTCCAGCGTCTCGGTCGGCTACGACAACTACGACCTGGACTACTTCAACGAGCGCGGTATCGCCCTGACCAACACCCCCGACGTGCTCACCGAAAGCACCGCCGACCTGGGCTTCGCCCTGATCATGGGCTGTGCCCGGCGCACCGCCGAACTGGACGCCTGGACCAAGGCCGGCCACTGGCAGGCTACCGTGGGGCCGGCGCAGTTCGGCTGTGATGTGCACGGCAAGACACTGGGTATCGTCGGCATGGGCAACATCGGCGCGGCCATCGCCCGCCGTGGCCGCTTCGGTTTCAACATGCAGGTGCTGTACACCGGCAACAGCCGCAAGACCGCGCTGGAACAGGAACTGGGCGCGCAGTTCCGCAGCCTGGAGGCACTGCTGGGCGAAGCCGATTTCGTCTGCCTGGTGGTACCGCTGTCCGAGGCCACCCGCAAGCTGATCGGCGCCCGCGAGCTGCAACTGATGAAGCCCAACGCGTTCCTGATCAATATTGCCCGCGGACCTGTAGTGGACGAGGCGGCGCTGGTCGAGGCCCTGCAGAACGGCACGATCCGCGGTGCCGGGCTCGATGTGTACGAGAAGGAACCGCTAGGCGACTCGCCGCTGTTCAAGCTGCCCAACGCCCTGACCCTGCCGCACATCGGCTCAGCCACCGCCGAGACCCGTGAGGCCATGGCCAACCGGGCGCTGGACAACCTGCGGGCGGCGCTGCTGGGCGAGCGGCCGCGGGACCTGGTGAATCCCCAGGTGTGGAAGGGCTGATACGTTCAGCCCAACGTACCGGCCCTGTCGCGGGGCTCCGCGACAGGGCCGTGGTTACTTGACGGCCAGCATCCCTTCGACTGGCTTGGACTTCGGTTTACGAAACACCAGCACATTCCCCGCCATCACCGCCACCAGCCCGAGCAACGCCGGCGCCGTCCATTGGTAGCCCTCGGCGAATGCCGACACATTCAACGCCACCAGCGGGAACAGTACGGTGCAATAGGCTGCCCGCTCCGGCCCCATGCGTCCGACCAGGGTCAGGTAGGCGGTGAAGGCGATCACCGAACCCGGGATCACCAGGTACAGCAGCGAGCCGATGTAGCGGGCGTTCCATTCCATATCGAAGGGAATGCCCTTGACCAGGCAGTACGCCGCCAGCATCGAGGCGCCATAGAGCATACCCCAGGCATTGGTGGTCATGGGCTTGAGCCCGGCCTTCTGCTGCACGCTGGAGAGCATGTTGCCGGCCGAGAAGCACAGTGTGCCGAGCAGGCCTAGCCCCAGGCCATACAAGGTCTCGCGGCTGGCAGCGTGGTGCGAGAGCTCCGGCCAGAACAGCAGGCCCAGGCCGAGCAGGCCCAGGGCTCCGCCACCGAGCACATTGGCGGCGATCTTCTGGCCGAAGAAGATCCGCGCGTTGATGGCGTTCCACAACGTGGCGGTAGAGAACACCACGGCGATCAGGCCGGTGGCGACCCACTGGCTGGCAGTTAGGAAGCACATGAAGTTGACGCAGAACAGGCACAAGCCCTGGGCCAGGCACACCAGGTGACCACGCCGGTTCATCGGTTGCAGGCGGCGGGTGAGCAGCAGGAAGGCGAACAGGATCAGCCCGGCCAGGGCGAAGCGGTAGACGATCGACACCGGGATGGCGACCTCGCCCAACTGCAGTTTCAAGGCGATCCAGGTGGTGCCCCAGATCAGGACGGTGAGCAGGTAGAGCGACAGGTTCATGATGGACTCCCTCGACAGGTATCAGGCCTATCGCGGGGCTAGCCCGCTCCCACAGGGCGCATGCGACCTCGGTGGGAGCGGGCTTGCCCCGCGATGAAAACCCCATAAGCCCAGTTTCTTGCGCCATTGCTGTTCGGCGCTTGCATAAACTTGCGCTTTTCCTCCCCTGCTAGCTGCCATCCCGACGCCAGCGCAGTACGATGGACAGCAGAGGAACCGCCCATGCCCCCACTCGATCACCTGCAGGTCTTCAACGTCCTGAACGCCTCGCCCCACGCCCGGCTGGAGCTGAGCGCGCACCTGGGCGACGGGCTGGCGGCGGCCTTGTGGAGCAACCGCGACGATGCCCGCGACTACCAGGCGCCCAGCCACCACACGCTGTCGTGCTACATCGCCGACGGCACCGGCACCTTCCGCCGCCAGCGCCCTGGCGATCGCGGCGCGCCGGACAAGCTGTGCGTGATGCCCGCCGGCCATGAGTCGAACTGGATAATCAACGGCTCGATCCGCCTGGCCCACCTGTACATCAGCGAGGAACAGTTCGCCCTCGGCTGCACCCGCCTGCTGGACCGCGAGCCGCGGGAGATGCAACTGCGCGAGGCGACCTTCCTCGACGACCCGCAGCAGGCCCGGCGCTTTCGCGAGCTGATCGGCCTGGACTGGTCCGAGCCCGGCGAACGCCTGCTGGCCAGCAGCCTGGCCCACGACATCATCGACCACGCCGTGCTCAACCAGGTCGGCCTGCGCCAGGGGCTGAAACTCAAGGGCGGGCTGGCACCGCACCAGCGCCGGCAACTGGCGGACTATATCGAGGCCAACCTCGAACAGCCGCTGACGCTGGGTGAGCTGGCGCTGCGCTGCAACCTGTCCGAATACCACTTCGCGCGGATGTTCCGGGCAAGCTTCGGTCTGCCGCCGCATCAGTACCTGCTGGCCCGACGCCTGTACCGTGCCTGCCAGTTGCTGCGAGAGGGTACGCAACCCTTGGGTGAAGTGGCGCTGCTGTGCGGCTTCGCCAGTGCCAGCCATTTCAGCAATCGATTCAGGCAGGCACTTGGGGCGACGCCAGGTGCCTATCGCCAGGCCTTGCGCGGATGAGCACGATCAGCTGAGCACAGCGTCCCACAGTGCCTTGCGATCAAAGTAAGTCATCGCTCGCCTGATCTTGTTGCCTTTCATCTCGAGAAGGTCGACCCCGGGCACCGCGATCTTCTTGTTTTCCGAACCGGCAATGACCCCGCTACCCGTCACGTGCATCACCCACTCCCAGGTAAAACGTTGACCGTCACCGTAGATACCCAGCGTGTCGAAAGTCATGTCAGGAAAGTTTCGCCAGGACACATTGCGCAGGAACGCGGGCAGTGACTTGCGATCGAGCATTGGGTGGGGCGAGTCGACATAAATACCCTTGCGCGAAAAAGCGCTTGCCAGGAGCTCGGCATCGCGCCGCGTCCAGCCCTTCACATAACGACTGATCGCCTTGGGGCATGGGTTTGGCTTCTTCATGTAGTTGGCCTCCTGAGCATCCGTGGTTGCCATCTTCGAATCGGCCCAGGCAGGCGTCTACTGGTAAAAATGACAGTCCTGACGTTCAGAACTCGAAGGTACTCGACAGACTTACCTGCCGCGCATCCCCCACCGCAACGAAGTACCGATTCACCGCCGAGCTGTAATACACCTTGTCGAACAGGTTCTTCACGTTCAACTGCAACCGCACCTTGTGCTCGTCCCATTTTGTTTCGTAGCTGGCAAAGGCATCCGCCACGGTATAAGCCGGCAGGTCGAAGTCATTGGTGGCGTTCCCCGCACGCTCCCCCACATAGCGCGCACCGGCCCCAAGTCTCAGGCGATCACCGCCGAACAGGCTGCCATAGTCATACACCGCCGACAGCGAACCACTGTGCCGGGCGACGTTCTGCAGTCGATTGCCCTTGAGCTGCGGATCCTTGGTCACCTCGGCGTCGATGAAGGCGTAGGCGCCGATCAAGCTCCAGCGCTCGCTGAGCTGGCCGGTCAGGTCCAGCTCGACGCCCCGTGAGCGCACTTCGCCTGCGTTGCTGTAGAGAATGGTGCCCGGCTGGGTGTCACCATCAGCCACCAGCACGTTGCGCTTGGTGATGTCGAACAACGCCAGGGTACCGGTCAACGCCCCCGGCACATCGAGCTTGGCCCCCAGTTCCCACGACTTGCCCTCCTCCGGCGCTATACCTGAGTCCAGGGTCAGGGTGCGACCACCGCCGAGGCTCAGCGGGGCGATGGTCGAATTGGGCTTGAACGACTCGCTGTAGCTGCCATAGAACGACAGCTGGTCATCAACCTTGTACACCACGCCGGCATGGGGCACCCAGGTCTGGTCGCTGGTGTCGGTGTTGACGTTGAACGGCCGGCCGCGACCGGCGTACTGGTCGTACTGCTGGAAGCGCCCGCCGGCGACCAGAATCCAGTGCTCGTCCAGGTGCCAGGCGTCCTGCAGGAACAGCGAGTCGGTGCGCAGCTTGTCGGTCTGGTCGCTGTCGCTGGCGCGCACGTTGGTGCCTTGCACTTCGCGGCCATAGACCGGATTCAGGTAGCTGAAGCTCGAGCGGCTGGTCTGGCGGATCAGGTCGGCGCGGTAGACCTTGCGGTCCTCGTGATCGACACCGACCACCAGGTCGTGACGCATGCCCGCCAGCTCGACGCTGCCGTTGAGGCTGAGGGTGGCGAACTGATCACGGCTCAGGGCGCCCTGGGTGCCGTCGATGCTGCGCGACAGCGTGCCCTTGCTTTCATCCACGCCGGTCACGCGGACCTGGCTGGCGTCGTAGGTCTCGCGGTTAAAGCTGTAGCCGAAGTGCAGCTTCCAGTCGTCGTCCAGGCGATGATCGACCTCCAGGCGGTACAGGTCGGAGCGGCCCTCCATGTCGTTGAACGGCTCGTCGAGGCGGCGGGTGGCGGGAATGTTCAACGGGTGGCCGTCGCTGCCGAAGGCGGTGCCGCGGTCGAACGGGTAGAGAAACTCGCGGTGCTCATAGGCCAGCACCACCTGGGTGTCCTCGCCGTACCAGGCCAGCGACGGGGCCACCAGCGACTCGCGGTGCACGCCGTAGTTGCGCCAGTAGTCTTCGTCCTCGTGATCGACGATCAGGCGGTAGGCCAGGTTGCTGTCACCCAGCGCCCCGGTGCTGTCCAGGCCGCCGCCGCTGCCGTTCTTGCCGCTGCCATAGGTCGAGCCGCGCAGGGTCAGGGCGTTGTACTGCTGGAGTTGCGGGCGCTTGCTGACCACATTGATCACTCCGCCCGGGTCCTGGATGCCATACAGCAGCGAGGCCGGCCCCTTGAGCACCTCGACCCGCTCGGTGCTGGCGTTGAGGGCGCGGCCCTGCACGATCGGCATGCCGTCGCGCATGATCGAGCCATCGCGGTTGTCGCCGAAGCCGCGCTTCATCACGGTGTCGGCGGTGCCACCGAAATTGTTGCCCTGGGTGATGCCACTGACGTTGTACAGCGCATCATCCAGGTTGCGCGGCGCCTGATCGCGGATCACCTGGGCCGGGACCACGTTGACGGCCTGGGGGATGTCCAGCGTCGCGCCTTGGCCGCGCATGATCGTGGCGCTGGCCGGCGGCTGGTAGCTGTAGTCGTCCAGTTGCGAGTTGATGGTGGTGGCCTGCAGGGTCAGCGCGCCGGAGCTGTCGACCGGCTCCAGGGTCAGGGTGCGGGCGTCGAGGCGGCGCCAGGCCAGGCCCGAGTTGCCGAGCAACTGCTGCAGCGCCTGGTCGGCGTCGAAGGTGCCGTTGAGTGCCGGGGCCTGCACATCCGGCAGGGCCAGGGTGTAGACCACGCTCTGCCCGGTGGCGCGGCTGAAGGCGTTGAGTGCCTGGGCCAGCGGCTGGCTTGGCTGGGCGAAGCTGTAGACCTGGCTCTGCTGCGCGGCCAGGGCCTGGGGCACGATGGCGATAGCGGGCAGGGAGCAGAGGCCGAACCAGAGCGGGACGCAACGCGGGGTGAACTTCATGGACGCGGACCTGTGAGAGGGATGAACGTTTGCGAATGAATCGCACTTCCACTCACTACACGGATGCCGTGGGGGGATACCTCATCACCTGATCGAAAAAATTTTGCGTTACCGACGCTATCGCGGGGCGAGCCCGCGATGGCGTCGGAACAGGTCAACGCAAGACGGTCAGCCGACCCAGCACCGTCTGCCGTGAGAAGCCCATCACCTTGCCCAGCGAATCCAGTGCGGCGAGCGGCTGCGCCACTGGAAAACTACCACTGACCCTACGCTGCCCCAGCTCCCCGTCGAGCAACAAGATCCGCCCGGGATAGTAACGCCCAAGGTCCTCGATCACCTGCGCCAACGGCACCTGGTAATAGTTCAGCCAGCCCTGGCGCCAGGCCAATCGGCTGTCGCTGTCCACCGCCTCGATCCCACCGGCCACGCCGCCGGCATAGGCCAGTTGCTGATTGGCCGTCAGCTCGCGGGCAACCTGTCCTTCGGCCGCCGCCACCGCCACCCGCCCGCTGCGCACGGTGACCTGGGCACCCTCGCCCTGCTCGCGCACCTCGAACTGGGTTCCCAGCACCCGCACCTCCCCGCCTTGGGCATCCACCAGGAATGGCTCGCCAGTATGGGTCACCTCGAAGAACGCGGCGCCGCGCAGCAAGCGCACGCGCCGCTCGCCCTGGGCGAAATCCACCGCCACGGCCGTGCCGGCATCCAGGGTCAGGCGCGAACGGTCGGCTAGGGTCACCTGGCGCACTTGCGCGCCGCTGGAGTAGTCGGCACGCAGGTCCTGCAGCCAGAACTGCGGCTGCCAGCCCGCCGCGTAGCCGAGCGCCAGCACAAGGCTTGCCGCCACCGCCAGGCCGCGCCAAGGCCGCTTGCGCGCGGGCCGGCGCATGGCGTCGAGGTACTGTTGCAGACTCGTTTGCTCCTCGGCCGCCAGCCGCGCCGCCGGCGCCTCGCTCAAGCGCCACAGCGCCTGGGCCTCGACGTAGGCCTGGCGATGGGCCGGGCTCTCCAGCAGCCAGCGCTTGAACGCCGCGCCCTCGGCCTGCGCCGGCTGCTGCTGGATGCGCCCGAGCCAGCGCAGGGCGGCCTGGGACTGTGCGGCAGTGATCGGCTGTTCAAGACTCATCGACGGGCGCTCCCTGGCCGGCGCAGTGGGGACGCGGGTTCGGCGACGCTCGCCTTGCACGCTTCGAGGGCGCGCATCATATGCTTTTCCACCGCGCTCTGGGACAACTGCATGGCCTTGGCGATCTCGCCGTAGGTACAGCCATGGATGCGGTTGAGCAGGAAGATCTGCCGGGTGCGTTCGGGCAACGCCCGCAAGGCCGCCTCGATACGCTGCAGGTCGTGGTCGACCTCCAGGGCCTGCTCGGGGAGCTGGCTGCCCTGCGGCTCGTCGAGGTCGTGCAGGCCTTCGGCGGCGCGGTCGCGGCTGCCTTCGCTGCGCAGGTAATCGATGGCCAGGTTGCTGGCGCTACGCAGCAGGTAGGTGTCGAGCGCCTCGACCTTCACCTCGGGGCGCCGCCAGAAACGCAGGAACAGGTCCTGGACCAGGTCCGACGCCGTGGCGCGGCAGCCGACGCGCCGGCTGACCAGCGCTTCCATGCGCGCGCGCTGGGCCAGGAACACCTGGAGAAAACGCGCCCGACCGCCGCCGGCTTCGGAGTCGCTCAAGGACCTAGACCGCCTGCACGGCCAACAGCGGCCCGAGCACCAGACTGGCGAACGCCGCCCCGAGCAGCAGGCGCGGCTGGTAAGGCAGGCCGAACACCCACAGGGTCACGCCGGCCATCAGCACGGCGATCCACTCCACCAGGCCCAGGGCCCAGCCGCGCCCGAGCACGGCGAAGATCAACGACAGCAACAGCAAGGCCCAGCCCGCGAGCTTCAAGGCTCGCAGTTGCCGGCCCGTGGGTTTGCGCCCGAGCAGGTCGTTGAAGTGTTTTTCCATGGCCAGGCACAGGCCGGCGAAACCGGCGAAGCCCATCAGCGCGACCCCCAGCATCAGCTCGCCTCCACGGTCGTGGCGGTACGTCGCGCACGCTTGGCGACCGGCTTGGGCGCACGCAGCATCTTGCCGGCAGCCCAGGCCAGGAACACGCCGGTGGCCAGGGCCGTCAGGTCGAAACCGGCCATCGCCCAGTCACCCGCGGCGATGGAGTGATCCAACCCCTTGTCAGTGGTCAACGCGTTGAGCAGCGGTAGCAAGGCGAACGCCAGCGCTCCCAACGTCAGTTGTTCGCCCCAGGCACGGCGCCCGCTGCGCAATATGGCGTGGAGCAAAGACGCGCCCCAGGCCAGGAAGAAAGCATTGATCTCCCAATCGGACCGTCCGTCCAGCGTCGTTGGTAGCAACCGATTGGCCCAGAAGAACGCCGCCACGCCCAGCAACAGGCCGCTCATGCTGGCGATGTTCAGCACTTCGACCAGGCGCAGCTCGCCGGGCATGCGCTCGCTCTTGGCATGCTTGAGCTGGCGCTTGCCCAGCCACATCACCAGGCCCGTGCCGATCACCGCCGTGCCGGCCAAGCCGAAGGCGAAGTACAACCAGCGCAGCCAGGGCCCGGCGAAGTTGCCCATGTGCAGGCCGACAAAGGTAAAGGAGGTGGTCATCGCCACGCTTTCCGGCGCGCCGCGTCGCAGCAGCTCGCCACTGACGCCATCGAAGGTCCAGGTGGCGCTGCGCTGGTAGGCGACGCTGTCGGCCGAGGCGCGGGTGAAGGTGACCCGGGCGTTGCGGTCGCCTGGGTTGTGCACCTGGATGTAGCCCATGCGCGCGCCCGGCGCCTGTTCCTGGACCTTGGCGTACAGTTCGGTCAACGGCGCCAGCGGCGCGGCCTGGGCCACCGCCTCGGGCACCTCGTCGCGGCCGAACACATCGTTGAAGTAGCCACTGCTGTCGCCATAGCTGGCCAGGATACTGGCCGGCATGACCATGTACATGAAGATCACCAGGCTGCTATAGCTGATCATCAGGTGGAACGGCAGCACCAGCACGCCGATGGCGTTGTGGCCATCGAGCCAGGAACGCTGGCCCTTGCCCGGGCGGAAGGTGAAGAACTCCTTGAAGATCTTCTTGTGGGTGATGATCCCGGTGACCAGCCCCAGCAGCATGATGAAGGCGCAGAAGGTCGACAGCCAGCGGCCCCAGGGGTGGGGCATCTGCAGCTGGAAGTGGAAGCGGTAGAAGAACTCGCCGCCACGGCTGTCACGGGCCTCGACCGCCTCGCCGGTGCGGGCGTCGAGTTCCTTGTCGGTGAAACCCCGGCGCCCACCGCCGTTCGGGTCGCGCCAGCTGACACTCAGCGCCGCCTCGCGCTCGCTGGGCAGGCGGATGAACCAGGTGCTGGCGTGACCGGCATGGGTTTCCAGGTAACGCTGGGCCAGGCCGAGGCTGCGTACCGGGTCGAGCGGATGGCTCTGCACCTCGGGCTGGGTCCAGTGGCTGATCTCCTCCTTGAAGTACGACAGCGTTCCGGTAAGGAAGATGGCGAACAGCAGCCAGCCGAAGATCAGGCCGGTCCAGGTGTGCAGCCAGGCCATGGCCTGGCGGAAGCCTTCTTTCATGGCAGGTTCATCCAGTAGGCCAGCACGTTGATCAGCCCCAGGGCCAGGCTTGGCAGCAGCACGCCCAGCCAGGCGCGCCAGGCGCTGCGGCAGGCAAAGCACCCGATGAAGGCGATCAGGTAGAAGACGAACGACAGCATCATCCCGGTCATCGTCGCGTCGGCCTGGGTCATCGGCGCAAGCAGGGTGATGCAGACACTGGCCATCGACGCCAGCAGGTAGCCACCCAGCAGCGCGGCCAGGCTGCGTGAGGTCACGGCCAGGCGGTAGCTCAGGGGAAGGCCGGCGGCTTTGCTCTTCATGGCGAGGGTCCGGGGATTGGGAGTGCAATACTAATGATTTCAATTCTCATAAGCAAAGCATGCAGGCACCAGCGGTACGCATGCCTTGCGGCGGCAGCGATTGCCGAACACCGGCGGCATGAATACAATGCGAACAATTCTTACTTCCAGTTGCGCCTTCTGGCGCCGGAGTCGTATCGGTGTCCAGTGCCCTCTCTTCCACCGTCGAAGGTCTCTACCACGCCCATCACAGTTGGCTGACCGGCTGGCTGCGACGACGCCTGGGCTGCCCGCAGAGCGCCGCCGACCTGGCCCAGGACACCTACCTGCGCCTGCTCCAGGCACGCGAGGCGCCGCAGCTGATCGAGCCCCGTGCCTTCCTCACCACCGTGGCCAAGCGCGTGCTGTGCAACCACTTCCGCCGCCAGGAACTGGAACGCGCCTACCTCCAGGCCCTGGCCCAGCAGCCCGAGCAGGTGGCGCCCAGCGAGGAAGACAAAGCCCTCATCCTGGACACGCTGCTCGAGCTCGACCGCCTGCTCGATAGCCTGCCGCCGCTGGTCAAACGCGCCTTCCTGCTGGCCCAGGTCGATGGCCTGAGCCAGGGCGAGATCGCCCGCGAGCTGGGCATTTCCCTGGCGACGGTCAAGCGCTACCTGCACAAGGCAGCCCTGCGCTGCTACTTCGCCCTGTGAACGCAGTCTTTTCCTCGCAGATCGCCGAACAGGCGGTGCATTGGCTGATCGAGTCGCAGAGCGAAGGTTTCGACCAGCACCACGCCCTGGAGCGCTGGCTGCAGGCCGACAGCGAACACCAACGGGCCTGGGCCCATATCCAGCAGGTCAACCAGCGCCTGCGCGGCGTCGCCGCCCCGGTGGTCCACGCCACCCTGCAGGCACCGCCCTCACCGGCCCGGCGCCGCGCCCTCAAGGCGCTGCTGCTGGCGGGGCTGGCCAGCGCCGCCGGATTGGGCCTGCAACAACACAATCCCTTGCCTGGGTTGATGGCCGACTACCGCAGCCCGGTCGGCCAGCGCCGCCGCCTGGCCCTCGACGACGGCAGCCTGTTGCACCTGAACACCCGCAGCGCTGCCGACGTGCGCTTCGACGGCCGGCAGCGCCTGGTGCGCTTGCAGGAAGGCGAACTGCTGCTCGACGTGATCAACGACCCACGGCCACTGCGCCTGGCCACGGCCCAGGGCGAGCTGCATCTGCACAGCGGACGCTTCGACGTCCGTCAGTTCGACGGTTTCAGCCTGGTATCGGTGTTCAGCGGCAGCGCCAGCGTGGCCGGCACACCGCTGCTGGCCGGGCACCAAGCGCGCTTGGCCCGTGGCGGCTGGCAGGCGGTTGCACCGCTGGACCCTAATCGGGCGGCCTGGGTGGAGGGCATGCTGGTGGTGTCGCAGATGCGCCTGGGTGACTTTCTCGCCGAGCTGTCGCGGTATCGACTCGGGCAGTTGGGATGCAGCGAGCGGGTGGCCGATCTACGGATTTCCGGATCGTATCCGCTGGCAGACAGTGAACGGATTCTGGAAATGCTGGAAGTGACGCTGCCGGTGAAGGTACGGCGGTTCACCCGGTACTGGGTGTCGCTCGAAGCCGCGTCAACTGGCTAAGAGGCAGGCCCGTTCCCGGGAGCACCCGTTTTTTCAACTCAGTTGAGCCATTTCCCGAACCTTGCGTGACAGAGAAGACAGAACCCCTTGTCACAGGACCTCCGTCACATGCCCCTGCGCCTGCGCCCCCTCGCCTACGCCCTGCTCCTCGCCACCCCGCTCGCCCTGGCCGGCGAGCACCGCGACTACCACATCGCCCCCGGCACACTGGAACAGGCCCTGAACCAGTTCGGTCGCGAAAGCGGCGCGCTGATCTCGTTCAGCCCGGGCCTGACCCAGGGCCTGAGCAGCCCCGGCCTGGAGGGCCAATACGAGGTCGGCCAGGGGCTCGATGCCCTGCTGCGCGGCAGCGGCCTGCAGGCGCGCCAGGAGACCGACAACGCCTACAGCCTGCAACCGCTGCCGGCCACGGTCGGCAACGCCGCGGTCGAGCTGGGCGCATCCACCGTGGTCGGCGACTGGCTGGCCGAGGCCCGCCAGGACAACGTCTTCGAACACCCCGGCGCCCGCGACGTGGTGCGCCGCGAGGCATTCGAACGCAGCGGCGCCAGCAGCGCCCGCGAAGTGCTCAACCGCATCCCCGGCGTCAACGCCCCGGAAAACAACGGCACCGGCAGCCACGACCTGGCACTGAACTTCGGCATCCGTGGCTTGAACCCGCGCCTGGCCTCGCGCTCCACCGTGCTGATGGACGGCATCCCGGTGCCCTTCGCCCCCTACGGCCAGCCGCAGCTGTCGCTGGCGCCGATCAGCCTGGGCAACATGGATGCCGTGGACGTGGTGCGCGGCGGCGGCGCGGTGCGCTACGGGCCGCAGAACGTCGGCGGCATCGTCAACTTCGTCACCCGTGCCATCCCCGAAGAAGCCACCTTCAAGGCGGCGATGCAGAACCAGATCAGCCCCTCGTCCAGCCAGGATGGCCTGAAGAACAGCGCCAACCTGTTGATCGGCGGCACCAATGCCAACGGCCTGGGCGGCGCCCTGCTCTACTCCGGCACCCGCGGCAGCGACTGGCGCGAACACAGCGACACGCAGATCGACGACCTGATGCTCAAGGGCAAGCTGCAACTGGACGAAGCCAACAGCCTGCATGCCATGGCCCAGTACTACGAGGGTGAAGCCGAAATGCCCGGCGGCCTGAGCACTGCCGACTTCGACGCCGACCCGTACCAATCGACCCGCCTGAAGGACAGGTTCTGGGGCCGCCGCACCCTGTTCAACCTGGGCTACGACTACAAGCAGGACGACCGTCAGTTCAGCGTCAACAGCTTCTTCACCAAAACCCTGCGCAGCGGCTACCTCGACCAGGGCAGCTTCGTCTCGCTGTCGCCGCGCGAGTACTGGGTGCGTGGCATCGAGACCCGCTTCTCGCAGGGCGTGGCCCTGGGCGACAGCTGGCACGAACTGGGCATCGGCTACCGCTACGTCAACGAGGCCGGCCACGAACTGCGCTACCGCGAGCCGGTCAACGGCGCCCTGCCGACCACCGCCAGCCGCAACGACCGCGACACCCGCGGCAGCACTGAAGCCCATGCCATCTACCTGGACGACCGCATCGACATCGGCCGCTGGACCATCACCCCGGGCATCCGCTACGAGATGATCGACTCCGAGCAGAGCAACAAGCTCAACGGCCAGCTGTACCAAGGCAGCTACAACACCGCCCTGCCGGCCCTGAACGTGATGTACCACCTCACCGACAACTGGAACCTCTACGTCAACACCGAAGGCTCGTTCGGCAGCGTGCAGTACAGCCAGATGCCCAACCGGGTCAGCAGCGGCGAGGTGAAACCGGAGAAGGCGCGCACCTGGGAAGTCGGCACCCGCTACGACAATGGCGACCTGCAGGCCGAGATCGGCGCCTTCCTGATCAACTTCGACAACCAGTACGAAAGCAACCAGACCAACGACTCGGTAATCGCCCGCGGCGAGACCCGCCACCAGGGTATCGAGACCAGCGTGCGCTACGCCCTCGACGGCTTGAGCCCGGTCTTGGCCGGTTTCGACGTGCACGCCGGCTACGCCTTCGTCGATGCCACCATCCGCGAAGACGGCCCGAACAAGGGCAACCAGGTACCGTTCTCGTCCCGTCACAAGGGCACGCTGGGGATCGGCTACACCGAAGGCCCATGGCAGTTGAACCTGGACAGCAGCTTCCAGAGCAGCCAGTACGCCGACAACGCCAACACTGGCAGCGAAAGCGCCGACGGCAGCACCGGGCGCATCCCCGGCTACATGCTGGTCAGCACCCGCGCCGGCTATGACTTCGGCCCGCAGCTTTCGAACCTGAAGGTGGCGGTGGGGGTGAAGAACCTGTTCAACCGCGAGTACTACACCCGCTCGTTCGACGACAACAACAAGGGCAAGTACGTGGGTGAGCCGCGAACGTTGTATGTGCAGACGTCGGTAGCGTTCTGACAGCGCGGGCCAGAGGGGTAGACGCCTTCCCTGTAGGAGATCGCCCAGCCTTTAGGGCTACGCTGTCGCGCAGGGAGCAGAGTTCCAGCGTGGGAGCGGCCTTGTGTCGCGAAAGGGCCGCAAAGCGGCCCCGGCGATTGTTGCATGAACACGGAAATCGGGGGCTGCTACGCAGCCCTTTCGCGACGCAAGGCCGCTCCTACAGGGGGAGCGTTTGGCCTGAAGGACGTGTGTCGGTGATAATCGGAAATCAGCCCAGCGCCTTCTCGATCGCCTGCACCACGGTCGGATCATCCGGCGCGGTACGCGGGGCGAAACGCGCCAATACACGGCCATCCTTGCCAACCAGGAACTTCTCGAAGTTCCAGGTGATATCGCCGGGGAACTCGGCCCCTTCACCCGCCAGCAGGCGGTACAGCGAATGACGCTGCGGCCCGTTGACCTCGAGCTTGGCGCCCAGCGGGAAGCTCACCCCATAGTTGAGGCTGCAAAACGCCTGGATCTCCTCCTCGCTGCCAGGTTCCTGGCCGGCGAACTGGTTGCACGGCAGACCCAGCACATTGAAGCCCTTGTCCCTGTAGTCCTGATAAAGGTTCTCCAGGGCCTTGTACTGCGGGGTCAACCCGCACTTGGAGGCGACATTGACCACCAGCACCACTTGGCCCTTGAACGGGGCCAGCGGCAGGTCCTCGCCGTTCAACGCCTTCAACGTCAGGTCGTGAAATGCACTCATGATGAAATCCCCTCTCAGGTTCCCGATTGCCGCTGGGGCGAATCCCGCCCACTAAAAAGGCGCGCGGCCAAACCGTCCACCCTCCTGAGGAGGGCAAGTCCGGCTTGCCCGAGCGCCTGGCGACTCTCTGAGCTTAGCGCAGAAAATCAGTGGTGATGGCCACCTTCACCGTGGATGTGGCGGTGAGCGATTTCTTCTTCGCTGGCCTCCCGCACGTCGACAACCTTGACCTTGAAGTTCAGGCGCTGGCCAGCCAGCGGGTGGTTGCCGTCAACGGTGACGTCGTCGCCGTCGATGTCGCGGATGGTGACGATCTGCATCTGACCGTCCGGCGCCGAGGCGTGGAACTGCATGCCGACTTCCAGCTGGTCGACGCCTTCGAACATGCTGCGGTTCAGGGTGCTGACCAGTTCGGCCGAGTACTCGCCATAGGCGTCTTCCGGTTCGATGGCAACAGTCAGCTCGTCACCGGCCTGCTTGCCTTCCAGGGCTTTTTCCAGGCCCGGGATGATGTTGGCGGCACCGTGCAGGTAGACCAGCGGCGCACCACCGGCGGAGCTGTCGATGACCTCACCTGCGTCGTTGGTGAGGGTATAGTCGATGGAGACAGCCTTGTTGGCGGCGATCAGCATGGGGCAAGACCTTTTGCAAAAGAATGTAGAACGGACAAGTGTAACCAACGCATCGACCGATTGCGAACGCGACTCGGACCAAGGGCCGCCCATCAGTCGGATCACCGGCTTCCACCTCGACGAGGAGGACCACTGGGTGGTCGAGCTGTCCTGCGGCCACACCCAGCACCTGCGCCACCAGCCGCCGTGGCAGGCCCGGCCCTGGGTGCTCGATGCCGACGAGCGCGCCCGGCGCATCGGCCAGGTATTCGCCTGCGGCTGGTGCGCGCAGGGGGCGGTTAGCGATACCCTTGGCCGCTGAATTCCTTGCACCGCTTATTTCGAGAAGCACGCATGCAGACATTTTTCATTGCGCCGACCGACTTCGGCGTCGGCCTGACCTCCATCAGCCTGGGACTGGTCCGCACCCTGGAGCGCGCGGGGCTAAAGGTCGGCTTCTTCAAGCCGATCGCCCAGCCGCACCCCGGCGACACCGGGCCGGAGCGTTCCAGCGAACTGGTGGCCCGTACCCACGGCATCAAGCCGCCCACGCCCCTGAGCCTGGGGCATGTCGAGCGCATGCTCGGTGACGGCCAGCTCGACGAGCTGCTCGAGGAGATCATCCGCCTCTACCAGCAAGCCTGCGTCGGCAAGGACGTGGTGGTGGTCGAGGGCATGGTGCCGACCCGCCACGCCAGCTATGCCGCCCGGGTCAACCTGCACCTGGCCAAGAGCCTGGACGCCGAGGTGATCCTGGTGTCGGCACCGGAGAACGAGGTATTGAGCGAGCTGTCCGGCCGCGTCGAGCTGCAGGCCCAGCTGTTTGGCGGCCCGCGGGACCCGAAGGTGCTCGGTGTGATCCTCAACAAGGTGCGCACCGACGAAAGCATGGCCGACTTCGCCACGCGCCTGCGCGAGCATTCGCCGCTGCTGCGCGGCAACGACTTCCGCCTGCTCGGCTGCATCCCGTACCAGGCCGAGCTCAACGCCCCGCGAACCCGCGACGTGGCCGAGCTGCTCGGCGCCCAGGTACTCAACGCCGGCGACTACGACCAGCGGCGCATGAGCAAGATCATCATCTGCGCCCGCACCGTGGCCAACACCGTGCCACTGCTGACCTCCGGCACCCTGGTAGTGACCCCGGGCGACCGTGACGACATCATCCTCGCCGTGTGCATGGCCGCGATCAACGGCGTGCCCCTGGCCGGCCTGCTGCTGACCAGCGACAGCAAGCCCGACCCACGCATCCTCGAGCTGTGCCGCGGCGCCCTGCAGGCCGGCCTGCCGATCCTGTCGGTGAGCACCGGTTCCTACGACACCGCCAACCAGCTCAACTCGCTGAACCGCGAGATCCCGGTGGACGACCGCGAGCGCGCCGAGTTCATCACCGACTTCGTCGCCAGCCAGCTGGACGCGGCCTGGCTGCACCAGCGTTGCGGCACGCCACGGGAACTGCGCCTGTCACCGGCAGTGTTCCGCTACCAGTTGATCCAGCGCGCCCAGCAGGCCAACAAGCGCATCGTCCTGCCCGAGGGCGCCGAGCCCCTGCTGGTGCAGGCCGCCGCCCTGTGCCAGGCCCGTGGCATTGCCCGCTGCGTGCTGCTGGCCAAGCCCGAGGACGTGCAGGCCGTGGCCCGCGCCCAGGGCATCAGCCTGCCGCCGGACCTGGAGGTGCTCGACCCCGAGCTGATCCGTGGCCGCTATGTCGAACCGATGGTCGAGCTGCGCAAGAGCAAGAACCTCAACGCGCCGATGGCCGAGCAGCAGCTGGAAGACCCGGTGGTGATCGGCACCATGATGCTGGCCCTCGGCGAAGTGGACGGCCTGGTCTCCGGCCTGGTGCACTCAACGGCCAACACCATCCGCCCGGCCTTGCAGCTGATCAAGACGGCGCCGGGCAGCAGCCTGGTGTCGTCGGTGTTCTTCATGCTGTTCCCCGACCAGGTGCTGGTGTATGGCGACTGCGTGATGAACCCGCATCCCAGCGCCGCCGAGCTGGCCGAAATCGCCCGGCAGAGCGCCGAGTCCGCCGAATCGTTCGGCATCGCGCCACGGGTGGCGATGCTCAGCTATTCCAGCGATTCGGCGGCCAGCGACGAGGAGGTGGAAAAGGTACGCGAAGCCACGCGCCTGGCGCAGCAGGCCGAGCACGACCTGCTGATCGACGGGCCGTTGCAGTATGACGCCGCCGCCAACCCCGAGATCGCCCGGCAACTGGCGCCGTCGAGCCCGGTGGCCGGACGCGCCACGGTGTTCGTGTTCCCCGACCTGAACACCGGCAACACCACGCACAAGGCGGTGCAGCGCAGCGCCGACTGCGTCAGCCTCGGGCCGATGCTGCAAGGTCTGCGCAAGCCGGTCAACGACCTGCCCCGTGGGGCGCAGGTGGACGATATCGTGCATACCATCGCGTTGACGGCGATTCAGGCCAGTACCGAACGCTAGAAAGCATCGCGGGGCAAGTCGCATCGGCGCACCGCCGCTCCCACGCCATGAGTGGATGGCGTGGGAGCGGCGGTGCGCCGATGCGACTTGCCCCGCGATCGGTTGCAGCCAGGCGACTTATGGATACTGCTGCACAGTCCCCTGCTGGTCATACTGCTGACCCGGGATCGGCTTCAGGTTGACCTCGACGCGGCGGTTCTGCGCACGGCCATTGGCATCGGCGTTGCTGGCGATCGGCTGGTCCGGCCCCATGCCACGCACGCTGACCCGCGAGGAATCCACGCCCTGGGAGGTCAGGTAGGTGCTGACCGCCTGGGCACGACGCTGGGACAGGTCCATGTTGTGCTGGCGGCTGCCGGTGCTGTCGGTGAAGCCCACCACCTCGATGGTGTTCTGGTTGAACTGCTTGAACGAGTTGGCCAGGTTGTTCAGCGGCGAGTAGAAGCTTGGGGAAATGTTCGCCGAATCGGTGGCGAAGGTGATATTGCCCGGCATGATCAGCTTGATCTGGTCGCCCTGGCGCTGCACCTCGACGCCGGTGTTGGCCATCTTGGCGCGCAGCTCGGCTTCCTGCTTGTCGGCGTAGTAGCCGTAGCCGGCGGCGGCGGCGCCCACCGCGGCGGCGCCGATCAGCGCGCCTTTGCCACGGTTGTTGTGATCGATGGCGGCACCGGCAATGGCACCGGCCAGCGCGCCCAGGCCACCGTACTTGGCGGTCTTGCTCATCCCTGTGGAGCCCTGCGCCTGGCCCTGGTTGTCATACGGGTTGGGGCTGGCACAACCGGACATCAGGGCGGCGGCGGTAGCGACGATAATCAGACGACGCATGGTGAACATGGACAAGCTCCTACTGAAATTCAAAAGTGCAGCGGATCACCTACGGATCTATGCCAGCCTTGGATTGCAGCGCGGCGGAAAAATTCCATGAAACCTCAGGCGCGCACGAACGGATTCTCGCGCATCTCGTCGCCGAGGCGGGTGTCCGGGCCATGGCCGGTCACCACGATGGCCTCCTCATCCAGGCGGTACAGCCGTTCCTTGATGGAACGAACGATAGCCCGCTGATCGCCACCCCACAAATCGGTGCGCCCTACGCCACGACGGAACAGCGTATCGCCAGCGATCAGCAGCTTGTGCTCGGCGAACCAGAAACTCATCGAACCCGGCGTATGCCCTGGGGTGTGCAAGGCCACGCCGCAACCGCAGGCCAGCTCCTCGTCGTCGCTCAGCCAGCGATCCGGCGACGGCACCGGCGTGTAGGGCATGCCGAACATCTGGCACTGCATCTCCAGGTTTTCCCACAGCGGCTGGTCGGCCTTGTGCAAGTGCAGCGTGGCACCGGTCAGTTCCTTGAGCTTGCCCGAGGCGAGGAAATGGTCGAAGTGGGCATGGGTGTGGATGATGCTCACCAGGGTCAGGCCATGATGCTGCAGGCGGGCGAGGATCTTCTGCTCGTCCCCGCCCGGGTCGACGACGATGGCCTTTTTGCTGAGCGGGTCGCCGATCAGGGTGCAGTTGCACTGCAGCGGGCCGACGGGGAAGGTTTCGCGGATGAGGGTTGAAGGTAGAGCGTTCATTGTTGGCCTGGAGAAATCACGGATGTCCGACAAGACTATCGCCAGGCCTGCGGTATGCCAACTCGTGATCAAAGCCTCTGAAAGAGCTCACGAACGCGGCAGATCTCAAGGCAGGTACAACCGGAACAACCCGCCCCCCAGTGTCCCGCCATTGGCAATCTCGATCCGCCCGCATACCCCGTTGCGCTCGTGCAGCGCGGCAATTCGCGCGGCGAAGTACAGCCCCAGCCCGGTGCTGCCGCTCTGCGAGTCGATGCCCTGCACATAGTCGTGCTGGCGTTCGAGCATGCGCTGTGGATAACCGGCGCCGTCGTCGTTGACGCTGATCACCAGTTGCTCGCCCTCTTCCTCGATGCTGATCAGCAGGGCATGGCCGGCATAGCGGATGGCGTTGGTGAGCACATTGGCCACCACCGAGGCGACCAGTTCGCGGTCGAAGAAGCCCAGCGGGCTCTCGGTCTCGATGCGCCAGGTGGCAAGGATGTCGCGGTGTTTGATCACCTCTTCCTGGGCCGCCAGCTGGGCCTCGAGAAAGTCGTCCAGCTCGTGGTAGTCCGGGCAGATGGGCAGCTGGTTGACGCCCAGCTTGTACAGCCCCAGCAACTGCACGAGCATACCGTTCAGGTGGCTTAGCTCATGCTCCACCACACCCTGCTCGGTGCCGCCGCGCAGCGCTTCGGGCAGGCGCGCCAGCCATTGGCTGTGGGCATGGGTGAGCGCCGAGAGGGAGTTTTTCAGGTCGTGCACGGTGGAGGCGATCACCGTGGAGAAGTCCAGCCCCTGGTTGTCCTGGTTCATGCGCCGAAGACCCGGATGTGCAGTTTGCGGTAGCGGTCATAGCGACTGTCGCTGGCGGGAATGCCGGCCACGCTGGTGAGACAGTCGCGGCACTCCTGCATCAGTGCCGGCGTTGGCGTCTCGCCGCCGATACGCAGCAGGGCCTGGGCGGTGTTCAGGGCGATGCTGATGTTCTTCGGCTGCAGCGACAACGCCTTGCGGAACATGCCCAGCGCCTCGTTGAGCTGACCGCCCTGGTAGCTGCGCACACCCTGGCGGTTGAGGTCCACGGCTTCGGTCACCGCCCCCAGCACCAGCGGATCGTCGGTGAGCTTGGCGACGCTCTGCATGACCTTGGGGTCGTCGCCGTAGGTTTCCACACACCCCTTGAGGATCGAGGTACCCGCCGCGTCCTGGCCAAGTTGCTGCAGCTGCCTGGCCACCGTCAGCGCCGCCTCCACGGAGAAGAACTGGTCCATCTTCTCCAGACGCTGCATGGCCTGCTCAGTGAGCTTGGCGGCGGTTTCTGGATCGCCAGCCTGCTGCAGGCTGGCGGCCTTCATTAACCGCGCACGCACCTGCAGGCCCTGGTCCTCGACATTCTCCTTGGCCACCTCGCTGAGCACGGTGTTGATCTCGACCCGGGTACGGGCGTCGAGACCGTTGCCACTGTTCTTGTTCATCAACGCCTGGACCAACCCCAGGTTGCTCTCGGCGTCCTTGTAGCGCGAACTCTGCCCTTGGTTCACCGCATGGCGATAAGCCTTGGAGGCGCTTTCGAAGTCGGCGTTGTCCAGTGCCAACTTGCCCAGCGCGGCCTGGCGGCGCACGGCGAGCGGCGACAGGCGCACCGCCTCCTCGAGCATGTGCTGGGCACGCCGGGTCTCACCCTGGGCCACCAGCACCTCGGCCATGCCATCGTACAGGTTGGGCATGATCGGGAAGGCCTTGAGGGCCTGCTCGTAGACACCCTGGGCCTGGGCGTTCTGCCCGCGCTTGTGCAGCAGGCTGCCGAGCGCCGCGTAAACCCAGGGCTGCGGACGACTGGCAAGGATGTTCTTGAGAAACTTCTCCAGCTCCTCGAAGCGATTGAGATCGCGCAGTGCGTCAGCGCGGTAGCGCAGGCACAGCGGGGCGAAGCGCGGGTCTTTCTTGCACAACTCGGCACAGGCGGCGAGCACTTCGGCCGGACGGCTGCGGTCGAGGGCCTGGAGAATCGGCTTGAGCAGCGTCTTGCGCTGGGTCAGCTTCTCCAGGCGCTGGGCCAGGCCGACCCGGTTGAAGGGCTTGGTCAGGTAAGCGTCGGGCTCGTGCTCGATGGCACTGAGCACGATGGACTGGCTGCTTTCGGCGGTGACCATGATGAACACGCATTCATGGCTGATCAGCTTGTCGAGGATCAGGTCCTCGAGCACTTGCTGGCCGTTCTTCTTACCGTCACCCAGGTGGAAATCCTGGAGGATGAAGTCGTAACGCTTCTGCCCGCACATGCGCAGCGCCTGTTCGCCACTGTCGGCGGTGTCGACGTCCCGCACGCCCAGCTCGCGAAGCATCGAACGGGTCGAGGTTCGGAAGTCGGTGAAGTCGTCGACGATCAGAAAGCTTTTTTGCCCATACTGCAGCATCAACACGACCTGTATTGAAAAAGTGGGGAAGTGGCGCGTGGCGATGCATACCGCCGAGGTCTGTATCGGCAGCGGTTCGGGAAAGATGAGCCCGGAAAGGTAACGCCGAATGATGGCCTAAAGCCGCTATCTTAACGGCCGACCTCGCCTTAAGCCACTAGACCAGCAAGCCAAGGGTCTTGGCCCTGGCCACCGCCTGGGTGCGGCGCTCGACACCGAGCTTGCTGTTGATATGGCTGGCGTGGGTCTTGACCGTGTGCAGGGAGATGAACAGGCGCTCGCTGATCTGCTGGTTTGAACAGCCTTGGGCGATCAGTTCCAGCACGGCGAACTCACGGCTGCTCAGAGCCTCGGTGGCCCCCCCGCCGGTAGCCAGCGCCTGCGGCAGATGGGCCAGCAGATCGCTCTGCGCCGGGCAGGCCGCACGCCCCGTCAACTGCTCGCGCAGCCAGTGTGGCTGCTCTTCGATCAAGCGTTGGAAGGCCTGCAGGGCACCGCCCTGGGCCGCTTCCAGGGCAGATGCGAGCAACCTGGCCGCTTCGGCGTCACGCCCCTCGGCCAGCAGCAGGGCGATCAATTGGCACTGAGCGCTGACCACCAGCGTCATGCCACCGCTGGCCTGGCCCCGCTCGACCAGCGTGCGCAACCGCGCTTCGGCGTCACCGGGGCGGGCCAGCACCCGTTCCAGCAAGGCCTGCTGCAACTCGATGTGCAGTGGCAACAACGGGTGGAACTCCGGTGCGGCCGCAGGTTGCTCGCCACCATAGGTCTGCCCCAAGCGCAGCAGCCAGGACTCGGCCAGGTCCGTTCGGCCCTGGGCCAACCAAAGCTCGCACTTCACCAGGGTAATCATGGCTAGGTAGAAGATCGGCGGCACATCCCAGATATGCATCAGCCGCTCCGCCTCGGCCAGTTCCGAGAACGCTTCGGCAAAACGCCCTTCGCGACCGTCCAACGAGGCGATCACGCAATGCCCGATCAGGACGCTGATGTCGCGGCAGCTGCGCGCCTCGCTGAGCCCGGCGCGCAAGCGCGCACGGCCCTGGGCGCAATGCAGGCGGGCCGCCAGCAAGTAGCCCTCGTACAAGGTCAGGCGTGCGCGCACGGCATACAGGCGCTGCCCCGAAAGGCCCTGCAACCGCTGCAATCCTTGGCGCACTTCGTCCAGGGCTCGCAGCACCTCACCCCGGGCGTGCAGTACTCGCGCCCGATCGTAATGGGCCAGGGCCTCAAACAGCGGGTTGCCGACCCGTTGCGCCAATTCGAGTGCTTCGCGGTTCCAGCCCCGCGCTCGCCAGAAATCGCCATCGGCGATGGCCAGGTTCGACAGGGTCGACAGACACACCAGCCGCTGACCGTAGCGCTTGTTCGGCAAGCTCTGCAGCGCCTCGCCACAGTAGGCGAGTGTCCGCTCGCGATCGCCGCGGCCACGGGCGATGACCCCGCTAAGGGCCAGCCACTGGGCGAGCATCGACTTCTGTGCCGTGGCCGACGGTGCGGGCAGGAAGCGGCTCAGGTAGGCCGCCAGCTCCTCGGCGGCGTCCAGTTGGCAGGCCAAACCCAGGGCCCAGCTATACAGGACGATCAGCCTGGGCGTGCTGATCAACAAGCTGTCGGGCAGGTCCATCTTCCAGCGCAGGAGCATGCCGACATTCTGCTCCGCCAGCAGTTGCTCCTCGGACAGGCTCTGTACCAGGCCCGCCGCCACGTCCAGGTGGCCCGCGCGCAGGGCCTGCTCCACCGCTTCGTCCAGCAGGCCCTGCCCTTCGAACCAACGGCAGGCACGCAGGTGCAGCCCCGCCAGTGGCTCACAGGCCTGCCGGCTACGCAGCAGGTCGGAGAACAGGTGGTGATAGCGGAACCACAACCCATGCTCGTCGAGCGGCACCAGGAACACCTGGTGGGCCTGCAGATAGCTCAGGATCTCGCCGCTGTCATGGCGCTCGCGCAGGGCGTCACATAATTCGGCGCAGAAACGCTCCTGGCAGGCAGTCTCGTAGAGAAACGCCTGCACGGGGGCCGGCAGGATGTCGATGACTTCCTCCAGCAGGTAGTCGCGGATAAGCCCTTCGCCGCCATGCAGCGCCTGGGGCAAGGCGTGGTCCTCGCCGGACTCGCTGGCCGCCAGTTGCCAGAAACGCAGCCCTGCCACCCAACCGTCGCTGCGCTGGATCAGGTTGTCCAGGGCTTGGCCGCGCAAACCGGTGGGTTGGCGGCCGATCACGGCCAGCGCTTCATCGGGGGTCAGGCGCAGGTCCTGCTCGTTGAGTTCGACCAGTTGGCGCGATAGGCGCAGGCGCGCCAGGTGCCAGTCGGGCCGTTGACGACTGGTGACCAGCAGGGCCAACCCGGCCGGCAGATGGTTGAGGAAGAACTGCAGGCAACGATCGAGCACCGGCCCCTGGGCCAGGTGATAGTCATCCAGTACCAGCAGCAAGGGCGTGTCCGGTTGCAGGTAGAGCGCGAGTTCATCAAGCAGGCCGTCGAGCCACTCTTCGAAGGCGAAGGGTTGATGCCGTTGGCGCATCTTCAAAAGCCCCAGGGCCTGGCCGCCAAGTGCCGGGCAGAACTGCTGCAAGCCTTCGAGCAAGCGTTCGAGAAAACGCCCCGGATCAGCATCGCGCTGGCTCAAGCCAAGCCAGAGGCTGCGCCAGTGGCTGGGCAGCGCCTGGCAGAACTCAATGGCCAACGAACTCTTGCCAAACCCCGCCGGTGCGTTCACCAGTAACAGACGCCCCCCCAGGCCACTTTGCAGGCGCTGGCACAGGCGTGCTCTGGGGACGTGCGCTTCCGGCAGCGGCGGCCGGAAGAAACGCCCATCCAGCAGGCCCAAGGCCTGGCTGGCGACTCCGTGGGTACGGGACAGGTCTGTCATGGCCGGCTCGTTCTGATTGGAATAGGGCGGCGTAAGGGCTTGTTGCGAGACTAGCGGCAAACGCTGCGCATTTGAAGATGATGCAGGCGCTTTGCCCTAAAAAGACTACGACAAAAAGAAACAGCAGCGACAGGCCGCTCGACTTCACGCCCGCACAAACAGAAACGCCCCGGCTAGCCGGGGCGTTCTGGGAGATCAAACGGAGTTGCGACGACTGTCAGCTCAACGCACACCCGCCTGACGCAGGGCTGCCGGTTGGAAATCGGCCTTGCTGGCGCTGAAGCCGAAGTTGTAGGCGCTCTTCTCTTCGTTCTTCATACCCAGGGCCAGGTAGCGGCCCGACTGCAGGTCGTAGATGGCCTCCAGGGTGTACCAGGGTACCTGCACGTTGTAGTACGGCTGGGCGTGGGCCTCGGAAACGCGCCACAACTGGTTGCGACCGTCGTACTGGTCGATCACCGCAGCCTGCCAGGTGTCCTCGTCGATGTAGAAGTCACGCTTGGCATAGATGTGGCGCTGACCCGGCTTGAGGGTGGCAACCACGTGCCAGACGCGGCGCAGCTCGTAACGCGACAAGTCCTGGTTGATGTGCCCGGCCTTGATGATGTCGCTGTACTTGAGCTTCGGATCGTCCAGCTTGTAGGCGTTGGAGGCGATGTACATCTCCTTCTTGCCTTCGAGCTTCCAGTCGTAACGGTCCGGCGCGCCGTTGTACATGTCCAGGTTGTCGGAGGTGCGCAGGCCGTCGGCGGCAGTACCCGGGCCGTCGTACGACACTTGCGGCGCCTGGCGCACACGGCGCTGGCCGGCGTTGTAAATCCAAGCCTTGCGCGGCTCCTTGACCTGGTCGAGCGTCTCGTGGACCAGCAGTACGGTCCCGGCCAGCCGCGCCGGGGCGGTCACTTCCTGCTTGAAGTAGAACAGAATGTTGCCCGGGTTGGCCGGATCGTAGTCCTTCATCTTGTCGCGGAACACGAACTGGTCCTGGAAATACACCAGGCTGTACGAGCCGTTCTGCTGCGGGGTGGCCTGTGTGACCAGGCGGGTCACGCTGCCACCACGGTAGCGGGTGATGTGGTTCCAGATCACCTCCAGGCCATCCTTGGGGATCGGGAACGGCACGGCGGTGCGGAAGTTCTCCAGGCCGTTGCCGCCGGCGACCAGGGTGGTCTTGGTGGCGTTTTCCTTGATCGCGGCGAACACATCGTCCGGTACCGTGGAGCCGCGGTGGGTCTTGTACACCGGGATCTTGTAGGTGTCCGGATAGCGCTTGAGCATCGCCAGCTGGCCAGGCGAGAGCTTGTCCTTGTATTGGTCGGCGTTCTGCGCAGTGATGGTGAACAGGGGTTTCTCGCTGCCGTAGGGGTCGGACAGGAAGCCCTTCGCATCGACGCTGCCGGCGCTCTTGGACAGCGGCTCCCACGGGCCGATCGAGCCATCGGCGTTACCAGCCTTCTCCGCGCCCATCGGTGTCAGTGTGGAGCCCAGCTTGGCCGCTTCGGTGGCGGAAACCGCAGCCATGACGCTGGTTGCCAGCAGGGACATGCCCAGTACACCGGCTTGCAGCAGACGTGTGGTCATTTTCATTGTGTGTCGTCCTGGATCAGGTTTCTTAGAAGTTCACGCCGAAGCTGAGGGCGACAAAGTCGCGGTCATCCACGGTGGTGTACTTGCCATCGAAGAAGTTGGTGTACGACAGGCTCGCCGTGTAGGTGTTCTGGTACTCGGCGTCCAGGCCAAGGCTGACCGCCTTGCGGCCTTCCTCGAAGTTGCCGCCTGGGCCAGGGGAGTAACCCGAAACGTCGTGGGACCAGGCCACGCTGGGCTTGAGGTTGACCCCTGCGAAGACGTCGTTGTAATCCCAGATGGCGCGCGCACGATAGCCCCACGAGGTGCTGGTAGTGAAACCGTCACCCTCGCAATTGCGCGTCAGGTTGGCAGACGAACTGCCCAACCCGGAGCCACCGATGGTGCTCGTGTTGAGCAGACGGCAGGCATTGCCAGGCAGGTCACCCGGGCCGTAGACCGGGTCGCGACCATAACGGGCCTTGTCACGGCTCTCCAGGCCACCGACGTGGGTGACACCGACTTCACCGACAAGGGTCATGCGGCTGGCACCCATGACCTGGTCGAAGAAGTGGGTGAAGGTGGTCTGAAACTGGGTGATTTCCTTGCGTTTGTAACCGTGAAGGTCTTCTCCTGGCTGGCCGTTCAGTACCGAAGCATTGCCGAACAACGGCCCCCCCAGTGGTTTTACACCAGCAAACAGGATGTCAGTACTGTTCAATTGCACAGGCGCGTTGGGGCGGTAGCTGATCTCGCCGCTCCAGGCGGTGCCGGTGGGCAAGGTGGTGGAGAAGCTGAGCCCGTAGAGACGGATGTCTTCCGGATACTCGACGAAGTATTGCGAGTTACCCGCCACGATCAGCGGCGCGAGTGACCGCAATGCCGCTGGCAGCGCAGCTGCGCGGGCAAAGGTCGCACGCGAGGCACCGGTGGCACTGAAGATAGGTGCCCGGCTGTGGTAGTTCATGAAGTACGCGCCGAACTCGGTGTCCAGCGGCTCGTACATGTAGCGGAACGCGACGCCCCATTGACCACTGTCACGAGCGTCACGGTCGGCGCCACGGCGAACCAGCACGCCCTCCTCGTTGTAGTTGACACCATTGGCGGCCAACACTCCCCGCGCTGCTGCTGGCAAGGCATTGAGGGTACGGCTGCTGTTCAGCACACGCAGGTTGTCGGTGCAACCGTCGGCGATGATGTCGGGCTGGGAGAAGAAGGTGCCGCAGTTGTCGACGACCGTCTGATCCCATTCGATCTGGTAGAAGGCCTCGGCCGACAGGTTGTCGGTCAGACTCTGGGAGACATAGAACATGTTGACCGGGATCAGGCCTTCCTTGATCTCGGAACCCGGACGTCGGAACGCGGATACATCAATCGGGTTGATCGAGTTGATACCGCCGCCGATGAAGGTGCTCTCACCCCAGCTCACGACCTGCTTGCCCAGGCGCACCGAGCCCGGCAGATCGGCAATGGAGTAGTTGTGATAGACGAAGGCGTCGAGCAGTTCAGCGCCCGAGGACTTGGCGCCTTCCTTGCGGTTGGAGTCACTGATGTCCTTGAACTCGCGGTTTTCATCCTTGAGCTCGAAGTCGTACCAGTACTTGCCGCGAACGAACACGCCAGTGTCGCCGTACTTGAGTTCCAGGTCGTGGATGCCCTTGAAGATCTTCGAGAAGGTCTCGCCCTTCTTGAAGTTCAGGTGACCATCGTCAGAGGTCTGGGACAGGCCGTTGCCGCCGTTGTTGACCCCGATGAGGTTCTTGTTGGGGTTGGCAGTCGACCAGCTGGCGCCAACGGAGAGCGACGAGTCGAACTGGCCTTCGATTTCACCGATGTTGAAGCTGACCGCGAAAGCAGGACTTGCGAGCGTAGAAGCGAGGCTGACGGCCAGGGGCAGTTTCGCCCGGCGCCAGAACAGGTTTGCAGATGTCATCGACGCTACTCCATGTACTTTTTTGTTATGGCAGTGAGTCCTTTCAGAAACGGCTCGAGCGCCTGGTGAAGCAGGCTCCTGCCCGTGGCACCGCGCATTGGCGCGTGGTGCCCTCCCCCATTCCTGAAAATCCCCTGACCCGACTATAGCCAGCGGTCACAGGTGCTTGATCCCTCTAAAGTGTGATTTGCGCGTCCTGCTTGCGGCCCACCCCGATCGGCCGGCCTGCGCGCTGGCAGTGCTCAAGCATGGCTCAATTCTAGCGATTGACAAGGCGACATGCTGTCTAGCCTGCGGGGTCGCGCTGGAAAAGGCGCGACCCGCGCCTGGGTTACAAGGTGGAAAGGAACGCGCTGTTACTGGCCTGCCACTGGCTGATATCCACGCGGATACGCTTCTTGTCGAGCTTGCCAACACTGGTCTTGGGAATTTCAGTAACAAGGGCGATCTGGCTGGGAATCGCCCACTTGTTGATGTGCCCTTGTTCGACGAAAGGCTTGAGGTGTTCCTTGAGCGCACGGGCATCGATGCTCTGCCCCTCACGCACCACCAGCAGCGCGAACGGGCGCTCGCCCCACTGCGGGTCGGGGACCCCGACCACCGCCACCTCACGCACCGACGGGTGCCGGCTGACCAGATCCTCAAGGTCGAGCGAAGAGATCCATTCGCCACCGGTCTTGATCACATCCTTGATGCGGTCGCGGATGTCGATAAAGCCCATGCCGTCCAGGGTGGCGACATCGCCGGTATGCAGCCAGCCACCCTGCCAGAGCTCCTCGCCCTTCTCCGGCTCGCGGAAGTAGCCCATGGTCAGCCAGGGCGCGCGCAGCACCAGCTCGCCCTGGGTTTCGCCATCGGCGGGCAGGAAGTTGCCACTGCCATCGACGATGGCGGCTTCGACCAAAGGCACCGGCACGCCAGCCTTGATCCGGTAGCTGGTGCGCTCATCCTCGCTGCCGGCCTGCAACTCGTCGTTCAGGTGCGCGGCGCTGATCAGCGGGCAAGTCTCGGACATGCCATAGGCGGCGGTGAGCTGGATGCCGCGAGCCAGCGCCGCCTGGTACAGGGCCCGGTTGAGCGCACTGCCGCCGATGATGATCTTCCAGCCGCCAAAATCCTGGCCGGCCGCCGACGGGCAGTTGAGCAGCATCTGCAGGATGGTCGGCACGCAGTGGGAGAAGGTGACCTTTTCCTCGCGCCACAGCCTGATCAGCATGTCCGGCTCGTAGCGCCCCGGGTAGACCTGCTTGATGCCCATCATGGTCGCCGCGTAGGGGATGCCCCAGGCGTGCACGTGGAACATCGGCGTGATCGGCATGTAGACGTCGTTGCTGCTCAGCAGCCTGACGCTGTCCAGGCTGCCCAGAACCGAGGTTTCGGCCAGGGTGTGCAGCACCAGCTGGCGATGGGTGAAGTACACCCCCTTGGGATTGCCGGTGGTACCGGTGGTGTAGAAGGTGGTGGCTACCGAATTCTCGTCGAAGTCAGGGAAGTCGTACTGCGGGCTGGCCGCGGCCAGCAGGAGCTCGTACTCGCCCACCAGGTTCGGCAGGTCGGCGGTCTTGTCCGGGCCATCGGTCAGCAGCAGGGTCTTGTCGACCGTGGTCAGCTGCCCGGCAATGGCCTGGTAGAGGCCGATGAAATCGCTGTTGACCAGCACGAAACGGTCTTCGGCGTGGTTCATGGTGTAGAGAATCTGCTCGGGCGACAGGCGCACGTTGATGGTGTGCACCACCGCGCCAATCATCGGGATGGCGAACATGCACTCCAGGTAACGGTGACTGTCCCAGTCCATCACCGCCACGGTGTCACCGGCCTTCACACCGGCCGCGGTCAACACGTTGGCCAGGCGGGCGATGCGCTCGTTGAGCTGCGGGTAGGTAAGGCGGACCTGGTCGCGGTAGACGATCTCGCGGGTCTTCTCGTAGCGGCTGCCGGACATCAGCAGGCGCTTGATCAGCAACGGGTATTCGTAGGCGCCCTCGGCGGGCTTGATGATGCGAGTCTGCAACATGGGTATCCCTTTTCTTCAATACGGGCAGAACGGTTCAGTAATCCACTGTAGTTCGGTGACGCACCGGTCAAATCAGCCGAAGGAATGATTTGCGCCCGCGAGGTATGAGTGCGGACGGCACCGTTGACGAATGGCGCCGGCGGACCAGACACTGCGTTGATGCCCGCCGCCCTACCACCGGAGCCCCCGATGCCCAGCCCACGTCGCGCCGTGTTTCTCGATCACCAGTCACTGGACCTGGGTGACCTCGACCTTTCACCGCTGCAGGCGCAGTTCGATGAACTGCAACTGTGCGCCACCACCACTGCCGATCAGGTCGCCGAACGCCTGCAAGGCGCCACGGCGGTGATCAGCAACAAGGTGTTGCTCGATGCCGCCACACTGGCCGCCGCCCCTGACCTCAAGCTGATCCTGGTGGCCGCCACCGGCACCAACAATGTCGATCTGGCCGCCGCCCGAGCCCAGGGCATCACCGTGTGCAACTGCCAGGGCTACGGCACGCCGTCGGTGGCCCAGCACACCCTGGCCCTGCTGCTGGCCCTGGCCACGCGCCTGTGCGACTACAACCAGGCGGTCAAGGCCGGGCAGTGGGCCAAGGCCAGCCAGTTCTGCCTGCTGGACTTCCCCATCGTCGAGCTGGAGGGCAAGACCCTCGGCCTGCTCGGGCATGGCGAGCTGGGCGGCGCGGTGGCGCACCTGGCCGAGGCGTTCGGCATGCGCGTGCTGAGCGGGCAGATTCCCGGCCGGCCCGCCCGCGCCGATCGCCTGCCGCTGGACGAACTGCTGCCACAGGTCGATGCCCTGACCCTGCACTGCCCGCTCAACGAGCAGACCCGGCACATGATCGGCGCCAACGAACTGGCCCTGCTCAAGCCGGGGGCACTGGTGGTCAACACCGCCCGCGGCGGGCTGATCGACGAACAGGCCCTGGCCGATGCCCTGCGTAGCGGCCACTTGGGCGGCGCCGCCACCGATGTGCTGAGCGTCGAGCCGCCGGCCGAGGGCAACCCGCTGCTGGCGGCGGACATCCCGCGCCTGATCATCACCCCGCACAGCGCCTGGGGCGCGGTGGAATCGCGCCAGCGCATCGTCAGCCAGTTGGCCGAGAACGCCCAGGCCTACTTCGCCGGCCAACCGCGGCGAGTGGTCGGCTGATCCGCCGACGCCTCTGCTACACTGCGCCACTTTTTTCAGGAGGCGTCGTCCATGGACCCGCGCAGTGAAGTGTTGCTCCGCCAGGCAGAGCTGTTCCAAGGCCCGCTGCTGATCGCCGGGGCCCAGGCCGACGGCCTGCTCGGCCAACTGCCCGGCGCCCATGGCTGGACCTGGCATGCCGGCGACCAGGCGCTGCTCGAGAGCCGCTTCGCCGGGCGTAGCCACTATGGTGTCGAAGTGCCCGAGGTGGCCTTCGACTCCGCCGTGCTGTTCCTACCCAAGTCCCGCGAGCTGGCCGCCTACCTGCTCAACGCCCTGGCCTCGCGCCTGGGTGGTCGCCAGCTGTACCTGGTGGGGGAAAAGCGCGGCGGCATCGAAGGCGCGGCCAAGCAACTGCAGGTGTTCGGCAAACCGCGCAAGCTCGACAGCGCCAGGCACTGCCAGCTGTGGCAGGTAACCGTGGATAACCCCCCTGGGGCCACGCCACTGGAAAGCCTGGCCGAACGCTTCGAACTGCCGCTGGCCGATGGTCCGCTGCAAGTCATCAGCCTGCCCGGGGTGTTCAGCCATGGGCGCCTGGACAAGGGCACCGCGCTGCTGCTGGACCACCTCGACGGCCTGCCCAACGGCCATGTCCTGGACTTCGGCTGCGGCGCCGGCGTGCTCGGCGCCACGATCAAGCGCCGTTATCCGCAGAGCCGGGTCACCTTGCTCGATGTCGATGCCTTCGCGGTCGCGGCCAGCCGCCTGACCCTGGCGGCCAATGGCCTGGAAGGCGAGGTGATCAGCGGCGACGGCATCGATGCCGCGCCGTCGGATCTGGACCTGATCCTGAGCAATCCGCCGTTCCACACCGGTGTGCACACCGACTACCAGGCATCGGAAAACCTGCTGAAAAAATCAGGCGAACATCTGCGAAAAGGCGGAGAAATGCGGCTGGTAGCCAACAGTTTCCTGCGCTATCAACCACTCATCGAAGGCGCCCTGGGCAATTGTGAAATCCGAGCCGAGGCACAAGGCTTTCGCATCTACCGGGCGACGCGTGGATAAAAACAGGGCTTGCCGAAAGCGTTTCGCCTAGGCAGAATCCGCTCCGTCCTAGGGGAGTAGTCTCCCGCGAGCACCCTGCTCGCCCGGTACGCGTCAACACACTTGGCCCACAGGCCATGGCGCGTGCGACCCACGATCTGCGCAGACAGATCCAGGGTTTGACAAGACCTATGACACGCACACCTTACCCGGGGCGGGGAGGCTGTACGTGTCATAGCCGTGTCGACCCGCCCCCGTAGGAATCCTGATGCTGGAATCGTTGCTCGTCCCCACCGCCATCGTTGCCCTCGCCGAAATCGGCGACAAGACGCAATTGCTCGCGCTCATCCTCGCCGCACGCTTTCGCAAGCCCTGGCCGATCATCGCCGGGATCATCGCCGCGACCCTGGCCAACCATGCCGCCGCCGGCGCCGTGGGCGCCTGGGTCAGCAGTTTTTTCACCGAGTCGGTGCTGCACTGGATTCTTGCCGCGAGCTTCACCGCCACCGCGCTGTGGACACTGGTACCGGACAAGATGGACGATGACGAAACCAGCAACGCGCGCCGCTTCGGGCCGTTCGTCACCACGCTGATCGCCTTCTTCCTCGCCGAGATCGGCGACAAGACCCAGGTGGCCACGGTGATGCTGGCCGCCCAGTATCCGCACCTGATCATGGTCATCATCGGCACCACCCTGGGCATGCTGATTGCCAACGTCCCGGTGGTCCTGGCGGGTAACTTCGCGGCGGAGAAACTGCCGCTGACGCTGATCCGTCGCCTGGCGGCGACCGCGTTCATCGTGCTGGCCATCGTCGCGGTGTATTCGGCGATGAAGACCAGTGGCTGGATTGGCTGATCGCGCAGGGGACTTTACCCCTCGTGGGAGCGGCGGTGCGCCGCTCCCACGTTTTGCATGCAACCCCGGCGGCTTACTGCTTGGCCGCTTGATACAACGGCATCACCTTCGGAATCGCCGCCTGCAGCGAAGCGATCCGGCTGCTCGACGCCGGGTGGGTGCTCATGAACTCCGGCGGCGCCCCCTCGGACGCCTTGCTCATCTTGTTCCACAAGGTGATGGCGGCGTTCGGGTCGTAGCCGGCGCGGGCAGACAGTTCGAGGCCGATCAGGTCGGCTTCGTTCTCGTTGGCCCGGCTGTTGGGCAGGGTCATGGCGTAGTTCACCACGGTATCGGCCATGGCCATGCTGTCCTGGCCCAGGCCGAAGATCGCGCCGGCGCCCTGGCGGGCCATTTCCACGCCATAGGCCTTGGACATCGCTTCACGGCTGTGCTCGCGCAAGGCGTGGGCGATCTCGTGGCCCACCACCGCGGCAATCTCGGCGTCTGTCAGCTTGAGCTGGTCGATCAGGCCGGTGTAGACGATGATCTTGCCGCCCGGGCCGCAGTTGGCGTTGAGCTCGTCGCTCTTGATCACGTTGACTTCCCAATTCCACTGCGCGGCATCCGGCCGAAACTGTGGTGCCTGGGCAATCAGGCGCTTGGCAATGGCCTGCACGCGCTTGGCATCATTGCTTGTTTTGTCCAGCACGCCCTTGCTCGACGCCTCGCCGAGGGTCTGCTGGTAGGACTGGGCGTACATCTGGTTGACCTCATCGGTCGAGAGCATGCTGAACATGTACTGCTGGCGCTGGACGCCCACGGCACCGCCACTGGTGGTATTGACCGCCTGGCAACCGCCGAGCAGGACGCTGGCCGTCAGCATGCTGACAACGAATGACTTACGCATGAAAACACTCCCTATTTACGTGCCGCGTATCCTAGGCCCAGACGTCCGCGCCTGCCAGAGCCACAGGTAAGATTTCTGACAATCCCCTCATGCTTTGGTATTAGCCCGCCGATAACACTCGGTAACGACCTCCTTGCGCGCGGAGCTTTGCCATGAAGTTCAAGTCGATCCAGTTTTCCGTGGCCGCCCTGGCCGGTGCCATCGTGCTGAGCATTGTCGCGGCCCTGGTGCTGTACGCCGTGTATTCGGGGCAGCGGACCCAGACGCTGGTACAACAGCGCACGCAGCAGCAGTTCGAGACGGTCATCGAACAACGCCTCTCGGCCCTGGCCCGCACCCAGGTCAGCGAGATCCAGCGCGGCCTGGAAGCGCCCCTGGCGATCGCCCGCGGCCTGGCCACCGGCAATGCCATGCTCGGCATGCAGGGCGCCGACGGCCAGCCACTGATGCGCGTCGATCGCGAACACCTGATCAACCAGCTCAAGCGCACCGTGGAGGTCAACCCGAGCGTGCTGGGCGCCTACCTGGGCTGGGAGCCGAACGCCCTCGACCATGCCGATGGCCGCTACGTCGGCAGCCACCTGGTGGGTA
Organism: Pseudomonas sp. P110(2024); assembly: GCF_057480795.1. NCBI lineage: Bacteria > Pseudomonadati > Pseudomonadota > Gammaproteobacteria > Pseudomonadales > Pseudomonadaceae > Pseudomonas > Pseudomonas sp. P110(2024). Next base: position 178,212 of record NZ_JBLIYT010000006.1, read on the forward strand.
TCGACAGCGCCAGCGGGCGCTTCCTGCCCTGGTGGTTCCGCAATGGCGACGGTAGCCTCGGCCAGGACAAGCTGGCCGATGTCGACGACCGCACGGTGCTCGCCACCGGCGTGCGCGCCAGCGAGTACTACCTGTGCCCCAAGGAGTCGAAAAAGGCCTGCGTGATCGATCCCGCGCCCTATAAAGTGGGCGACAAGATGGTCATGCTCGCCTCTTTCGTCGAGCCGATCATGATCGACGGCCAGTTCCAGGGCATGGCCGGCGCCGACCTGTCGGTGAACTTCATCCAGGACCTGCTCAATGCCGCCGACCGCCAGCTCTATGAAGGTGCCGGTGAACTGGCGCTGGTCTCCAGCAACGGGCGCCTGGTGGCCTACACCCGCGATCCGGCCAAGTTCGGTGAAAAGGCCGGCGACGTGCTGGACAGCGACGAAGCCAACACCCTCAATAACCTGAGCGGCGAGGCGCTGCACTATGAAGTGGACGCCACCAAGGACCGCATCGAGCTGTACCTGCCATTCAAGATCGCCGGCACCGACGCACGCTGGACTTTGCTGCTGGAGCTGCCGCTGAGCACGGTCATGGCCGACGTCAACCGCCTGCAGCAGGACCTGGCCGAACAGCGCCGTACCGATATCGCCGGTATGACCGTGGTCGGCCTGGGCATCGCCGCGCTCGGCCTGCTGGTGATCTGGCTGCTGGCCCTGGGCATTGCCCGCCCGCTCAAGCAGATGGTGAGCATGCTCGACGACATCGCCCAGGGCGAAGGCGACCTGACCCGGCGCCTGCAAAGCGACCGGGCCGACGAACTGGGCGCCATCGCCAAGGGCTTCAACACTTTCCTGGCCAAGTTGCAGGCGATGATCAGCCAGGTGGTCAGTTCGGTACAGAAAGTCAGCGACTCGTCGGAACACACCGCCGACATTGCCATCCGCACCAACCAGGGCGTGCACAAACAGATGGCCGAGATCGACCAGGTGGCCACCGCCGTGCACGAAATGACCGCCACTGCCCAGGACGTGGCGCGCAATGCAACGCAGGCGGCACAGGCCGCCAGTGAAGCTGACCGCGCCGCCAACCAGGGCCTGGACATCGTCCGCGATACCTCGCACTCGATCAGCGAGCTGGCCACCGAGATCGGTCGCGCCGTGACCGTGGTCCAGGACCTGGCCCGCGACAGCGAGAACATCAACGCCATCTTGGTGACCATCCGCGCCATCGCCGAGCAGACCAACCTGCTGGCGCTCAACGCCGCCATCGAGGCGGCCCGGGCCGGCGAGCAGGGCCGCGGTTTCGCGGTAGTCGCCGACGAGGTGCGCAACCTGGCGCAGAAGACCCAGCAGGCCACCCAGGAAATCCAGCAGATGATCCAGCAACTGCAGCTGGGCACCCGCGAAGTGGTCAAGGTGATGGAAGACAGCCAGGACAAGACCGACATCAGCGTGCAGCAGGCCAGCCGCGCGGCCGAGTCGCTGGCCAGCATCACCCAGGCGGTTTCGGTGATCAACGACATGAACACGCAGATCGCCAGCGCCGCCGAGGAACAGAGCGCCGTGGCCGAGGACATCAACCGCAATGTGATCAACATCGGCCAGGTGGCCGGCGAAGTGGCAGGTGGCGCCGATGAGTCGAGCCAGGCCAGCGCCGAGCTGACCAAGCTGGCCGAGCAGCAGCGGCGGTTGATCAATCAGTTCAGGGTTTGATCCCCGGCCCGCCGTCACCTAGGCCGGAGTCAGGCACTCCGGCCCATTGAGCTTCGGATCGTTGACGAAATTCGCCAGCGCCCGCTCACGCAACACCGTTGGCGGCTTGGCCAGCAACTCGTGCAGCCTCGCCATCGGTGTTTCGGGGTCCAGCCACAGCGCCTGCTCGGCCTCGTCCAGGATCAGCGGCCGGCGCTGGCTCATCGCCGCTTGCGTCACCACCGCGCAACTCAGCCATGCCTGCTCCTGCACCGGGTAAACCTCCCACAGCGCGGCGAAGAACAGCGACGCCCCCTCCCCCGGCGTTACCCAGTACGGACGCTTGCGCGCCGTGCCGCGCCATTCGTAGAAGCCGTTGGCCGGCATCAGGCAGCGCCGCTGACGCAACGGCTCGCGAAACATCGGCTGCTCGGCGAGGGTCTCGGCACGGGCCTGGGCCGGGGTGCGGGACAGGTCGGTGAGCCAGGCCGGAGTCAGTCCCCAGCGCGCACCGGCCAGCTGCAGCTGGCCGTCGAGCTGGCGCTGGATCAGCACCGTGGCACCGGGCGAAATGTTCCATTGAGCCTGCTGGCCCGCAGGGAAGCCCGGCAAGCCGGCGAAGCTCTGGGACCAGCGAAACAGGGCGTAGCGTCCACACATGGGCGAAATCAAAACCTAGCAGATCAGGGTTCCGGGATAACTCTCCGGTTCGTCGCCGGCAAGCGGCTGGGCGGCATTGTACGCATCGATCAACTGCCGTGCGTACCCGGCCTGCTCGTCCGGTACCGCCAGCCCCAGCAAACCGTGCATCGGCAACTCGCCCACGGCGCCCATCAGGTCGCGCCCGACCAAGTGCACGTCGATGCCCTCGCTGGCCAGCATGCCCACCAGCATCTGCGCCTCCAATAGGCTTTCCGGGTCATAGATCCGTTGCATCAATCGTTCTCGCCATAGACATCGAGCATCCACTCCTCGCCATGCACCTGCAGCACGAAGCGGATAGGCTTGCAGCACACCTGGCAGTCCTCGATGTATTCCTGGTCGCCGCCGGACAGGTCCACCGTGGTTTCGACTTCTTCGCCACAATAAGGGCAATCGTAGATCGCAGTTTCCAGCATCGCGGCCTCCGGAGTGACTTGTGCGTATAATTGCCGGTCTGTTTACAGGGTCAGTGTGCGTCCGAGCCGTTTTTCGGAGCCCGCCCCTACCTAATTACCCTAGCCGTTTCCAACAAGAGAGCATGATGGGCGAATTCGATGCCATCCGACCGTACGACGACGCTGAGGTCCCTGCCGTTCTGGCACGCCTGCTCAGCGACCCGGCATTCCTCGATATCCTCACCCACTTCCGCTTCCCGCGCGCCGCGGGCGCCTTCGGCTGGCTGCTCAAACCGCTGATCGCCCGGCGCCTGCGCAAGGAATTCGCCGGCGTAAGCTGCGTGTCCACGCTGCAGGACAAGGTCGAGTACTACGTCGACCGCACCATCGACCGCGCCACCGATGGCGTCACCTACACCGGCGTCGAACAGCTCAAGTCGGGTACCGCCTACCTGTTCCTGGCCAACCACCGCGACATCGTCATGGACCCGGCCTTCGTCAACTACGCGGTGTACCACGCCGGCCTGCCGACGCCGCGCATCGCCATCGGCGACAACCTGCTGCAAAAGCCATTCGTCAGCGACATGATGCGCCTGAACAAGAGCTTCATCGTGCACCGCTCGATCAGTGGCCGCCGCGAGAAGCTGGCCGCCTATCAGTTGCTCTCGGCCTACATCAACCACTCGATCCGCAACGATTGCGTGTCGATCTGGATCGCCCAGGCCGAAGGCCGCGCCAAGGACGGTGACGACCGTACCGATTCGGCGATCCTCAAGATGTTCCACATGAGCCGCAAGGACGAGCCGTTCGGCGCGGTGATCCAGGGCCTGAACCTGATCCCGGTGTCGATCAGCTACGAATACGACCCCTGCGACCAGGCCAAGGCCCGCGAGCTGTACATCCGCGCCACCACCGGCAGCTACACCAAGGCGCCGGGCGAGGACGACAACAGCATCGCCCAGGGCATCACCGGCTACAAAGGTCGGGTACACATCAACTTCGCCCCACCGGTGAGCGACTATCACGAGGACACCAAGCAACTGGCCCAGGCCATCGACCGGCAGATCCTCGGCGGCTACCGGTTGTTCCCGGTGCACTACCTGGCCTATGCGATGTGGGCGCAGAAGGACGCGACGCTCGAGGTGCCGAGCGCGGAAAAAATCTTCCCGGCCGACGAACTGGCCAAGGCGAAGGAAGAATGGCAGCGTCGGCTGGACGCATGCCCCGTAGAGCATCAGCCGTACCTGGTACAGCAGTATGCGACGCCGGTACGTAACCAGTATCAGGTGAAGCGCCAGCCGGCATCGGCCTGACAAAACGCTTTGTCGAAGCGGGCGTGCCCGCTCCGACAAATCAGATCCAGGTACTGAACCAGGACAGCAGCAAGGCCATCGCCAGGCAGCAGAAGCCCAGGATGTAGTAATAGCGCGGCACCCGCTGCTCGAGGCCTTCAACCACGCCTTCATCCACCGCCAGACGCTCCCGGCTCAGCGCCTCGCGACGCCGGGCGCTGTGCAGCAGCAGCCCGCCAGGGCAGGTAATGAGCAGGGCCAGCAGGTTGATCAGCTTGGCCGGATGGGCGACCAAGAAGCCCCAGAGCATTTGCAACGACATTGCGCGACCTCGGCATCACGTACGGCAAAGCCCGGCATTCTACTCAAGCCCGGGATCGGTGCCGCCACTTTACGACCAGCTGTCATTTAATTTCATCTGTCACACGCTCGTCATGAGGGCAGGCCACCCTGTCGGCCTCTACCGAACCGGAGCTTGTCATGCTGCACGCCGAGAACCAGGACCGCCTCTACCTTGTCGCCCAGAGCGACGAGCAGCAGGCGCTGATCGACGGTTTCGCCATCAATGTCCAGGACCGCCAGTGGCTGGTGTATTGCGCGCTGGGCGGGCATGCCCATCAGGACCTGCCTGAGGTCGACCCATATACCGGAATCAGCCTGCTGGACTTCAATGTACAGGCTGCCTGAGCCGCGAATACGTACGCGAAGAAAATAAAAAAACCCGCCGCCTGGATGACCGGGCGGCGGGTTTTGTTCTTTACAGAAGCCTTACTCGCCCAGCACCTGGCCGACGGTCGGGTCCTTGAACAGACGGGTCAGGGCATCGCTGAGCACATCGCTCACCAGCTTGGTGTTGGTTTCCTGGTTCGGCGCCATGCCGAAGCGCTGGTCCAGCGAAGCACCGTAGCGGCCGCTGTAACGACGGTTGGCGTTGGACACGTCGGCACGGAAGGTGGCGCCGATGGTCGCCTCGGTCACGTACATTTTGTCCTTGGGCGACTGGTACTTGAGCTCGGCCAGGGTCACAGTCAACTGCGGCGCGTTGTAGGCGTTGGGCGTCGGGGTGAAACCGAGCAGGCGCACCGCCGCCTCGGCCTGGGCCTGCAGCTTGGGCACGACATCGTTGCCATTGACGGTGATGGTGCTGGTCTCGGGGTACATGCCACCACGAGTGCCGAGCGACTGCGAGGCGCGCCCGTCGACGACCTTGACCACCACCGGCTGGCCGTGACCGACCGGGGCCAGTTGCTGGGTAAGCTTGGGTTGCGGGCTGAGTTGCTGCGGGCTGTGGGCACAACCGGCCAGGCTCAGGCTGGCCACCGCGAACAAACCGACCAACAGACGTTGCAACATGCGCGTTTCTCCAGAAAAAGCGGCAAAGGCCCACAGTATACCCAGCGGCAAGCCACAAACAGCAACTGCCCCTGTGTCACAATCGTTTCATGCCCCCCGGTTACTCTGGCGCCAGCCCTCACACACAGGACTGACCGCCATGGCCTCGCTCTGGACCCTGCTCTTCCACCGCCCGCGCCACGCCACCTACGCCCGCCTCGACAGCGACGGCATCTGCCTCGGCTTCAAGCACTGTGCCACGCCACCGGGCAACGGCGGCTGGGTGCAGGTGAACGAGGCGCAACTGGCCTGGCTCGGCCGTCCGCTGCCAGCCAACGCCCGGGTTTGCGCCCATGCAACGCAGCGTTGGCAGCAACGCACCCTGTCGGCCTGACAAACGCTGCAATAAAAACCCAACAAGTACGCCCTTTCCGCCCGCGACATCGTTATAATCTCCCCCCGATTATAAGGACGTCTCCTGATCGGGCCCCGCATTCGCCGCTTGACCCCGGCACCCTCGACGCTTCGCCCACAGAGAGCCTTCCACTCAGGTCTTGCATTGGCTGTCGTGCCTGCTGTTTCCGGCCTTCTGCTTCGCATGAACCTGCGGGTTGCCATCGCGCAGTCCACTTTTGAGGTTCACGACTCCAAAAGAGCGTGAAAAAACGGTTTTTCACAACTTCACGAGAGTGTGGCGAGCAAATGAACAGTCTGGCATGTGCAAGAGCGGCAGATGTGTCCCGAACAGCCCTGAACAGACGGCAAAAACGCTCATCCCCGATGAGCCTCTGAGGCCGGTCCATAACGCACGACGGAGCACTTGACCATAAGTCGAATTGCCGCACCCGTGGCAAAGGGCGTTCAATAGCCGAACACCCAAGACTGATTGGCGGTGTCCGCGGAAGTTGCAAGAACTGCGAAGAGTCGGACATGGCGATCCTGGCCACCCCAGGGATCCTATGCTGTCAATTAGGTGCTGTAGATTGTGGAGACGCGTTAATGGCGCAGAACGAATCGGTTGATGTGGTACTGGTAGGCGCGGGCATCATGAGTGCCACCCTGGCCGTACTGCTCAAGGAGCTCGACCCGACCCTGAAGCTTGAGGTCATCGAGGCGATGGACTCCGGGGCCGCGGAAAGTTCCAACCCTTGGAACAACGCCGGTACCGGCCATGCCGGACTGTGCGAGCTGAATTACACCCCGCAGGCTGCCGATGGCAGCATCGACATCAAGAAAGCCGTGCACATCAACACCCAGTTCGAGGTTTCGCGCCAGTTCTGGGCGTACCTGAGCAGGAAAGGCAACTTCGGCTCGCCACGTGCTTTCATCAACCCGGTTCCGCACCTGAGCTACGTCGAGGGTGACAAGGGTATCGACTTCCTCAAGAAGCGTTTCGAGCTGCTCAAGCAGCACCACGCCTTCTCGGAGATGGAATACACCGAAGACAAGGCCGTGATGAACGATTGGATGCCGCTGATGATGCCGGGCCGCCCGGCGGACCAACGCATCGCCGCGACCCGCGTGATGAAGGGTACCGACGTCAACTTCGGCGCCCTGACCAACAAGCTGCTCAAGCAACTGGGCAACAGCCCGGACGCCCAGGTCAAGTACAGCAAGAAGGTCGTCGGCCTGCGTCGCAACGGCAGCGGCTGGACCGTGAGCATCAAGGACGTCAACAGCGGCGGCAGCCGCGAAGTCGACGCCCGTTTCGTCTTCCTCGGCGCCGGCGGCGCGGCCCTGCCGTTGCTGCAGATGTCCGGCATCCCGGAGAGCAAAGGTTTCGGTGGCTTCCCGGTCAGCGGCCAGTGGCTGCGCTGCGACAACCCGGAAATCGTCAAGCAGCACCAGGCCAAGGTTTACAGCCAGGCCGCAGTAGGCGCCCCGCCGATGTCGGTTCCGCACCTGGACACCCGCGTGGTCGATGGCAAGAAATCGCTGCTGTTCGGCCCATACGCCGGCTTCACCACCAAGTTCCTCAAGCACGGTTCGCTCATGGACCTGCCACTGTCGGTGCGCATGGGCAACATCGGCCCGATGCTGGCGGTGGCCCGCGACAACATGGACCTGACCAAATACCTGGTGAGCGAAGTGATGCAGTCGATGGAACAACGCCTGGAATCGCTGCGCCGCTTCTATCCCGAGGCCAAGGCCGAGGACTGGCGTCTGGAAGTGGCCGGCCAGCGCGTGCAGATCATCAAGAAGGATCCGAAGAAAGGCGGCATCCTGCAGTTCGGCACCGAGCTGGTCTCGGCCCAGGACGGCAGCCTGGCGGCGCTGCTTGGCGCATCCCCAGGCGCCTCGGTGACCGTGTCGATCATGCTAGAGCTGATCGAGCGCTGTTTCCCTGAGCAGGCCAAGGGTGCCTGGGCCGCCAAGCTCAAGGAAATCTTCCCGGCCCGCGAGAAGCTTCTGGCCAGCGATGCCGCCCTGTACCACAAGATCAGCGCCGACAACGACGAGGCACTGGAACTGGTGGAAAGCAGCCCGGCCAAGCATTACGCCTGATCCGGCCAAAACGAAAAAACGCCCCTCGGGGCGTTTTTTTGTGCCTGGACCTCTATCAGCCCCGGGCGTTATCGATGATCTCGATGTACTCCGGCGCATTGCGCTGGTCGGCGATCACCTCGACGAAGGTCTTGCCGTGCTCGTCCTTGCCGTCCAGGTCATAACCAGCCGCGACGAAGAAGCCCACATAACGCTCGAAATCATCGATGCGCAGGCCACGATAACCCTTGATCAGCTTGTGATGCGACGGCGAGGTCAGGCCATCGGCCGGCTCGAACTGCAGGAACGTCTTGATGTACTCGTCGCTGATCTCGTCACCAATCACTTGTTTCTTGTCTTTACGCATCGCCGACTCCAACTGGACCATCACGGACATTTTCGAAGGCCGGCAGTTTACCCCCCGAAACCTGCGGCCCTCAACGCGTACGTACGGTACCGGTGTGCAGGTCGGCCCAGATGTGGCCATTGGCGTAGGTGAGGAACTGCACGTACAGGGTTTCGTTGCGCAGAAGGTCCATGATCACCCGGTAGTCGGCCATCGGGTAGTTGAGGGTCAGGGTCCGGCTCTTGTCGTCATAGGCCGGCTTTTTCAAGCTCTTGCCGCCTTCGCCATCGAAGTTGAGCAACACCTGAGCGATGGTAGAACCCTTGCTCAACGGCTTGCCCTTCAGGCGCATCTGCAAGGACGAAGTGATCGGAATCGGTTGCTGGTCGGACTGGCGCTGGGTGCCCACCACCACGCTGTAGTCGGTGACCTGCAGCAGTTGCTGGCTGGCCGGAGCCTCCTGGCGCAGGGAGAGGTCGTCGGGCGGGAGGAACTGGCTGTGCAGCGGCGCAGCGGAAAGCGGCAGGCTTACCGCCAACAGGAGGGGAATGAACGCACGCATGTGGGGCTCCTTGGCATGAGCAGGCACTCTACGCACAGGCTCTGTCGGGGGGCAAGTCGCAGCAGCGAACCGCCACCCCCACGACAAGGGAGCGCAGGCTCAATCGAACTGCGCGCGCATCCAGGCGTGATACTCGGCAACGCCCGCTTCACCCTCGCGTGGCGCCCACTCGGCCAGCTCACCCTCGCCTACCGCACGGTACGGCCCGGCCTTGCACTCGAACATGATACTGTCGTCCTCCAGCACCACCAAGCCATGGTAGACCCCCGGCACCAGGTCGACGCCCAGGCAGTCGCCACCGGCCTCGAGCACACGCTTGTCGGTCAGCGCGCCCTGGTCGTCGAAAATCAGCAGGCCCAGGCGCCCCTTGAGCACGATCAGCGTCTCGGCCTTGTCGTCGCTCAGATGACGGTGCGGCTGGATATAGGTCCGCGATTGCAGCCCCACGGCCATGCGATGACACGGCTCATCCATCTCGTGGAAGTTGTGGTTCTGCCGACCGCGCGGGCTGGCGGTGGCCCGCTCTGCCAGCCCGTCGAACAACGACTGATCGAGGAACGCAGGCTGGCGCATGATCACAGCCCCTTGACCGCGAAGATACCGTTGGCGTTGCGCCAGTAACCCTTGTAGTCCATGCCGTAGCCGAAGATGTAGCGGTCGATGCATGGCAGGCCGGTGTAGGTGGCCTTCAGGTCCGGACTGGCCTTGCGGTCGTGGTCCTTGTCGATCAGCACGGCGGTATGCACCGCACGGGCGCCGGCGTGCTTGCAGAACTCGATGATGGCGCTGAGGGTGTGGCCCTCGTCGAGGATGTCGTCGACGATCAGCACGTCGCGGTCGATGAACGACACTTCCGGCTTGGCCTTCCAGAACAGCTCGCCGCCGCTGGTGGTGTTGCGGTAGCGGGTGGCATGCAGGTACGAGGCTTCCAGCGGGAACTGCAGGTGGGTCAGCAGCTTGCCAGAGAAGATCAGGCCGCCGTTCATCACGCAGAAGACCACCGGGTTCTTGTCGTGCAGGTCCTGGCAGATCTGCTTGCCGACCTCGGCGATGGCGGCCTCGACCTCGGCTTCGTTGTACAGGCAATCAGCCTCGCGCATCACTTGACGGATATGCTCGAGATCGGCGGACATGGCGCTCTCCAGGGGGTGCGTTTTGGAAAAGCGGGCAAAGGTACGCATCCGCTCGTCCCAGATCAAGCCTTTATGGACTAACGTGCACAATGACTGCACGACATCAAGGAATGAATAGATTAATCTAGCGCGGTTTTTTTGCCCGCCTCCCGGAGCCCTCCCCCTATGCCTACTCGTGAGATCCGCCATCCGCTGATCCGCCACAAGCTCGGCCTGATGCGCCGTGCCGATATCAGCACCAAGAATTTTCGCGAACTCGCCCAGGAAGTCGGTGCACTGCTGACCTATGAAGCCACCCAGGACCTGCCGCTCGAGACCTACGAGATCGACGGCTGGTGCGGCAAGGTGCAAGTCGAGAAAATCGCCGGCAAGAAGATCACCGTCGTGCCGATCCTGCGCGCCGGCATCGGCATGCTCGACGGCGTGCTCAGCCTGGTCCCCGGGGCCAAGGTGAGTGCCGTGGGCGTTGCCCGCAACGAGGAAACCCTCGAAGCCCACACCTACCTCGAGAAACTCGCGCCGGACATCAACCAGCGCCTGGCCCTGATCATCGACCCGATGCTGGCCACCGGCGGCTCGATGGTCGCCACCATCGACCTGCTGAAAAAGGCCGGCTGCAAGGAAATCCGTGCCATGGTCCTGGTCGCGGCCCCCGAAGGCATCGCCGTGGTGGAGAAAGCCCACCCCGACGTGCAGATCTACACCGCCTCGATCGACCAACGCCTGAACGAACACGGCTACATCGTCCCAGGCCTGGGTGATGCCGGCGACAAGATCTTCGGCACCAAGCAGAAGGACGCCTGATCATGCAGGACGGCTTCAACGACCCGCTCTGGCGTCAGGTCGTCTCGGGCGCGCAGATGCTCTTCGTGGCATTCGGCGCGCTGGTGCTGATGCCGCTGATCACCGGCCTCGACCCCAACGTGGCCCTGTTCACCGCCGGCATCGGCACCCTGCTGTTCCAGCTGGTCACGGGCCGCCAGGTCCCGGTGTTCCTGGCCTCGAGTTTTGCCTTCATCACCCCGATCATCCTCGCCAAGGGCCAGTTCGGCCTGGCCGAGACCATGGGCGGCGTGATGGCGGCAGGCTTCGTGTACACCTTCATGGGCCTGATGGTGAAGATCAAGGGCACCGGTTTCATCGACCGCATGCTGCCGCCGGTGGTGATCGGCCCGGTGATCATCTCCATCGGCCTGGCCATGGCGCCGATCGCCGCCAACATGGCGATGGGCAAGGCCGGCGACGGCAGCGTACTGCTGCCGTACAAGACCGCCATGATGATCTCCATGCCGGCGCTGTTGACCACCCTGATCGTGGCCGTGTTCGGCAAGGGCATCTTCCGCCTGGTGCCGATCATCGCCGGCGTGCTGGTGGGCTTCGCCCTGTCGTTCGCCTTCGGCGTGGTCGACACCGCCAAGATCGCCGCGGCCCCCTGGCTGGAGCTGCCCAACTTCACCGCGCCGGCCTTCAACTGGCAGGCCATCCTGTTCATCGTGCCAGTGGCCCTGGCCCCAGCGATCGAACACATTGGCGGTGTGATCGCGGTAGGCAGCGTGACCGGCCGCGACTACCTGAAAAAGCCCGGCCTGCACCGCACGCTGCTGGGTGACGGCCTGGCCACCACCGCCGCCGGCCTGTTCGGCGGCCCGCCCAACACCACCTACGCCGAAGTGACCGGTGCGGTGATGCTGACCAAGAACTACAACCCGAAGATCATGACCTGGGCGGCGGTATTCGCTATCACCCTGGCCTTCATAGGCAAGTTCGGCGCGCTGCTGCAGAGCATTCCGGTACCGGTGATGGGCGGCATTCTCTGCCTGCTGTTCGGCTCGATCGCGGCGGTGGGCATGAACACCATGATCCGCCACAAGATCGACCTGGCCGAGGCGCGCAACCTGGTGATCGTTTCGGTGACCCTGGTGTTCGGCATCGGCGGCGTGCTGATCGGCAGCGGCGACGGCCCGGACGATTGGGGCCTGAAGGGCATCGCCTTGTGCGCCGTGGTGGCCATTGCCCTGAACCTGATCCTGCCGGGCAACGATGGCTGGAAGAACAAGAAACTGGATGACCAGTTGCCTTGAGTCTTCATTGAAATCCTGGGGCCGCCTTGCGGCCCCTCGTTTCAAAGCCAGGCGAGTTTCTCAGACCTTCTCGCACATCCCCGCCAACACCCTCACCCACTCCGGGTGATCATTCAGGCACGGCACCAGCACCAGCTCCTTCCCGCCCGCCTCGATGAACTGCTCCTTGCCCCGATCGCCAATCTCCTCCAGCGTCTCGATGCAATCGGCGACGAACGCCGGGCACATAACCAGCAGCTTCTTCACACCCGCCTTGCCCAGCTCATCCAGGCGCGTCTCGGTGTAGGGTTCGATCCACTTTGCCCGGCCCAGGCGCGACTGGAACGACACCGACCACTTGCCGTCCGGGATGCCCATCTTCTGCGCGAACGCCCTGGCCGTGGCCAGGCACTGGCCGCGATAGCACACCGCACGCATCTCGGCGCTGGCGTCCTTGCAGCAGTCGGCGGCCTGGAAGTCGTGGTTGCCGGTGGGATCGAGCTTCTTCAAGTGCCGCTCGGGCAAACCATGGAAGCTCAGCAGCAGGTGATCATAATCCTGTTCCAGATACGGGCGGGCGCTAGCCACCAGGGCATCGATGTAGTCTGGGTGGTCGTAGAACGGCCGCAGAATGCGGGTCTGCAAAGGCAGCTTGCGCTCGGCGATGGTCTGTTTCGCCAACTCCACGACCGTGGTCACGGTGCTGTCGGCGAACTGTGGATAGAGCGGCGCCAGCGTGACCTTGCGCACCCCTCGCGCGGCCAGGCGCTCCAAGACTTCCGGCAGCGCCGGTTGGCCGTAGCGCATGGCGATCTCCACCGGCCCATGGGGCCAATGGGCCATCATCGCCTGCTGCAGACGGCGGGTCAGCACCACCAGCGGCGAGCCCTCGTCCCACCAGATCGAGGCGTAGGCATGGGCCGACTGCTCGGGGCGCTTGATCAGGATCAGCGACACCAGCAATCGCCGCACCGGCCAGGGCAGGTCGATCACGTACGGGTCCATGAGGAACTGGTTGAGGTAACGGCGCACGTCGGCCACCGAGGTGGAGGCCGGCGAACCCAGGTTGACCAGCAGCAGGGCGTGATCAGTCATGCAGCGTCCTATGTCAGAGGCGGCTGGACAGGTTGTCCAGGGCCGATTGCAGATCGTTGAAACGGAACGTGAAGCCCGCCGCCAGCAGCCGCACCGGGCGCGCGCGCTGGCCACCGAGCAGCAGCGTCGACAGCTCGCCGAGCCCGGCCTTGAGCAGCAGCGCCGGCATCGGCATGAACGCCGGGCGATGCAAGGTGCGCCCCAGGCGCTTGGCGAACTCTCGATTGCGCACCGGCTCCGGCGCGCAGGCATTATAGGGACCGCTGGCTTCGTTGTGCTGCAAGAGAAAATCAATCAGGCCGATTTGGTCGTCGATATGCACCCAGGGCATCCACTGCCGACCATCGCCCAGCGGCCCCCCCAGGCCCAGCTTGTAAGGCAGACGCAGGCGCGACAAAAAGCCGCCATCGGCGGCCAGCACCAGGCCGGTGCGCACCAGCACCACGCGGATTCCCAGGGCCTCGGCACGCTGGGCGGTTTCCTCCCAGGCGATGCACAGCTGGCTGGCGAAGTCCTCTTTCACCGGCGGCGAAGCCTCGGTGAGCTCACGCTCGCCACCGTCACCGTACCAGCCCACCGCCGAGCCGGAAATCAGCACCTGCGGCCGGCGCTCACGGCGCTCCAGCCAGGCCAGCAACTGCTCGGTGAGGGTCACCCGGCTGGTCCAGAGCAGATTGCGTCGCGCTGCGGTCCAGGGCCGGTCAGCGATCGGCGCACCGGCCAGGTTGACCACCGCGTCGACCTCGTCTTCATCGGCAATGTCCTCCAGCCGGGCGACGCCCCGCACGCCGGTGCCCCAGATTTTCGCCACCTGTTCAGGGCGCCGGCTCCAGACCGTCAGGCGATGCCCTTGCTGGCGCCACACCTGGCACAGGTGTTGGCCGATCAGGCCGGTACCGCCGGTCAGCAATATATGCATGGCTGTGTCCTCACACTGGGCGGCCGTGGTCTATTTTTAAGATCAAGGCACTTTTTTGACCGAACGCTCTCGGATAAACATAGGCCAACCTGCCTATCGAGCGGAATAACCTTATACAAACATCGTGCATTGTACAGGTTTACCTGGCAGCGTAGGCTGCGTATAGCTAGGTTCGAAGAGGCCATCATGACAGTACCTATTGCCATCATCGGTGCCGGAATCGCCGGTTTGTCCGCCGCCCAGGCCCTGCAAAAGGCCGGACAGACCGTTCATTTGTTCGACAAGGGCCACGGCAGCGGCGGACGCATGGCCAGCAAGCGCAGCGATGCCGGCGCCCTGGACCTCGGTGCCCAGTACTTCACCGCCCGCGACCGGCGCTTTGTCGAACAGGTCCAGCAATGGGTGGCCAATGGCTGGGCTGCGCAGTGGAAACCGCAGCTGTACAACTACCGCGATGGCGAACTGACCCCCTCCCCCGACGAACAAACCCGATGGGTCGGCGTGCCGCGCATGAGCGCCATCACTCGCGGCCTGCTCAAGGATGTCACGGTGAACTTCGGCTGCCGCATCGCCGAGGTGTTCCGCGGCAAGCAATACTGGCACTTGCAGGACACCGAAGGCTGCAGCCATGGGCCGTTCAGCCAGGTGGTGATCGCCGTGCCGGCGCCCCAGGCCACCCCGTTGCTGGCCGCCGCCCCCAAACTCGCGGCGGTTGCCGCCGGGGTGCAAATGGAGCCGACCTGGGCCGTTGCCCTGGGCTTCCAGACACCACTGGAAACCCCTATGCAGGGCTGCTTCGTGCAAGACAGCCCGCTCGACTGGCTGGCGCGCAACCGCAGTAAACCGGGCCGTGACGAGCACCTCGACACCTGGGTGCTGCATGCCACCTCCAACTGGAGCAAACAGCACATCGACCTGCCCAAGGAAGAAGTGATCGAGCAGTTGTGGGGAGAATTTGCCGAATTGGTCGGCTGCGTCGTCCCCGCACCGACCTTTGCGCTTGCCCACCGCTGGTTGTACGCGCGCCCTGCCGTCAATCATGAGTGGGGCACGCTGGCCGATGCCGACCTGGGCCTGTATGCCTGTGGCGACTGGTGCCTGTCCGGTCGGGTCGAAGGGGCGTGGCTCAGCGGCCAGGAAGCCGCTCGACGCCTGCTGGAGCATCTGGAATAATCGAAAGCAAATTTATACAAAAAAATATTCTTGTATAAGTTTTCATCTGTGCTGGAATAGACTTGTACAAACCGTGCAGCCTGTACAAGTCATTCCGGAGACCGCGATGAACGCTTTCCCGCCCAGCGGCAAGCCACGTCTGGCCATCAGCGCCTGCCTGACTGGCCTGAACGTACGCTACAACGCCGGCCACAAAGCCTCCAGCCTCTGTCTCGAACTGCTCGACCAGCATTTCGACTGGGTCCCACTGTGCCCCGAGGTCGCCATTGGCCTGGGCACTCCCCGGGAACCCATTCGCCTGGTGGGCGATCCCGAGCACCCGGCTGTCACCGGTACGCGTAACAATGTCACCGATTTCGCCGGCCCGTTGCGTGCCTACGGCGCGCAGATGGCCGACGAACTCGACGATATCTGCGGCTACATCTTCATGCAAAAGTCACCGTCCTGTGGCCTTGAACGGGTCAAGGTCTACCAGGAGGACGGCCGCCCGGCCCACCAGAATGGCCGGGGCGCCTACGCCGCGGCATTCTGCGAGCGGCGCCCGGACCTGCCGGTCGAAGAGGAAGGCCGGCTGCACGATCCGGTGCTGCGGGAAAACTTCATCGCCCGCGTCTACGCCTACGCCGACTGGCGCCAACTGCTGCGCCAGGGCCTGAGTCGCGGCGCGCTGATCCGTTTCCATGCCCGCTACAAGTACCTGCTGATGGCGCACAATCCCCAGGCGTACCGCGGCCTTGGGCGCCTGCTCGGGAGCATGAGCCGCGACGATGATCCAGCGCAGCTCGGTCCGCGCTACTTCAGCCAGCTGATGCAGGCGCTACGCCGCTGCGCAAGCCGCGGCACCCACGGCAACGTGCTTCAGCACCTGAGCGGCTACCTGCGCAAGGACCTCGGCCAGGCGGACAAGGCCGAGCTGCAACAGGTCATCGGCCAGTACCAGAAAGGCGTGGTGCCTTTGGTGGTGCCCTTGACCCTGCTCAAGCACCATCTGCGCCGTCATCCCGATCCCTACCTGCTGCAACAGGCCTACCTGCAACCCCATCCGGAAGACCTCGGACTGCGCAATGCCATCTGACCCCTTGCTGCCCATCGGCGAAGTGGCCCGCTTGACCGGCGTCAACCCAGTCACCCTGCGCGCCTGGGAACGCCGCTACGGCTTGATCACGCCGCAGCGCACGCCCAAGGGGCATCGTCTTTATCCCCAGGACCAGGTGCAACGCGTCCAGGCCGTGCTGCGCTGGCTGGAGCGTGGCGCCGCGGTGAGCCAGGTGCGCGAACTGCTGGACAATGACACGCACGCCACCGCGCCGATCCAAGGCGAATGGGGCGAGCGTATCGAACAGCTGATCAAGGCCATCGCCCGGCTTGCCCAGCGTCCGCTGGACCAGCTGATCAACCAGATGATCGCCCTCTACCCTGCTGTGACCGTCTGCGAGCGTCTGCTGCTACCGCTGCTTGAAGCCCTCGAACAGCGCTGGCAAACGCATTTCGACGCCCGGCTGGAACAAGTGTTCTTCCAAGGCTGGCTGCGCAGCAAGCTGGGGGCACGGGTCTATCACGACAGTCACTCGCTCGGTGGCCCCTGCGTACTGCTTGCCCGCACCGACGATACACCTTTCGACCCGCAATTTTGGCTCTGCGCCTGGCTGCTGAGCAGCAACGGCTACGCTCTGGAGATCCTCGAGTGGTCAGTCGAGCCCCGCCAACTGCGCCAGGCCGTGGAGCAGTTGCGGCCGCAAGCGCTGCTGCTGCACCTCGGTCGCCGCCCCGACCTCGCCGCACTGGGCCGTGCGCTGCAGGACATCAACACGATGAAACTCCTGGGTGGCAACACAGTCACTCTCCATAAGGCGCAATTGCAGGCACTGTCGTTGACTGACCTGCACCTGTTCGACAGCCCGCAAACCGCCTTGCGCCGTCTTCAGCAATCCCGACCTTGAGCCTTCCCCCCATGCAACTGATCTGGCTGCGCAGCGACCTGCGCATCGACGACAACACTGCCCTCGCGGCCGCCTGTCAACGTGGCCCGACCGTGGCCCTCTGGATTGCCAGCCCCGGCCAGTGGCAGGCCCACGACGATGCGCCGTGCAAGGTCGATTTCTGGCTGCGCAACCTGCGACTGCTGCAACAGTCGCTGGCGGCACTGAACATTCCACTGCTGATTCGCACCACCGACACCTGGGCAGATGTCCCTGAATGCGTGCTCGGTGTCTGCCGTCAGCACCGCATAGAGGCCGTGCACTGGAACGACGAATACGGCATCAACGAGGCACGGCGGGACCAAGCGACATATGAAGCGCTGCAGCAAGCCGGGATCAGCGCCACCGGCCACCTCGACCAGCTGCTGTTCAGACCCGGCAGCGTGCTGACCCGCACCGGCCAGTACTTCCAGGTATTCAGCCAGTTCAAGCGAGTCTGCCTGGAGCACCTGCACCGCAGCCTCCCGCCGCTGGTTCAATCGGTACAGGCCCAGCAGTCCCTCGGTATTCATGGCGACGCCATCCCGCTGCAGATCGAAGGCTTCGAGCCCCCTTCCGATACCCTGCGCCAGCACTGGCCTGCAGGCGAGGATGAAGGCAGGCGGCGGCTACAGCGCTTCGTCGACGAAACCATCGACGACTACGCCCAACTGCGCGACCTGCCTGCCAAGGCAGGCACCAGCCAGTTGTCCCCCTATCTCGCCGCTGGCGTGCTCTCGCCGCGCCAGTGCCTACACGCGGCACTGGCGAGCAACAGGGGCGAGTTCGACAGCGGCAGCGTCGGCGTGCAGACCTGGGTCAACGAGCTGCTGTGGCGCGAGTTCTACAAGCACACCCTGGTGGGCTACCCCCGAGTCTCCCGGCACCGCGCCTTCCGCCCGCAGACAGAAGCATTGCCCTGGCGCGACGCACCCGCCGACCTGCAGGCCTGGAAAGAGGGCCGAACCGGCTTCCCCCTCATCGATGCCGCCATGCGCCAGCTGCTGCACACTGGCTGGATGCACAACCGCTTGCGCATGATCGTCGCCATGTTCCTCAGCAAGAACCTGCTGATCGACTGGCGGCAGGGCGAACGGCATTTCATGCGTCACCTGATAGACGGGGACCTGGCCGCCAACAACGGTGGCTGGCAGTGGAGCGCCTCGACGGGGACCGATGCGGTGCCCTATTTCCGAATCTTCAACCCCGTTACCCAATCGCAGCGTTTCGACCCCAAGGGAACCTTCATCCGTCATTGGTTGCCTGAGCTGGAAGAAAAAGATGATCGATCGATCCATCAACCGGTGAAATCTACGGATCTATTTGCTACTAATTATTACCTGAGTCCGATAGTCGATCTCGATAGCAGTCGCCAAAGAGCACTGGAGGCCTTCAAAGGCTTGTCCAACTGGCAGGATCAGAGGCATAACGCATGACACGTCGTTTCTGGGTCACAGGAGCCAGCCACGGAGTTGGGCTGGCGTTGGTGGGACAGTTGCTCGCATCGGGGCATCAGGTTGCCGCCAGTGGCAGGGATAGCCAGGAGCTGGACACATTGGGCCAACAGCACGGCGCACGCCTGCTGCGCCTTCCCGCCCCCTTGCCGGAAGCGAGCCAACGGCTTCTGGCGAAATGGGGCGCACTCGACAGCCTGATCATCAACGCCGGCACCTGCGACTACCTGCCAGATGCTGTAGCGGATGGGGAGGTGTTCGAGCAGATCATCAGCAGCAACCTGCTGGCCACGCAGCAGTGCCTGGCCGGCGCCCTGTCACTGCTGGCCAAGGGCGAGAAACCACAGGTCATGGCCATCCTCAGTCGCTACTCGGCGTTGCAGCTGTTCGAGCCGAACCAGCCCCTCAGTGGCGGCAACAGCCTGCCGAAGTGGTTGAGCGAGCAACGCAACTCCTTGCACGCGCTGGGCATCGACCTGACCGTGGTGGCGCCTCAATCGCTGAAAAACCCGGTGAGCTCGGTGCAGGCCATTCCGGAGCCCTGGACGGCGCAAAGCGCGGCGCAGGAGTTGCTGGCACGCCTGGATCAGCGCCAACCCGAGCTGGTACTGGAGGTGCTCAACCCAGGCGAACTGTGGCCACTGCCCAAGAGCAGCTGACTGCAGGCTTCAAGGCAGAAAGCGCTGCACGCTGCCGGATTGGTTCCACAACAGCGGCAGGACTTTCTGCAGGTTGCCTGGCTCGCCACTGCTCCAGAACGCCGTCGGCTGCGCCGGCCCGTCACCGAGCAGCCCGCGAGCATCCAGCAGACGTTGCAGTTGGCGCGCCACGGCAGCGCCGGTGTCGATGATCGCCACATCCGCCGGCACCATCTCGGCCAGCATGGGCCGTAGGAACGGATAGTGGGTGCAACCCAGGATCAGGGTGTCGCAGCCGGCCGCCAGCAACGGTTTCACATAACCCGACAGCAACTGGCGCAGTTGCTCGCTGACCAGGTCCCCCGCCTCAATACGCTCGACCAGCCCAGGGCAAGGTTGGGTGATTACCCGCACGTCATTGGCGAAGCGGTCGAGCAAGGCAGCGAACTTGGCGCTTTGCAGGGTACCGGTGGTGGCCAGCACGCCGACCACGCCGGAACGGGTTGCCGCGGCCGCCGGCTTGACCGCCGGCTCCATCCCCACCAACGGCCAGTCCGGGTAAAGCTCGCGCAGGTCGGCCACCGCCGCCACCGTAGCCGTGTTGCAGGCCAGGACCAGCGCCTTGGCGCCCTGCTCATGGAAAAAACCGGCGATTAGTCGCAGGCGCTGGCGAATGTAGTCCGGCGACTTCTCGCCATAGGGCACATGGCCGCTGTCGGCCAGATAGAGCAACGACTCGTTGGGCAGCAGGCGCTGGATCTCGGCCAGCACCGACAAACCGCCAACGCCGGAGTCCATCACACCCACCGGCGCCGAACGCTCAGCCATGGCGATTGCCACACACGGCACAGGCGGGGTCGCGCTTGACCCGCAATTCGCGCATGCGGGTGCTCAGGGCGTCGATCAGCAGCAGGCGGCCGATCAGCGGCTCGCCGAAACCGGCCAGCAACTTCAGCGCTTCCAGTGCCTGCAGGCTGCCGACCAGCCCCACCAGCGGGCCGATTACCCCGGCCTCGCTACAGGTCAGCTCGGCCTCGCTGCCATGGCCATACAGGCAGTGATAGCAGGGGCTGGTGTCGCGGCGGGTGTCGAACACCGACAACTGGCCCTCAAGGCGGATCGCCGCGCCGCTGACCAACGGTTTGCCCGCAACCACGCAGGCAGCATTTACCGCTTCGCGGGTGCCGAAGTTGTCGGAGCAGTCGAGCACCACATCGACCGCCGCCACTGCGGCGGCCAGCGAATCCTCATCCAGTGCCCGACGATGGGCGACCAGGCTGATCTCCGGGTTGATCGCCTGCAAACGCCTGATGGCCGAATCGACCTTGCTCATGCCGACGCTGTCGCTGTCGTGGATCACCTGGCGTTGCAGGTTGGTCAGGTCGACGGTGTCGAAATCGGCCAGATGCAGCCCGCCGACACCCGCCGCGGCGAGGTACAGCGCCACCGGCGAGCCCAGTCCACCGAGGCCGATGACCAGGGCCTTGCCGTGTTTCAGGCGCAACTGCCCATCGATATCCACCTGCGACAGCAGGATCTGCCGGCTGTAGCGCAACAGCTCCTGGTCGCTCAGCATGACAGGCGCCCCAGACTGATACGTTCGTGGCCGCCCAGGTCGACACGGCTGGCGACATCGATGAAGCCCGCCGCTGCCAACAGGTCGCGTACAGCAGGCGCCTGGTCATAGCCGTGCTCGAGCAGCAGCCAACCACCGGGCTGCAGGTGTGCCGGGGCCTGGGCGACGATCACCCGCAGGTCGTCCAGCCCGTCTTCGCCGGCCACCAGGGCACTGCTGGGCTCGAAGCGCACGTCACCAGCCACCAGGTGCGGATCGGCGGCGCGGATATAGGGCGGGTTGCTGAGAATCATGTCGAAACGCTCACCCACAAGGGCGTCGAACCAGTGGCTGGCGCGCACCTGGACATTGCCCAGGCCCAGGCGCTCGCGGTTGCGCTCGGCCAAGGCCACGGCCTCGTCGATGCGGTCCACCGCCGTGACCTGCCACGCCGGGCACTCACTGGCCAGGGCCAGGGCGATGGCCCCGGTGCCGGTGCCCAGGTCGAGGACCCGGGCAGGCGTGGGCGGCACGAGTTCGAGGGCGGTTTCCACCAGCAGCTCGGTGTCCGGACGCGGAATCAGCGTGTGTGGCGCGACTTCCAGGTCCAGTTTCCAGAACCCCTGCTGGCCGAGGATATAGGCCACCGGCTCACCGGCGCGACGCCGCTCGAGGTAGTCGGCGAACACCTGCGCCGCCTCGCTGCTGACGATGCGCTCGGGCCAGGTGTGCAGGAAGCTGCGCGACTTGCCCAGGGCCGCGGCGAGGAGCAACTCGGCGTCCAGCCGTTCGGTCGGCGAGTCCGGCAACTGCGCGTTGCGCAGCAGGCTGGCGATGATGGTCATTCAATCCCCCAGGGCGGCCAGCTGATCGGCCTGGTATTCGGCCAGCAACGGCTCGATCACGGCCTCCACGCCACCGGCGAGGATATCGTCCAGGGAGTAGAGCGTGAGGTTGATACGGTGGTCGGTGACCCGGCCCTGTGGATAGTTGTAGGTGCGGATGCGCTCGGAACGGTCACCCGAACCCACCAGCAGCTTGCGTTCGCTGGCGATGGCGTTCTGTGCGGCGCTGGTCTGCATGTCGTTCAGCTTGGCCGACAGCCAGGACATGGCGCGGGCACGGTTCTTGTGCTGCGAACGCTCTTCCTGGCACTCGACCACGATGCCGGTGGGCAAGTGGGTGATGCGGATCGCCGAGTCGGTCTTGTTGACGTGCTGGCCGCCGGCGCCGGAGGCGCGGTAGGTGTCCACGCGCAGGTCAGCCGGGTTGATCTCGATCGCCACCTGCTCATCTGGCTCGGGCAGCACCGCCACGGTGCAGGCGGAGGTGTGGATGCGGCCCTGCGATTCGGTTTCCGGGACTCGCTGCACACGGTGCGCGCCGGACTCGAACTTGAGCTTGCCGTAGACGCTGTCGCCTTCGACCCGGGCGATGATCTCCTTGTAGCCGCCGTGCTCGCCTTCGTTCTCGGAGAGGATCTCCAGGCGCCAGCCGCGTTTCTCGGCGTAGCGCGAGTACATGCGGAACAGGTCGCCGGAGAAGATCGCCGCCTCGTCGCCGCCGGTGCCGGCGCGGATCTCGAGGAACACGTTGCGCCCGTCGTTGGGGTCCTTGGGCAGCAGCATGCGCTGTAGTTGCGACTCCAGGCCCACCAGTTGCTCTTTCGCTTCCCGCACTTCTTCGACCGCCATCTCGCGCAGGTCGGGGTCGGCGTCCTTGAGCAGCGCCTGGGCGCCTTCGAGGTCGTCCTGGACCTTGCGCCAGCCTTGATAGCAGGCGATCACCGGCTCGACTTCGGCGTACTCGCGGGAGTAGGCGCGAAAACGCGTCTGGTCGGAAATGACTTCGGCGTCACCGAGCAGCGCGGTGAGTTCCTCGAAGCGATCCTGGAGCGTGTCCAGTTTGTTCAGCAGCGACGCTTTCATTGCGGGGATTTGTCCGTCGAGCCCTCGTGGAGGGCGAAGAGTTCCTGGGCCATGGCCAGCGCATCGAGGCGGCCTTCGGCGGAGAGCTTTTTCAGTTGCACGCTGGGGGCGTGCAGGAGCTTGTTGGTCAGGCCCCGGGCCAGCTGCATCAGCACGTCCTCGGGATTGCCGCCATTGGCCAACAGGCGCTGGGCTTTTTGCAGTTCTTCGTCGCGCAGGCGCTCGCTCTGCTGGCGGTAGGCCTTGAGCACATCCACCGCCGCCAGCTCGCGCAGGCGCACCATGAAATCGTCGGCGCCGGCCGAGACCAGTTCTTCGGCGGCCTGGGCCGCGCCCT
This sequence comes from Pseudomonas sp. P110(2024), assembly GCF_057480795.1. NCBI lineage: Bacteria > Pseudomonadati > Pseudomonadota > Gammaproteobacteria > Pseudomonadales > Pseudomonadaceae > Pseudomonas > Pseudomonas sp. P110(2024). The sequence goes on from NZ_JBLIYT010000006.1 coordinate 201,257, forward strand.
GGCGGCTCTTGAGGTTTTCCGCGACGACTTCGTGCAGGTCGTCGACGGTATAGAGGTAGACGTCGTCCAACTCGCCCACCTGCGGCTCGATGTCACGCGGCACGGCGATGTCGACCATGAAGATCGGCTTGTGCCGGCGCTGCTTCAGCGCGCTTTCCACCGCACCCTTGCCGAGAATCGGCAACTGGCTGGCGGTGGAACTGATGACGATGTCGCTGTTGGCCAGTTCCTGCGGGATGTCCGATAGCAGCACGGCATGGGCGCCGAACTGCTCGGCGAGAATGCTGGCGCGCTCGAGGGTGCGGTTGGCCACGACGATGCGACGCACGCCCTGCTCGTGCAGGTGACGGGCGACCAGGGTGATAGTCTCACCGGCGCCGATCAGCAGCGCCTGGCTGCGGCCCAGGTCGGAGAAGATCTGCCTGGCCAGACTGACCGCGGCGAACGCCACCGAGACCGGGTTTTCGCCGATGGCGGTGTCGGTGCGCACCTGCTTGGCGGCGCTGAAGGTGGCCTGGAACAGGCGCCCCAGCAGCGGCCCGACGGTGCCGGCCTCGCGGGCCACGGCGTAGGCTGACTTCATCTGGCCGAGGATCTGCGGTTCGCCGAGTACCAGCGAATCGAGGCCGGAGGCCACGCGCATCATGTGCCGGACCGCATCGTGCTCTTCATGGACGTAGGCGCTGGCACGCAGTTCGTCGAGGCTCAGCTGGTGGTAGTCGGCCAGCCATTGCAGCACGGCGTCGGCGGCGAGGTGGTCCTGCTCTATATAGAGTTCGCTGCGGTTGCAGGTGGACAGGATCGCCGCCTCGCGGCTAGCGGTCAGTCGGCAGAGCTGCTGCAGGGCGTCGACCAGCTGCTCGGGCGTAAACGCCACGCGCTCGCGTACGTCTACCGAGGCAGTCTTATGGTTGATACCAAGTGCAAGAAAGGCCATGCAAGGTCGCTGGTTGGGACGTGAAGCCGATAATTGTCCTACTTCGCAGGTTTTAGAACAACCACCGTTCGCTATTGTGGCGATGCGGCGTGCCTATCGCTCCACACCGCCACCCATCCCTGCCGTTGCCGTTGCCGTTGCCGATCTGGAGTCTAGCGCCATACCCAGCTAGCGACAGCTGCGCCAGTCCAGGCGCCGCCCGTACTTTCGCGACTTCAGGAGGCCGAACGCAGGCCTTGCGAAGGGAGGTGACGGGCATGGATGCCCATCAAGCGCTGCGCAAGAACTCCGCTCGGCCTACTGAAGTCGCAATTGGCGTTGCCTGAACTACCGCGCGCTCAGAAGCAAAAACAAGGGCAAAAACAAGGGCAAGGGCAAGGGCAAGGGCAAGGGCAAGGGCAAGGGCAGGATGCCTTGGGCTAGTTGCGAACCACCGCCCCGGCGCATTGTCCCTATACTCCGAAGCACCGCTTCACACCACGACCTTCGCAGGTGGGTTTGCCATCGCGCTTGTGTCATCATGCTCCGACCGCCGGTTTAGCCTCTTTAATAAGCCTCTATGAACAAATCCTACGCATTGCTGCTTGCCCTCGCCCTGCTTCAAGGCTGCCAGAGCCTGGCCCCGAAGACGGACGCCCAGTCGCCCGCCACCGATGCCGGCAAGAGCGCGGAAAAGCCCGTGGTGTATGGATCGTTCAAGCAAGACACCCTGTACAGCCTGCTGGTGGCTGAGCTGGCCGGCCAGCGCAACCGCTTCGACATCGCCCTGGCCAACTACGTCGACCAGGCCGAAAAGACCCAGGACCCGGCCGTCTCCGAGCGTGCCTATCGCATCGCCGAATACCTCGGCGCCGACGAACCGGCCCTGGACTCCGCGCTAATCTGGGCCCGCAACGATCCGCAGAATCTCGACGCCCAGCGCGCCGCGGCCATCCAGCTGGCCCGCGCCGGACGCTACGACGAATCCATGACCTACATGGAAAAGGTACTGCAGGGCCAGGGCGACACCCATTTCGACTTCCTCGCCCTGGCGGCGGCCGAGACCGACCAGAACACCCGTGATGGCCTGATGCAGAGCTTCGACCGCCTGCTGGTGAAATACCCCGACAACGGCCAGCTGGTGTTCGGCAAGGCCCTGCTGCTCAATCAGGACGACAAGCCGCAACAAGCCCTCGACCTGCTCGAAGCCCACCCGCCGCAGAACGGCGAGATCGCCCCGGTGCTGCTGCGCGCCCGCCTGCTGCAGGCCCTGGACCGTGGCCCAGAGGCCCTGCCGCTGCTGCGTGGGGCGATCCGCGACAACCCCGAGGACAAGCGCCTGCGCCTGACCTACGCCCGCACCCTGGTCGAGCAGGACCGCATCGACGACGCCAAGGCCGAGTTCGAGAGCCTGCTGCAGCAGTACCCCGAAGACGACGAGATCCGCTACTCGCTGGCCCTGGTATGCCTGGAGACCAAGCACTGGGACGAAGCCGAGGGTTACCTGCAGGAACTGGTCGAACGTGACGCCAACGTCGACGCCGCCCACCTCAACCTGGGCCGCATCCGCGAAGAACGCAGCCAGCCGGCAGCCGCCCTGCGCGAATACGCCCTGGTCGGCCCCGGCCCGGACTACCTGCCAGCGCAACTGCGCCAGGCCGATATCCTCATCGCCAACGGTCGCAGCGCCGAAGCCTCGCGGATACTCGCCGAAGCCCGCGAAGCCCAGCCGGACTACGCCATCCAGCTGTACCTGATCGAAGCCGAAAGCCTGGGCAACAACGGCAAGGAGGCCCAGGCCGGACAAGTGCTGGAGCAAGCGATCAAGCGCTACCCGGACGACCTCAACCTGCTCTACACCCGCGCCATGCTCGCCGAGAAGCGCAACGACCTGGCGCAGATGGAGAAAGACCTGCGCGCCATCCTGGCCCGCGAGCCGGAAAACGCCATGGCCCTCAACGCCCTGGGCTACACTCTGGCCGACCGCACCACCCGCTACAGCGAGGCCAAGGCGCTGATCGACAAGGCGCACCAGCTCACCCCAGACGACCCCGCGGTGCTCGACAGCCTGGGCTGGGTGGCCTATCGCATGGGCAACCTCGAGGAAGCCGAACGCCAGCTGCGCCTGGCCTTCGAGCGCTTCCCCGACCACGAAGTCGCCGCCCACCTGGGCGAAGTCCTCTGGGCCAACGGCAAGCGCCGCGAAGCCCGCCAAGTCTGGGCCAAGGGCTTCGAAGCCCAGGCCGACAGCCCCATCCTGCGCAAGACCTTGCTGCGCCTGACCGGATCCGAGAGCCTTTAAACCATGTTCCTGCGTCATTGCATCACCTTCACCCTTATCGCCCTGCTCGCCGGTTGCGCCGGCTTCGGCAGCAGGGAAGCCGTACAGGGCCAGGGCAACCCGCAGCTGTGGCGCGAGCACAAACAGCAGCTCGGCAGCCTCGACGGCTGGCAGATCAACGGCAAGGTCGGCATCCGCGCCCCGCGCGACTCCGGCAGCGGCACGCTGTTCTGGCTGCAACGCCAGGACTACTACGACATCCGCCTGGCCGGCCCCCTGGGCCGCGGCGCGGCGCGCCTGACCGGGCGCCCCGGAGGCGTGGTGCTGGAAGTGGCCAACCAGGGCCGCTACGAGGCCGCCAACCCCGAGGCGCTGCTGGAGGAACAACTGGGCTGGCGCCTGCCGGTATCGCACCTGGTCTGGTGGGTGCGAGGCCTGCCCGCCCCGGACAGCAAGAGCCAGCTGACCCTCGACGGCGACAGCCGCCTGGCCAGCCTTCACCAGGATGGCTGGCAGGTCGAGTACCTGAGCTATGTGGAGCAGAACGGCTACTGGTTGCCCGAACGGCTGAAGCTGCACGGCGAGAACATCGACGTGACCCTGGTGGTCAAGGACTGGCAGCCACGCCAGCTGGGGCATTGAACCTATGAACAAGCTGACCCTGCCCGCCCCGGCCAAGCTCAACCTCTGGCTGCACATCACCGGCCGCCGCGCCGACGGCTACCACGAGCTGGAAACCGTGTTCCAGTTCCTCGAGCACGGCGACGAGCTGAGCTTCGCCCTGCGCGAGGACAGCCAGATCCGCCTGCAGACTGAAATTGAAGGCGTGCCCCACGACAGCAACCTGATCGTCCGCGCCGCGCGCCTGCTGCAGGCACAGTCCGGCACGCCGCTCGGCGCTGACATCTGGCTACACAAGGTGTTGCCCATGGGCGGCGGCATCGGTGGCGGCAGCTCGGACGCTGCTACCACCCTGCTGGCGCTCGCGCACCTGTGGCAGCTGGACTGGGACGAAGACCGCCTGGCCAGCCTGGGCCTGTCGCTCGGCGCCGATGTGCCGGTGTTTGTCCGGGGCCATGCGGCCTTCGCCCAGGGTGTTGGCGAGCAACTGACCCCGGTCGACCCCGAGGAACCCTGGTATGTCGTGCTGGTGCCGCAAGTGTCTGTCAGCACAGCGGAAATTTTTTCGCATCCGGAGTTGACACGTGATTCCCTCCCCCTTAAGATGCGCCCCGTTCCCGAGGGAAACAGTCGAAATGACTGCCAACCGGTAGTAGAGCAACGGTATCCTGAAGTTCGCAATGCGCTGATTTCACTGGGTAAATTCACCGAAGCACGAATGACCGGCACTGGAAGTTGTGTGTTTGGGGCCTTCCCAAGCAAAGCCGAAGCTGATAAAGTTCTGGCCCTTCTTTCAGAGACCCAAACAGGGTTTGTGGCGAAAGGAAGCAATGTTTCGATGTTGCATCGCAAGCTGCAAGTTCTGATCAAGAAGTCGAGTTCATAAGAATTCGCAGCAACAGATACAGGGGCGTCGCCAAGCGGTAAGGCAGCAGGTTTTGATCCTGCCATGCGTTGGTTCGAATCCAGCCGCCCCTGCCATTTCTTATACTCATCCAGGTTACCCTCAGCCTTCAGGTACTGCGCGTGTCCAAGATGATGGTCTTCACGGGGAATGCCAACCCCGATCTGGCTCGGCGTGTTGTACGTCAGCTGCATATTCCACTGGGTGATGTTTCTGTCGGTAAATTCTCCGATGGCGAAATCAGTGCTGAAATCAATGAAAATGTCCGCGGTAAAGACGTCTTCATCATTCAGCCCACCTGTGCTCCAACCAACGACAATCTGATGGAACTGGTCGTGATGGCAGATGCCTTCCGCCGCTCCTCAGCGTCGCGAATCACCGCCGTGATTCCCTACTTCGGATACGCCCGCCAGGACCGCCGTCCGCGTTCGGCACGTGTAGCCATCAGCGCCAAAGTCGTCGCTGACATGCTCACTGTCGTGGGTATCGACCGTGTACTCACCGTCGACCTGCACGCTGACCAGATCCAGGGTTTCTTCGATATCCCCGTCGACAACATCTACGGCTCGCCCGTACTGGTCGACGACATCGAAGACCAGCGTTTCGAGAACCTGATGATCGTTTCCCCGGACATCGGTGGTGTGGTGCGTGCTCGCGCCGTCGCCAAGTCCCTGGGTGTCGATCTCGGGATCATCGACAAGCGCCGCGAAAAGGCTAACCACTCCGAGGTGATGCACATCATCGGCGACGTCGAAGGACGCACCTGCATCCTGGTAGACGACATGGTCGACACCGCCGGCACCCTGTGCCATGCGGCCAAGGCCCTGAAAGAACACGGTGCCGCCAAGGTCTACGCCTACTGCACGCACCCTGTCCTGTCGGGCCGCGCGATCGAGAACATCGAGAAGTCGGTACTGGACGAGCTGGTGGTGACCAACACCGTGCCGCTGTCCGCCGCTGCTCAAGCCTGTGACCGTATCCGCCAGCTGGATATCGCACCGGTTGTTGCTGAAGCGGTACGCCGCATCAGCAACGAAGAATCGATCAGCGCGATGTTCCGCTAAGCGGATCACTCGCTGACGAAAAGCGCCCCGCCCCAACACTGGTTGTTGGGGCGGGGCTTTTTTGCCATCCCCGTCTGGCGCTGGTCGCAAACGCCTTTCGGGAGGCTAATTTGGAGAAACAAAATGACTGACTTCATCCTGAACGCCCAAGCGCGTACTGACCTGGGGAAAGGTGCGAGCCGCCGCCTGCGTCACTCCGCCAGCATCCCTGCCGTTGTCTACGGTGGCAATAAAGAAGCCCAATCCCTGACCATCGTGGCCAAGGAAATTGCCAAGCTGTTCGAAAACGAAGCTGCCTTCAGCCACGTGATCGAACTGAACGTCGACGGCGCCAAGCAGAACGTCGTGGTCAAGGCCATGCAGCGTCACCCGGCCAAAGGCTTCATCATGCACGCCGACTTCGTTCGCGTCGTTGCTGGCCAGAAGCTGACCGCCAAGGTTCCAGTTCACTTCGTCGGTGAAGAAGCCCCGATCAAGAAAGGCGGCGAGATCTCGCACGTCGTTTCCGAGATCGAAGTGTCCTGCGAAGCCAAGGATCTGCCTGAGTTCATCGAAGTCGACCTGTCCAAGGCCGAAGTCGGCACCATCATCCACCTGTCGGACCTGAAAGCTCCGAAAGGCGTAGAGTTCGTTGCTCTGGCCCACGGTGATGACAAAGCTGTTGCCAACGTCCACGCCCCGCGCGTTGCCGCTGAAGCTGCTGAAGGCGCTGCCGAGTAATCCACTCGCACGCCGGCGTTGATCGGGTTACAGTGCCGCGCGCACCGTAACCCACCAACTCCAAGGAAGAGCCCCTGACGTGACCGCCATCCAGTTGATCGTCGGCCTGGGTAACCCCGGCCCCGAATACGAACAGACCCGGCATAACGCAGGGGCTCTTTTCGTTGAACGCCTCGCCAGCGCCCAGCGCGTTTCGCTGTCCGCTGACAAAAAGTATTTCGGCCTGACGGCTAAGTTCAGCCATCAGGGCAACGATGTTCGCCTGTTGATCCCCACCACCTACATGAACCGTAGCGGCCAGTCCGTGGCGGCTCTGGCCAATTTCTTCCGCATCAAGCCGGAAGCGATCCTGGTGGCCCACGACGAACTCGACCTGCCTCCCGGCGTCGCCAAGCTCAAGAGAGGCGGCGGCCACGGTGGGCACAACGGCCTGCGCGACATCATCGCGCAGCTCGGCAACCAGAACGACTTCCACCGCCTGCGGCTCGGCATCGGCCACCCGGGCGACGCCAAACTGGTCTCCAACTTCGTCCTGGGCCGGGCGCCACGCGCCGAGCAGGAGAAGCTCGACGCCAGCATCGATTTTGCCCTCGGCGTGATGCCCGACGTGCTGGCCGGCGACTTCGCCAAGGCCATGCGCGAACTGCACAGCCAGAAGGCCTGACACTTTACGAAAGGGGAATTCCCATGGGTTTCAATTGCGGCATCGTCGGCCTGCCCAACGTCGGCAAGTCCACCCTGTTCAACGCCCTGACCAAGTCCGGCATCGCGGCGGAGAACTTCCCCTTCTGCACCATCGAGCCGAACAGCGGCATCGTGCCGATGCCCGACGCGCGCCTCAACGCGCTGGCCGAGATCGTCAAGCCGAACCGCATCCTGCCGACCACCATGGAGTTCGTCGACATCGCCGGCCTGGTCGCCGGTGCCTCCAAGGGTGAAGGCCTGGGCAACAAGTTCCTCGCCAACATCCGCGAGACCGACGCTATCGCCCACGTGGTGCGCTGCTTCGAAGACGAGAACGTGATCCACGTCTCCAACAGCGTCGACCCCAAGCGCGACATCGAGATCATCGACCTCGAACTGATCTTCGCCGACCTCGACAGCTGCGAGAAGCAACTGCAGAAGGTCGCCCGCAACGCCAAGGGCGGCGACAAGGAAGCCCTGGCTCAGAAGGCCATCCTCGAGCAGCTCATCCCCCACTTCACCGAAGGCAAGCCTGCGCGCAGCCTGATGAAGAACATGAGCGCCGAAGACAAGGCGGTGATCCGCGGCTTCCACCTGCTGACCAGCAAGCCGGTCATGTACATCGCCAACGTCGCCGAAGACGGCTTCGACAACAACCCGCACCTGGATGTGGTCAAGGCCATTGCCGAGGAAGAAGGCGCGGTGGTGGTGCCGGTGTGCAACAAGATCGAAGCCGAGATCGCCGAGCTGGACGACGGTGAAGAGAAAGACATGTTCCTCGAGGCCCTGGGCCTGGAAGAGCCTGGCCTGAACCGCGTGATCCGCGCCGGTTACGAGTTGCTCAACCTGCAGACCTACTTCACCGCAGGCGTGCAGGAAGTGCGTGCCTGGACCGTACGCGTGGGCGCTACCGCCCCACAGGCGGCCGGCGTGATCCACACCGACTTCGAGAAAGGCTTCATCCGCGCCGAAGTGGTGGCCTACGACGACTTCATCCAGTTCAAGGGTGAGGGCGGCGCCAAGGAAGCCGGCAAATGGCGCCTTGAAGGCAAGGACTACATCGTCAAGGACGGTGACGTGATGCATTTCCGCTTCAACGTCTGATACCCCGCTCCTGAAAAAACCCGCTGCGGCGGGTTTTTTTTCGCCTACAGAAAAGCCCTACAACCCGCGCCCGTAAAGACCGACATGCATATCGGCAAATTTGCATGCCTAAATATTTCCCAAAATGCATTGACTGCATATGCATTGATGCATAGCCTATCCCTCGAGCCGGACAGCAACCGGTTGTGACACAGGCAGCGATGAACAGGCCTCGACTGTTCAGAGGGTTGGCAACTGGCCCGGGTGTGCAGCGTAAAGCACCACGATCAGTTTTCCGGCGGGCAGACGGCCGCGGTCGGAGTCATCAATTTGAAGCGCAGCCGCATGGCGTCACCAGTCGTGGCCAGCGGTTCGACAACGCATTACTGAAAAGCCTGCACGGCGGGCTTTTTGGAATGCCGAGCATCACTTCGGCGGTTCACCGAACTCTGTGGGAGCGGGCAATCCCCCCACGTACTCAACGATGAATTTCCCAGCCACCTCTCCCTGTACGGAGGCCTCCCCATGAACCAGTTGAAAGCACTCACCACCTACCTGCTCGAACGCAAGCTGGTGCCTGCCGGGCAACTGCACGCCTGGTCCCAGCAGCTGGACCTGCAACTGGCCTGGACGCAAACCGAACTGGGCCTGCACATGGGCAACCTGCGCTACCGCGCCCTGTTCGACTTCGACGACTTCAGCGGTCATCCCGGGCGCCTGATGGCACTCGCCGGCAGCTGGCTGGAAACCAACGACCCCGGGCGTCACCTGTTCGCCCTGCCGGCGCCGACCCTCGCCGTCAAGCAGAAGGTCCCGGGCAGCGACCTGCTCGATGTGTCGCTGGTCCTGGAGTTCGTCGAGCCCCTTTACCTGACCGAGGACGCAGCCGGCGAGATCGAGGTCTTCGGCAAGACCTGGTCATTCCAACCCTATGACCTGTGGGTCGCCGAGCAAGGCGAAGTCGCCCTGCAGGCCAGTCCCCTCCCCTGACCCATTACCCGGGCTGCGATGCCCGCCCCGCCCGCGACCTGATCGACAGGTCCTGGCACAACCCTTCAATCACCCCGCTAACGAGGCAACCTATGGCACTCGGTAAAATCAGCGTGAACAATCTCAACCTCGGCCAGGGTGCCGTGACCGAGATCGAGCGCTACTTCCTCTTCATCGGCCCCGCCGCCAAGAACGTCGGCAAGCTGTTGACCCTGAACACGGACAGCGACCTGGACAATGAGCTGGGCGTGGCCGCCAGCGACCTGAAGACCCAACTGATCGCTGCCCGGGCCAACGGCGGCGACCGCTGGGCCTGCCTGGCCGCGCCAATCGGCGCTGAGGGCGACTGGGCGAGCGCCCTGGAGTATGCCCAGCAACACGGCTACTCGGTCGAGGGCATCGTCATCACCAAGCCGGCGACCGCCGGCGCGGAACTGCTGGCCATGCACACCGCCGCCGAACAGCTGAACGCCCGCTACGGCCGGCGCTCGTTCGTCCTGGCCGCGTCCGCCGGCATCCTGCCGACCGTGACCTGGTCGGACTACCTGCTCGAGCAGAAGGCGCTCACCGGCGATGTCGCCGCGCCACGCGTCGTGGTAGTGCCGCAGCTGCACGGCAACGACCTGGGCGTGCTCGCCGGGCGCCTGGCAAACGCTGCCTGGAGCATCGCCGATACCCCGATGCGCGTCGCCAGTGGCCCTGTCCTGGGCCTGGGCGCGGTGCCCGCGGACAAGGACGGCGTGCCACTGCCATCGGCGGTGCGCAGCGAGCTGGACAAGGCACGCTTCTCCGTCTCGCAGACCTACCCGGACTACGAGGGCGTGTACTGGGGCGATGCCAACATGCTCGACACCGCCGCCAGCGACTTCCAGGTCCTGGAATACCTGCGCCTGGCCGACAAGGCAGCCCGCCAGGTCCGCCCGCTGCTGATCCGCCGCATCGGCGACCGCCGCCTGAACAACAGCCCCGCCAGCATGGCCGCCAACACCAGCGCGCTGATGGCGCCGCTGCGACGGATGGCCAAGGCGGTGAAATTCGCCGGCGAAGTGTTCCCCGGCGAAATCCAGCCGCCGCGCGACGGCGACCTGGTCATCGTCTGGAAAAGCCACACCCAGGTGGAAGTGTTCATCCGCATCCGCCCGCACAACTGCCCCAAGGACATCACCGCGAACATCGCGCTGGACCTTTCCCAGGACAACCAGGAGTAACCCATGGCCAAGATCAGTGGCTTGAACTTCGACATCAACGTGGGCGACCTGAAGATCCACGTTGAGAGCGCAACCCTCGACATCACCGACAACAGCGCCGTGGCGCACACCAAGGGCGTGCCGGACGGCTGGGTCGCCGGCGACGTGGCCGCCAGCGGCGAGCTGGAGGTGGATACCAGCAACTTCAACCTGATCATCGAAGCCGCCGCCAAGGCCGGCAGCTTCCGTCAGCTGGGAACCTTCGACCAGCTGTTCTATGCCAAGACCCCCACCGACGAGATCCGCGTCGAGGCCTTCGGCTGCCGCTTCAAGATCTCCAGCCTGCTCAACATCGACGCCAAGGGCGGCGAGAAGACCAAGCACAAGCTGCCGTTCGACGTCACCAGCCCGGACTTCATCCACGTCAACGGCGTGCCGTACCTGTCCTTCGCCGAGGTCGAGGGCCTGAGCTGATGGTGTGCCCATTCGACCGCGCCCAGGCCCTGGAACAGCTCAGGCGTGATCTGGCGATCGCCGCCGTCCGTGGCCGACGCGTGGCGACTGGGCCCAGCCTTACCCACTGCACGGACTGCGGCGACGAGATCGCCGAGGCGCGCCGCGCCCTGGGCGGCATGCGCCGCTGCATTCCCTGCCAACAGCTTCACGAGCGCGACCGCTGAACACAGCGCCCGCCACATTCTTTTCCATTCCCGTATTCCAATGGAGTAGTACCCCCATGACCCAACGCACCGAAATCACCCTGGAAGTCGGCGACCTGTCCCTGGACTTTGCCATCGATCCGGCGCTGATGACCAAGTACATCAACGCCCTGACCCCCTCCAACAAGGTCGCCCCGGCCAACAACCTGCTGGTCACCGCCGTGAAGCCCGAGCATAAGGACCAGCTCAAGCCGCTGCTGGCCAACCCGATGACCGTGATCCAGCTGGCCGGTGCCCTGGTCGAGGAGTACGCCCCGACCGTGGAAGTCACCGTAAAAAAGCGCTCGGCCACGCAGAGCGACTGACCGAGGACGGCCTGGGCCAGCTGCTGGCCCTGGCCGAACGCTGGCTGCCCGGTGCCCCGTCCACACCCGAGAACCTGGGCACGGCTAAGTGGCTGGAGGACGAGCACTGGCGGCGAATGGAAATCGCCATCGCCAACGGCATCGCCCGTGCATTCAATGGAGGCTGACATCCCATGAGCGCGAACAACGCAATCAGCCGGCTGGATTTCATCCTGTCGCTGACCGACAAAGTCACCGCGCCGCTGGCGAGGATGACCCAAGGGTTCAACAATCTGACCGAAAAAAGCCAGGCCGCCATCAAGCAGATCAGCGAGGGCACGCAGAAGCTGCAAAGCTCCGCCAGCGGCTTCGGCACCTTCCTTGAACCCGCCCTGGAAATGAACCGTGCCCTTGGGGATGTACGCTCGCTCGGCGTGGCCGAGGACGCCTTGGAGGCCCTGAACAAGAAAGCCCTGATGTTCTCCATCGCCTATGGTGAGAACGCCCGCGACTTCGTCGCCTCGGCGTACAAGATCGAGGGCGCGATCAAAGGTCTGTCCGGCTCCCAGCTGGCCACGTTCACCTACGCCAGCAGCGTGCTGGCCAAGGCCACCAAGTCCGACCAGGGCGTGATGGCCGAGTATGTCGGCACGATGTACAACCTGCAGAAGCAGCAGGCCGACGCCATGGGCAAGGGCCAGTGGGTCAAGATCCTGGGCGGGCAGACCGCCCTGGCGGTCCAGCTGTTCCGCACCAGCGGCGAACAGATGAAGGATGGCTTCAAGGAGGCCGGCGCCCAGGCCTCCGCCGCCGGCATCGGTCTGGCCGAGCAAATGGCCGTGATCGGCAGACTGTCCGGCAGCATGGACGGCAGCGCGGCCGGCGGGCTTTACAAGGCCTTCTTCGAGAACATCGAGGACGCCTCGGACAAGCTCGGCATGAAGTTCACCGACACCAATGGCAAGGTCCTGCCGATGCTGGACATCCTGGCCAAGCTGCAGGGCAAGTTCGGCGACCTGCGCGGTGCGGCGGCCAACGCCAAGATCACCGAGGCCTTCGGCGGTGAGGCGGCCCAGCTCATCGGCGCCCTGGCCCAGGACACCGACCGCCTGAAGAACGGCATCGACAAACTCGGCCAGGTACGCGGCCTGGAACAGGCCGAACAGATGGCCAAGGCCATGGTCGACCCCTGGCAGCAGTTCGGGGCCGCGGTAAAAGGACTGCGCATCGCCTTCGGCCAGGCGCTGATTCCCATTCTGCAACCGCTGATGACACGCCTGGTCGAGATCGCCCAGACCCTGGTCCGCTGGATCAAGCTGTTTCCCAACATCACCCAGGTGATCGCCATCGCCACCCTGGCGATCCTTGGCACCAGCGCCGCGCTGACCGCGCTTGCAGTCCTGAGCGGACTGGCCCGGATCGCCATGCTGGGGGCACAGGCCGCCTGGGCCCTGCTCAACATGACCGGTTTGAAGAGCATCTTCATGTTCCTCCGGCACGCCTTGGTGCTGTCGATCTTCCTGACAAGCCTGATCGCCATGTACGCCTGGATGGGGATCGTGAGGCTCGCCACCCTTGCCTGGCAAGGCGCACTCTGGCTGGTGAACGCCGCACTCCTGGCCAACCCGATCATCCTCATCATCGCGGGCATCATCGCGTTGGTCGCTGCCGTGGTCCTGGTCATTGCCTACTGGGACGAGCTCAAGGCCGCGTTCCTGGACAGTGCCGCCTTCCAGTGGGTCCGCTCACAGCTGGACGCACTGAGCAAGTGGTTCACCGACATGGGGGGCTGGACCGGCATGGCCAAGGCCGCCTGGGACGGCATCGTCAAGATCTTCCGCAGTTCGCTCGACCTGGTGATCGAGTGGTTGAACAAGATCCCGGGCGTCAACATCGAGACCTCGTTCGCCGATCTGCCGGAAGCGCCCAAGGTGCCAGGACTTGCCAGCCAGGTCGCGCCGATCGGCGTACTGCCCATGAGCAACACGCAGCCACTGCTCAAGCCCCTGATGCAGGTGCCATCAGCGGCCCCGCACACGGCTTCGATGGCACCCGCTGCCCTCGCCCCCAGCATGGCCAGCGCGCCGGTCGAGCAACTCGAGCAGCAGCGCCAGCGCATGACCCAGACCGCACTCAACCTCTCGCCGGCCAGCCCGACGAGCGTTCCCCAGGGAGGCCTGATGAACCAGATCCAGAACACCACGCAGACGCAAGACCGGCGCATGCATGTCGAGAAGGTGGAGATCAACACCAGCAAGGCCATGAACCCGCTGGAACTGGAACAGATGATGGCAATGGCGGTGGGCTGATGAGTGACTACATCGACCTGCTGATCCACGACAACGACCTGGTCCTGGACCCCTCCCACCAACCGCTGCTGATCGAGGACCGGGCCAGCATCGCCCAGGACATCGCCCACATGATCCGCGACAGCGGCCTGCTGGTGACCCTGGTGGCCGAGCGCAGCCGCCAGCGCCAGGCCGACTGCATCCTGCAACTGGAGCTGCTGGTGGAGGACGACGAGCGCCTGCTGCCGGGTACCGCGCGCGTCCTGGAAGAGCATCCGGGCCGCTACCTGGTCACGGCGAAAACCCTGAAATTCGGTGATATCGAGGTATACCTGTGAGCGACTTGGACTTTCGCAAGGTGCTGGCCGACGCCGGCATTCCCACCACTGAGGCGGCCCTGCACCAGGCCTGGGAGGCCGAAGTGGCCGCCCAGGGCAGCAAGCTCAGCAACACCAGCGCCTACTCGCCGTTCTGGCGCGTGGTGACGGTGCTGGTGACCAAGCCGGTGCTGTGGCTGGTCGGTTTCATCAGCGACACCGTGCTACCCAACTTCTTCGTCAAGACGGCCAGCGGCGCCTGGCTGGACAGCCTGGCCTGGGCGGTGAACGTCGAGCGCAAAGGCGCGACCAAGGCCCAGGGGCAGCTGTTGTTCACCCGTGAAAACAGCGCCGGCGAGCTGCTGATGCGTGCCGGCGTCGTGGTGCAATCCGCCGCGATCAACGGCCACGTCTACCAGCTGGTGACGGTCGAGGATGCTGTGTTCCCCGACGGCCGCCTGCAACAGTCGGTCAAGGTCCAGGCGCAGCAGGTCGGCAGCGGCTACAACCTGGCGCCCGGCTACTACGCCATCCTGCCCGAGCCGGTGCAGGGGATCGTCCAGGTGGTCAACGACGACGGCTGGATGACCTCGCCCGGAGCCGACCCCGAACCCGACGACCAACTGCGCCTGCGCACCCGCAATCAATTCAGCGCGGTCAACCAGTGGCACACCGACGCGGTCTACCGCGCCATGATCGCCGCCTTCCCGGGGGTGCGCCCCGATGGCGTGTACTTCCTCCACGATGCGCCACGTGGTCCGGGCAGCGCCAACGCCTACGTGCTGTTCGACGCCGACGTGCCGGCGCAGGCGTACCTGGAGCAGATCAACGCCCACGTGCGCGACCAAGGCAACCACGGCCACGGCGACGACCTGCTGGTGATGGTCATGCCCGAGACCCGCCACGACATCGCGTTGACGGTCTGGCCGCGGACAAACCTGACGGCGAAACGGCGCGAAGAGTTACAGCAGGGCATCACCCAGTTCATCCGTGCGGCGTTTCGCGAAAGCACGGCCAGCGACTATCGGCCGACGCTGACTTACCCACAGTCGCGGTTCTCCTTCAGCCGCTTGGCCGAGGAGCTGCACCAGGCCTTCGCCGACATCGAGTCGCTGCATTTCGCCAGCGAGGACATCGTCTCGCAGCTGAGCATCGCGCGCATCGCCAACCTGCGGGTGGACCTGGTATGAGCCCGCTGAAACTGCCGTTCTGGCTCGCCGGCACCGAACTGACCAAGCTCAAGGACGCCGCCCAGGCCTGGTGGGCCAGGGTGACCGAGTGGTTGCGCTGGCCGCTGCTGCAGATGGACGCCGAAACCTGCCACCTCACCGTGCTGGACCTGCTCGCCTGGCAGCGGGACATCACCCGCTTCAAAGACGAACCGGAACGCCTGTACCGGCTGCGGGTGAAGTTCGCCTTCATCAACGCGGTCGATGCCGGCAGCACCGCAGGGCTTAAGCGCATCCTGCGCCGGCTTGGCGTGGGCTATGTCGAGATCGACGAACGCCTGGCCGGCCGCGACTGGGACGTGGTCCTGCTGCGCCTTTCCGACTCGCAGCTGTCGGAGAACCCCGAGCTGCTGCGGGTGCTGATCCAGCAGTACGGCCGGACCTGCCGCCGCTACGACTTCATCAGCATCACCCCCGTCACCCTGCGCATCGGCGCAGCTCAATTCAACGACGACCAGCAGACGCTGGTCGCCACGCTTTAGGAGTCCGCCGTGGCCAGAATCACTTTCGCGGGCGAAAGCCTGATCGCCCAGAAGCAGGGGGCCAAAGAAGTCCTGCAGATCACCCGCTTCATCTACGCCAATGTGCCCGGGCTCGACCCGAACACGCCAATCGACCGCGCCGCGACCAAGCCGCCGGCCAGTCAGATCGTGCACAGCTACGACATCCCGGCAGGCAACAGCGGCTATGTGAACCCCAACCAGGTCGTCTACAGCTCGATGCTGGGCAGCGACATCGGCGACTTCGACTGGAACTGGATGGGCCTGGAAAGCGCCGAGGGCGTGCTGTTCGCCGTGGCCTACCTGCCGCTGCAGCAGAAACGGCGCAACATCCCGCCGCTGCAGATCGGCAACAACGTCACCCGCAACATCCTGGTGGAATACAGCGGTGCCCAGGAACTGACCGGCATCACCATCGATGCCAGCACCTGGCAGCACGACTTCACCGTGCGCCTGAAAGGCATAGACGAGCGCGAGCGCCTGAGCAACCGCGATGTGTATGGGCGAGCGTGCTTCTTCGGCGACGGTTTGCAGTTCCAGAAGGTGGGTGACAAGTACCAGCTGGCCGCCGGCATCGCCTACCTGGAAGGCATGCGCCTGGAGCTGCCCAAGGCCGTGCCGCTGAGCCCGCCGCAAGGGGCGACCCAGGTATGGATGCACATCACCTGGCGCCGCGAGCAGAACGATGTGATCCCCAGCTGGAAGGTGGTGTACCTGCCCGACCAGCAGGATTACGTCACCCCTGATGGCTGGGTCTACTGCATCCAGCTGGCAGACATCACCAGCGCCGGAGTCATCGCCGACAAGCGCAAGTCCGCCCCCATCGCCGGCCCGCTGGTGGACCACTTCGCCAGCCGCAAGTCGGTTGCGGACCTCGAGAACGGTGTCACCTCCGCCGGCAAGGCACGCCAGCTGGCCGAAGCGCGTCAGATCGCGTTGCAGGGCGATGTCGTCGGGCGCGTGGACTTCGACGGCAGCAGCAACGTGGCTCTCCAGGCCACGCTTGCGGATATCGGCGTGGTACCCGGTGCCTATTCGAAAGTGGTCATCAACGGCAAAGGCCAGGTCGTTGGCAACGAGGCGCTGAAGCCGAGCGATATTCCAAACCTGGACTGGAGCAAGATCGCCAGCGGTAAACCGACCACGCTGCAAGGGTATGGCATTACCGATGCGCTACGCACCGGATACAGCAACCAGTTGCCCCGATTCTATTCAGATACACCGGGTACGAACTACATAAATGCCGCCATGGAAATCCGCGAGGTGGGGCTGGTCCTCAATTCCAAACTGACCTGGGAATATGCTCCTCGCATTGGCTTCCATTGGGGGACTCAGGTGGCGGGCGACCTGGCCATGAATGCCCAGGGCGTGATCGCCTGGAACGGACTGCCTCTTTACCACACCGGTAACCTGAACCCGGCGGCCATCGTGCCGGCAGGCACGCTGATCCAGACCTTCAGCCGCACCGCCCCCAGCGGAACCTTGCGCTGCAATGGCGCGGCCGTCAGCCGTACGACCTATGCCGCGCTGTTTGCCGCGATCGGCATCCTCTACGGCACCGGCGATGGCGCGACGACCTTCAACCTGCCTGACACCCGCGGCCTGTTCACCCGGGACGTCGATGACGGGCGCGGATTCGACCCGGGCCGAGTCCAAGGCTCCGTCCAGAGCAGCCAAAACCTGTGGCACGCACACGCGGCCTCGGCAGCCGAGGCCGGCTGGCACTACCACCCCGGCAGCTCGATTGCGGCGGGTGGTGAACACACCCACACCGCGCCCCGAGCCATGAACAACGATGTCGGTAACGGCGCCCCCAACTTCACCACCGCGAACTACGCCAACGGCGTGACGGCACCGACCCATGCCGCCGGCGCGCACTCCCACGGCCTGTCGATGGTCGGCGATGGCGTGCACAGCCATGCGATCACCATCGCTGGCGACGGTGGCAATGAATCGCGGCCGGTGAACATGGCCTTGTACTCCTTCATCAAATACTGAGGTGCCGCATGGCAACGACCAAGACCGTCTACCAAACCTCCCAGCTTGGACTGTTCACCGGCACCACCGAAGCGGACGAGTCCCCCCTTGAGCCCGGCATCTTCCTGATCCCTGGCGGCTGCGTGGAAACAGCCCCGCCGGCGATCCCCGAACACAAGGCAGCCCACTGGAACGGCCAGGCCTGGTCCCTGGTGGACTATCACGACGGCCTGGTGGTCTACAGCATCACCAACGCCGAGCCGTTGACCCTCACTGGCATGGGCCCGATCCCCTCGGGCTACACGGTGAAGGCGCCCCGCCCGGACCAGGTATGGAAGAACGGCGAATGGGTGGACGACACCGCTGCCGTGCTGGCCAAGGTCCATCAGCAGAAGCTAGACGAGATCAATGCCAGCTGCGCGCAGTACCTTGAGGCCGGCTTCGACTCGGCGGCCCTGGGCGAGGCGCACCGTTACGGCAGTTCGCTGGAAGACCAGGTCAACCTGACAGGCCTGATGTTCAGCGGCCTGGACAGCGCCTACCCCTGCACCGGCAGCGATGGCGTGCGCCAGTTCCTGGCCCACACCCGCGACCAGCTGCTGCAGGTGAACAAGGACCTGGTCCTGTTCAAACAGGCGGCCCTGCAGCACGCCGACCAGCTCAAGCGTGAAGCGGCGAAGGCGCTGCAGGGCAAGAAGCTCGACGCGTTGCGTGCAATCAAGTGGACGGTGCCGGCATGAGCTGGGCGCCCGTCACCTTGCGCTGGCCAGCCGAAGCGACCCGCTGGATGGGCCAGTTGGACGCCGCCAAGGCCCTGGCCGGCAGCGAGCTGGCCAGTACCGCCCAGCGCCTGAACGGCCTGCAGGGCCTGGCGAGCACCAACCCCGGCCCGGTCGGCGCTGCGGCCAAGGGCGCGATCGAGGCCGGGCGCCAGGCCCTGGCCGAACAGCTGGGCGAAGTGCCCAGGTGCCTGGTGGTGACGCCGTTCCAGAGCGGTATCGGCCAGGGGCGTGGCTACCAGCGCTTCCTGTCCGCGCCCAACCTGTTGCAGCAGTTGGCGAACAAGCTGACCGACGCCACCGACAACGGCAGCCCCCAAGGTGAGCAGCACGCACTGTGCCTGCTGTTCCTGGGTACCCGCCACGATCAGCTGGCCGCCGGCCTGGCCCGCTTCAACGCCCTGATGCCGATCCCCGAACTGGTGCGCGCGCAACGCCGCGCCGAGCACCTGGCCCGGCTCGAAACCGAGAAATGGCAGATTCCCCAGGCCACCGCCCTGCCGCGCTGGGAGGCCTTGCCGCTGGAGCGCTGCACGGTGCTGAAGGCGGCCCAGCAATCGCTGGCCGGGCAGATCGCGGTGCTGGAAAGCTACGCCGCCGACAGCTCGCCCATGAGCGACCTGTCCGGGCTGGCGGCGCGCAAGGCCAACCAGCAGCAGGTCCGCGACCAGCGCCTGGCCGACCTGCGCGACCTGCTGGAAGGCGGCCAGGCCGACAGCTCGGTGCGCACCCGCCTGCTGGGCCCGGGCAACAACACGCAACTGCGCCGCATGCTGCTCGAAGGCGATGCCCCGGGGCATGAATGGGTGATGAGCGCCGGCGTGATCCTGGTCGGCTCGGCCAAGGGCCTGAGCTTCGTTCGTGAAATGGTGGGTTTATGACACTGCTACTGTTGGACGGCCAGCCCGTCGAAGGCAAGACCCTGAAAGTCACCGGCAACCTGCGCATCGAAGCCGAGGACCTGTCCGGCCAGACCAGTAACACCGACACCGCGCACAAGGGCTTCAAGCCCAAGACCCTCGCGGTCACCCTGACCATCCCTTACGTCAACGGCGCCTGGCTGCGCAATCTGATGCGCCTGGCCGAAGCTACCGAGAGCGGCGGCCAGCTCAAGACCTACCGCATCGTCAACGACACCGCCGAGGCCTTCGGCATCCGCCAGGTACGCTTCGCCGAGAATGTCAACGCCCGGGAGGACGACTCGCTGGCCTGCTGGCGGGTGCAGTTCGGCCTGGCCGAAAAGACCTCCAACCCGGAAAAGGTCGAAAAGCGTCGCGCCAAAAAACGCGTCAAGGCCCAGGCCGCTCCGGGGGCGGCGGTGGGCGCGAAAGAGGAGGAAGAGGAGAAGGACCCGGAGCTGACCAGCTTCGAGCGCCTGCTGAAAAAAGTGGATGACTGGCTGGGAGAGAAGTCATGAAGCTGCATCAGGTACTCAATGTCGGCGGCGAGCGATACGAGCTGGTCAGGGCGGACGTGCGCCTGGAACTGCGCAACCCGGGGCGGGCAACCTTCATCGTCCAGGCCGAGGCGCCCCTCAAGGGCCTGGTCACCCTCGACATCGGCTACAACGACAGCCCG
Organism: Pseudomonas sp. P110(2024); assembly: GCF_057480795.1. Lineage (NCBI taxonomy): Bacteria > Pseudomonadati > Pseudomonadota > Gammaproteobacteria > Pseudomonadales > Pseudomonadaceae > Pseudomonas > Pseudomonas sp. P110(2024). The sequence continues at coordinate 221,378 of NZ_JBLIYT010000006.1, forward strand.
CTGCAGCGGCACTTCATCGGCTACGTCGAGCGCTGCACCAGCGCCAACGCCAGGCAGCAATTGCTGTTCTGCCGGGAACTGGCGGCGATCCTGGCCAAGCCACTGCCGATGAACCTGCGCCACGTCGACCTGCGCGGCGTGCTCGACCAGATCGGCCAGCACACTGGCCTGCGCTTTCGCGTGCCCGAGCGGCCCTACGCCTCGGTGCGCGCGCCGTTCTTCTACAGCCTGGCCGCCGGCTTCCAGGCCATGGAAAGCCTGGCCCAGGTCTTCGACATCCCCGACTTCATCTGGCAGCAGCAGGGCAACGGCGAGGTGTACGTGGGCAGCTGGGCCGACAGCTACTTCGGCGCGCGCCCCGCGCTGCAACTGCCCATGGAGCTGTTCGACAACTACCAGGGCAACCAGAGCGCCAGCATTGCGGCCCTGCCAGGGCTGCGTCCGGGCGCACCAATCAACCACGGCGAGCGCGTGACCCATGTCGCGCTGGCCGACAGCCAGATGGCCATACGATGGAAGACGCAATCCGCCGCGCCGTAGCGCGCCAGTTCCCCGAAATCACCGGCGGCTATCACCTGCCGCGCTTCGGCCGCGTGGTCGCGGTGCCCGATGCGCCGGAGGCGCCCGGGCTGTGCGACGATTTCCGCCCGCGCTTCGGCGTCGATGTCCAGGTGCTGCTGCCGGACGGCGAGCCCGACCCGGCGCTGCCGGTGTTCACCAGCCTGCCGCTGCCGGCGCCCATGGGCGGCCAGGAACGCGGCATGTTCGGCTTCCCCGAGGAGGGCACCACCGTGGTGCTGTCGTTCGCCTACGGGCTGCCGCACAAGCCGTTCATCCAGCAGATCCTGCCCCACGGACTGAGCCTGCCCAAGGTGCCGAAGGGCGACCTGGTGTGGCAGCACAGCGAAGCCTGCCAGCAACGCGCCGACGCCGACGGCAACTGGCTGCGCCAGACCGATGGCCGGATCCGCGACAAGGCGATCGAGCGCGAGGTCGAGGCACTGGCCAACACCGAACAGTTCCAGAGCCATGCCCGGACGGTGGACGACCACTCCACCGAGACCGTCGGCGGGATCAAGAAGATCGAGGCCCTCGGCGCGCTCAAGCTGCTGTCCGGCGGCTCTGCCAGCCTGGCCGCTCTCGACGATCTGCACCAGGCCACCGGGCGCGACCTGAACCTGGCGGTGGGGCAGAAGCTCAACGCGGCGATCGGCGGCGACGTCCAGGAGCGGGTCGAGGGCCTGCGCGACAGCGTGGTGAAGATCAGCCAGCGCCTGCAGGCGCCGAAGACCTGGCTGGGCTCCGAGGCGGTGAACGTGCTGCAGGTGCTCTGCGACCTGCTCGACCTGGTTCAGGAAATGAACATCGAGCTGGCCGGGCATGTGCACGGGCCCACGCCACCACCTGGCAATGCAGCGGCCTTCAGCGGCGCGGCGGTGCGGGCCCAGGCCATGGGGCTCAAGTTGAAGCCGATCACGCTGTGATCTTCAGGGCATTTCGTACTCGCGGGGCCAGCCCGCTCCCACAGGTTCAGCCTTGAGCCTGTGGGAGCGGGCTGGCCCCGCGTTGCGTTTGGGCGGAAAAAGTTGAGTGTTCGCACGACTGACTGCCAGCAGACTTGGATTTAACCCACCGCGCAAGCAGCCCAGGCTGGACGCTTTTCCGTGAACAGGCCTACTCCATGACGCAGCAGACCCAACGCCCCAAGGCAGTCCCCACCGTACAGGTGAGTACCGACGAAGTGATCGTCACCGAATGGCGCTTCGCCCCCGGCGCCGAGACCGGCCGGCATCGCCACGGCCTCGATTACTTGGTAGTACCGATGACCGACGGCACCTTGTTGCTGGAAACCCCGGAGGGTGACAAACACGCCCCCCTGGTGGCAGGCCAGAGCTACTTCCGCAAAGCCGGCGTGGAACACAACGTGGTCAATGCCAGCGATCACGAGATCGTGTTCATCGAGACCGAGTTGAAATAACATGGCCTCACGCAGGCCGCTCCTACACCTGCGTGAACCGGGATAACCGAAGCACTGCCTCGAAACCCGATGGACCTGACCACTGCCGGTCAACCGTCGGGACAAATGGGTCCGGACCTTGGCCGGCCCGTTTATCGGAGGCAACACATGAGCCCGCGTATCTGGCTGCTGGCCCTGGCGACATTCGCCACGGGCATGGCGGAAAACATCACGGTCGGCATCCTGCCGGCCCTGGCCGATGGCCTGGACGTTCCGCTCGGCGTGGCCGGGCAACTGACCACCGTCTTCTCCCTGAGCTTCGCCCTCGTCGCGCCCTTCTCTCCCCTGCTCACCACACGCTTGCCGTTGCGTGGCCTGCTGTGCGCCACGTTGGCTTTGTTCGCCCTGTGCAACCTGCTCGCGGCCTGGGCGCCCGGTTACACCGCGCTGTTGATCGCCCGTATCGGCATGGCCACAACCAGCGCGATGACCTGCCTGACGTGCACACTGATGGCCACGCGCATGGCGCCCGAAGCCCTGCGCGGGCGCGCCATCGGGGTAATCTTCATGGGTATCTGCAGCTCGCTGATACTGGGTGTGCCGGCCGGCATGCTGCTGTGCGACGCCCTGGGCTGGCGCGGCGTGTTCCTCGGCCTTAGTGCCTTGACGGTAGCGGTGCTGCTGATGGCCTGGCGCGGGCTGCCGACGCTGCAGAGCACCGAACGCATCGCCCTGGCCAGCTACGTGCGCCACCTGCGCGATAGCCGCCTCACGGCCGCGCAGGGGGTATCGCTGTTGATGATCGCCGGGCACTTCACTGTATTCGCCTACCTCGCGCCTTACGCCCAGCAGGTCGCCCATGTACCGCCGCAATGGCTGGCAGCGGTGTTCGCGGCATTCGGCATTGCCGGTGTCTCGGGCGGCTATGTCGGTGGCTGGATGGCCGATCGGTTGGGTGTGGCCAAGGCCATCCTGCTGGCGCCTCTGTTGTACCTCGCCAGCCTGCTGATGCTACCGCTTAGCGCGGGCACGCCGTGGCTGTTCCTGCCGGCGATGATGCTCTGGGGCGGGCTGAGCTGGACCACCTCGCCAGTGGTGCAGAGCTACCTGGCCAGGCGCGGCGAGGATACCTTCCCGGCGGGCATGAGCCTGAACATGTCGGCCATGCACCTAGGCGTCGGATTGGGCTCGGCCATCGGTGGCGTGGTGATCACAGGCTCGGCACTGGAAGCCACGCCTTGGGCCGGGGCATTATTGACCGCTCTGGCAGCGGGGTTGGCGATCTGGTCCGCGACACCTGCGAATGGCATATTGAAACTGGCGCGGTAATCGCTCACCGCACCAGTGAAAGCGCTACTTGGCCAACTTGCTGTAGCTGGTCATCAGGTTGCGATAATCGGGGATGTGGTTGGAGAACAGCGTGCCCAGCCCCTCGATGTCATTGCGCCAGTCGCGGTGCAGCTCGCATGCCACGCCGAACCAGGTCATCAGTTGCGCGCCCGCGGCCTCCATGCGCCGCCAGGCCGAGTCGCGGGTCAACTCGTTGAAGGTGCCGGAGGCGTCGGTGACGACGAATACATCGAAACCCTCCTCCAGCGCCGACAGCGCCGGGAAGGCCACGCAAACCTCGGTGACCACCCCGGCGATGATCAGTTGCTTCTTGCCGGTGGCCTTCACCGCCTTGACGAAGTCTTCGTTGTCCCAGGCATTGATGTTGCCGGGGCGGGCAATGTAGGGCGCGTCGGGGAATTGCTCCTTGAGCTCGGGCACCAGAGGGCCGTTGGGGCCGGTTTCGAAGCTGGTGGTGAGGATGGTGGGCAGCTTGAAATACCTGGCGAGGTCGGAAAGCGCCAGCACGTTGTTCTTGAAGCGGTCGGGGTCGATATCGCGCACCAGCGACAGCAGGCCGGTCTGGTGGTCGACCAGCAGTACTGCGGCGTTGTTCTTGTCCAGGCGGTTGTAGTGGAAAGCCATGGCTGAACTCCTTGCTTCAAAGGTAGGGAGTTTCAGCGTAGGCAAACATGGCGTGCAGGGCCGACCGTCAGTCGCTTGAACTTCATTGAACCAAACGTGTTCCGTGGAGCTGGCTGTAGGAGCGGCTTCAGCCGCGATCATCCGCGAAACGGATGCCAGGCTCCGTGGTGTCCGCATCGCGGCTGAAGCCGCTCCTACGGAGGGTTCTCGCCAGCCATTGGTTCACGATTTCCTGAACTGATTATTTGCCCACAGCGATTTTTCCCACCGCCCACCGCCACCAGAATCGCTTCACCAACAATCACAATAAACCGTGAGGCCACTCCCGTGGACCAGACACTCCAGGTACGGCAGGCCGCCGCCGACCTCGTCGCCGCCTTCGCCAGCAACGATACCGCCCGCTACTTCGCCTGCTTCAGCGAAGATGCCACCTTTCTCTTCCACACCGTGCCGCAACCGCTGCTGTCACGCCGAGCCTACGAAGAACTCTGGGCCAGCTGGCAGGCGGACGGATTCGTCGTGCTCGGTTGCGAGTCGAGCAACGCGCAGGTGAGCCTGCAGGGCGACGTGGCGGTCTTCATGCACGATGTGGCCACGCGCCTGCGCGTCGCCGGCGAAACCTTAGACCTGAACGAGCGCGAGACCATCGTCTTTCGGCTGCACGGCGAACGCTGGCTGGCCTGTCACGAACACTTGTCGGTCATCTCGCCGGCCTGATTCCCTTTCAAGCGGCCCTGCCGCACTGCCATCGCACCCACAACAAGGCCGCCCGACGGCCGACAACATTCGCGCTGGAGCATCACCATGAGCCACTCGACCGGTATCGAGACCAATGGCGTCGAACAGATCCCCGACGATCAACGCGACGCCACCCCGCTGGACCTGTTCCGCCTGATCTTCGGCGGCGCCAACACCTTCGCCACCGCCGTGCTGGGCAGCTTCCCCGTGCTGTTCGGGCTGTCGTTCCAGGCCGGCGTCTGGGCGATTTTGCTCGGCGTCGGCGTGGGCGCGTTGATCCTTGCGCCGATGGGCCTGTTCGGCGCGCTCAACGGCACCAACAACGCGGTATCGTCCGGCGCCCACTTCGGCGTGCACGGGCGTATCGTCGGCTCGTTCCTGTCGCTGCTGACCGCCGTGGCGTTCTTCTCGCTGTCGGTGTGGAGCTCGGGCGATGCCCTGGTCGGCGGCGCCAAGCGCCTGGTCGGCCTGCCGGAAACCGACCTGACCCTGGGCCTGGCCTACGGCCTGTTCGCGGTGCTGGTGCTGGTGGTGTGCATCTTTGGTTTTCGTTTCATGCTTTGGGTCAACAAGATCGCGGTGTGGGCCTCGAGCCTGCTGTTCCTGCTGGGCATCTTCGCCTTCGCCGGGCCCTTCGACGCGGGCTACGCCGGCAGCGTCAACCTCGGCCAGGCCGGTTTCTGGGCGGCGTTCGTCGGCGCGGCGATCCTGGCCATGAGCAACCCGGTGTCGTTCGGCGCCTTCCTTGGCGACTGGTCGCGCTATATCCCGCGCGAGACCGCCAAGTCGCGCATCATGCTGGCAGTGATCCTCGCCCAGGCCGCCACGCTGATTCCGTTCCTGTTCGGCCTGTGCACCGCCACCCTGGTGGCCAGCCAGGCACCGGACTACATCGCCGCCAACAACTACGTCGGCGGCCTGCTGGCGATCTCGCCGGGCTGGTTCTTCCTGCCGGTGTGCCTGATCGCGGTGATCGGCGGCATGTCCACCGGCACCACGGCGCTGTACGGCACCGGCCTGGACATGTCCAGCGTGTTCCCGCGCCTGCTCAGCCGCGCCGCCGCCACCCTGCTGATCGGCGTGCTGGCCATCGGTTTCATCTTCGTCGGCCGCTTCACCTTCAACCTGGTGCAGAGCGTGTCGACCTTCGCCGTGCTGATCATCACCTGCACAAGCCCCTGGATGGTGATCATGATCCTCGGCCTGATCACCCGCCGCGGCTTCTACCACGCCGATGACCTGCAGGTGTTCACCCGCGGCCAGCAGGGCGGCCACTACTGGTTCGACCATGGCTGGAACTGGCGCGGCATGGGCGCGTGGATCCCCAGCGCTGTGGTCGGCCTGTGCTTCGTCAACCTGCCGGGGCAGTTCGTCGGCCCGCTGGGCGAGCTGGCCGGCGGCATCGACCTGAGCCTGCCGGTGACCCTCGGCATCGCCGCCGTGCTGTACCTGATCCTGCTCAACCTGTTCCCTGAACCCGCTGGCGTGTATGGCCCACAAGGCCCGCGCTGGGTGCGCTGCAAAAGCACACCCGTAAAGCCTGTGACCACCGCCGAAATGGCCTGACCGGAATCCGACCATGACCACACCTCACTACATCGACGGCCGCTGGGTCGAAGGCCTGGGCAGCGACTGCATCGTTGTCCACAACCCGTCCGACGGCCAGCCGTTCAGCGAACTGATGGCCGCCAGCAGCGCCCAGGTCGACCAGGCCGTGGCCGCCGCGCGTCGTGCCCTGGCGTCCTGGAAAACGGTCAGCGCCGCCGAGCGCGCCACCTACCTGCGCGGCTTCGCCGAACAGTTGGGCCAGCGCCGCGACGAGCTGATTGCCCTGCAGATGCGCAACAACGGCAAGCCGCGCCACGAGGCCGAGATCGACCTGGACGACGCCATCGCCACCTTCGCCTACTACGCAGACCTCGCCGAGCAACTGCCGGCGAAGAACCGTGACGTGCCCCTGGCCGCGCCCGGCTTCAGCGCCCGCACCCGCCTGGAGCCGGTGGGCGTGGTCGGCCTGATCGTGCCGTGGAACTTCCCGCTGGTGACCAGCGCCTGGAAGCTCGCCCCGGCCCTGGCGGCCGGCTGCACCGTGGTGCTCAAGCCTTCCGAAGTCACCCCGCTGATCGAGCAGGCCTACGGCCAGATCGCCGAGGTGCTGGGCCTGCCGGCCGGCGTGCTGAACATCGTGGGCGGCAAGGCCGAGACCGGCGCCGCCCTGAGCGGCCACAACGGCCTGGACAAGCTGTCGTTCACCGGCAGCAACGGCGTCGGCAGCCAAGTGATGCGCGCCGCCGCGGCCCAGTGTCGGCCGGTGACGCTGGAGCTGGGCGGCAAGTCGGCCATCGTGGTGTTCGACGATTGCGATGTCGACCAGGCGGTGGAGTGGATCGTCGCCGGCATCACCTGGAACGCCGGGCAGATGTGCTCGGCCACCTCGCGCCTGCTGGTGCAGGACGGCATCGCCGATGCCCTGTTGCCGCGCTTGCAGGCGGCGCTGGAGGCATTGCGCGTGGGCAACCCGCTGGCGGAAGAAGTGGACATGGGGCCGCTGACCAGCCAGGCGCAGTGGCTCAAGGTCGCCGGCTATTTCGCCACCGCCCGCGAAGAGGGCCTGACGTGCCTGGCCGGCGGCAAGGCGCTGGACCATGACGGCTGGTTCGTCAGCCCGACGCTGTACGTGGACGTACCAGTGAGCAGCCGCCTGTGGAGCGAGGAGATCTTCGGCCCGGTGCTCTGCGCACGACGCTTCGGCACCGAGGCCGAGGCCATCGCCCAGGCCAACGACAGCCGCTTCGGGCTAGTGGCCACTGTCTGCTCCGCCGACCTGGAACGCGCCGAGCGCGTGGCCGATGCGCTGGAGGTCGGGCATGTGTGGATCAACTCGGTGCAGGCGGTGTTCGTCGAGACCTCGTGGGGCGGGACCAAGGGCAGTGGGATTGGGCGAGAGCTTGGGCCTTGGGGGCTTTCGGGGTATCAGTCGGTGAAGCATGTGACGCGGTGTTTGGGGTGAGTAGCTGAGCCCTTTCACAGGGCGCGTGAGGCTGGCAGGTGTTCGACGGCAGCCTTGCAGCGCCTGCGAGATCGAGCGCCGCCCGCGCGACGCAAGGCCGCTCCCACATTTGTTGCAACGTACCGAACCTGTCAGGCCATGGTTGCCCGCCTTGGTGCCTGTCTTGAGACAGGTGAGGCGCCAGTGGTACCTACACTGAAACCGCGTCGTACCAGCAAGGCGGATCCGGTAATGGCACAGGTTTGACTGGCCCGAAACAGATGCAGGAGCGGCCTTGTGTCGCGAAAGGGCTGCGAAGCGGCCCCAGGGTCTGCGCCACAAGACAGATCGCCGGGGCCGCTTTGTGGCCCTTTCGCGGCACAAGGCCGATCCTACAAGAGCCGAGATAGCCTCACGCCGGCTCGTCGGCCGGTCGCCCATTCTCCTGCACCAACACCATGCTCTGCGGCGACGACAGGGCGATGCCCTCGTCACGCAAGCGCCCGAGGATGGTGAACAGCAGGTCGCTGCGCGTGCTCGACACCTGCCGCGGCGAGGCCACGTAACCGCTCACACCGATCACCATGCCACTGCTGGTCAGGTCCTTGAAGGTCACCGACGTGGCCGGCGCATCGAGGATCGACTCATGCTCCTTGTACGCCGCCAGCAACACCTCGCGCACCTTCGCCGGGTCAGTCTCCAGCGGCAGCGTCAAGGTAATGCCAACCACGCCCAAGGCATTGGCCATGGTCACGTTGCGCACGTTCTGCGAGATGAACTGCGAGTTGGGCACGATCACCGTCGAGCGGTCGGACATCTGGATCTCGGTGGCGCGCACGTTGATCCGGCGAATGTCACCCTCGACACCGGCCAGGCTCACCCAGTCACCCACCTTCACCGGGCGCTCGGTAAGCAAAATCAGGCCGGAGATGAAGTTCTGCACGATCTGCTGCAGGCCGAAACCGATACCCACCGACAGCGCACTGACCACCCAGGTCAGGCTGGTCAGGTTGATGTGCAGGGTGGACATCACCAGCATGGCCAGGAACAGGAAGCCCAGGTAGCCGACCAGGGTCACCAGCGAGGCGCGCATGCCGGCGTCCATGTCGGTCTCCGGCAGCAGGCGCTCGCTCAGCCAGCGCTTGACCACGCGGATGGCGAACCAGCCACCGATGAAGATCGCCACGGCCAGGAAGATGTCCTGGGGCACGATGTTCAGGTTGCCCAGCACCTTGCCGCCGGTGCCGTCCCAGTCCGCCAGGCTCAGCAGTAGCTCGCCTGGGCTGGTGCCCGAAGGCATGAACACCAGCAGCGCGGCGGCGAACAGCAACAGCGTGCGGCCGATGCCCGCCAGCACCGTGCTGGCCTGGGCCTGGTGGCGTTGCTGCAGGCCAAGCGCCGAGGCCAGCGCCAGGCCACCGGGCTGACGGGGCGACAGCAGGGTTTCGCACAAGTCGCCGAACACCGTCACCAGCAGGTAGGCACAGACCACCACCACGCTGATCCACAGCAGCTTGGCGGTAAGGAAGTAGGCCAGCGTCAGGTAGCCGGCCAGCAAGGTCAGCAGGATCGCCAGCACCCACACCACGATCACGAACGGGATCAGCCCGGCCAGGCCCTTGGGCCGCTCCAGGTCATGCTGGCGACGGGCGCGGCGGTAGCGCAGCAGGGCCACGACAAACAGCAGTGACACCACCAGCGCGGTCAGGCCGTTGGTGGCCAGGGTCAGCGCCAGGCTGGTGCCGATCACGCTGTTGATGCGCTCCTGGGTGAGCAGCACCATCAGCGCCAGGGCCAGGACCTTTGGGAACCAGCCCAGGGCGCTGGCCACTTCGTCGGGGATCGGCGGCAGGCGCCAGGACGGGCGCTGCAACATCAGCATGGCGCGGCCCAGGCCCGAGATGAAGGCGCTGAAGATCACCAGGGCGAGGATATGGTTGGTCAGGCTGGCGAGGTCCGTGCCCAGCTCCGCGCTGCTCTCCAGGCCCCAGCGCAGCAGCGACACCGAGCCGGAAATGGTGCCCAAGGTCGCCAGGCTGACGCTCAGCGCCAGGGCGCTGCGGCGCAGGCGGCCTTCGGGCAGCCAACGGATCATGGCGTCGGCCAGCAGGCGCTCCAGTACCCGGCGCACCAGGGTCCAGACCAGTACCGCCGCGACCAGCGCGGTAATGAACAGCCAGCGGTGCTCGGCGCTGAAAGCGCTGGCCATGGCGTCCGAGACCTCGCCCCGCAGGTCGCGCAGGCGCGCCACGTCGTCGTCGGTGGGGCGGATCAGGCTCGACCAGAACGCCGGGCTCAACGGGCTGGCGGCGCGGCTGGTGATCTGCGAGTTGAACAGGCTGCGGCGCAGGTTGACGATCTGTGTCGACAGGTCACGGGCCGACTGGGTCAGCGTGGTGGCGTCCTTCTGCTCGGCGACCAGCTTGTTCTTTTCGTCGTTAAGCTGCTTGCGCTGGCGGGTCAGGCTCTCGGCCTCCTCCTCCAGCGGCGGGCCAAGCACGTTGAGCTGGTCGTCCAGGCGCTGCACGTCGGCGGTGCGCTGGGTGGCCAGCACATCGGCCTGGCGTTGCACCTGCAGGGCCGACTGGCGCAGTTGCGCGAGCAGGTCGTCGTTGGCATTGCTGGTGACGCCCTGGCGGATCTGGTCGAGCCGTTCGCTCAACGCCTCCAGGCTGGCGTTCTCGTCCAGCACCTGCTGCTCGGCCACGGCCAGGCGCGATACCGGCGTGGCCGGCTGGGCCCATGCCGGCATGGCCAGGCACAACAGCAGGGCGAAAATCCCCGCATAGAATCGGTCAAGGCTGACACGCCTCATCGAAGGTTCCTCTACACAACTCGACAGGGCGTGGATTCTACGCGGTCTGGAGGCTCAGGAGAGTGCCGTCTCTCGGTCCAGCAGCTGGCGCTTGCGTTCGATGCCCCAACGGTAGCCGCTGAGGTCGCCGTCGCGGCGTACCACCCGGTGGCAGGGAATGGCCACGGCGATCGCGTTGGCCGCGCAGGCCTGGGCGACGGCCCGCACGGCCTTGGGCGCGCCGATGCGCTCGGCGATGTCGGTGTAGCTGACCGTGGTCCCCGCCGGCACCTCGCGCAGCGCCTGCCAGACCCGCTCCTGGAACGCCGTGCCCTGCACATCCAGAGGCAGCGCCAGACCCAGGGCCGGCGCCTCGACGAAGCCGATCACCTCGGCCACCAGCCGCTCGAAAGCGTCATCGCCGCCGATCAGCTGGGCCTTGGGAAATTTGTCCTGCAGGTCCTTGAGCAAGGGTTCGGGCTCGTCACCGAGCAGGATCGCGCAGATGCCCCGTTCGCTCTGGGCCACCAGGATCGCCCCAAGTGAGCATTGGGCCAGGGCGAAACGGATGGTCGCACCCTGCCCGCCAGCTCGGTATTCCCTCGGCCGCATGCCCAGGCGCTCGCCGGCGCTTTCGTAGAAGCGGCTGTTGGAGTTGTAGCCGGCGTCGAAGATGGCTTCGGTGACACTGCCGGCGGCGTCCAAGCGCTCGCGCAGGCGCTGGGCGCGGAAGGCCGAGGCGTAGGCCTTGGGGGTCAGGCCGGTCTCGGCCTTGAACAGGCGGTGCAGGTGGAACGGGCTGACGTTGAGCTTGCTGCCGAGCTGGTCGAGGTTGGGGGCGGTCTGGCTGGCCTCGATCAGGCGACAGGCGCGGGCCACCAGCTCGGTACGGCGGCTGCCCTGCCCGCCCTTGCAGCGCTTGCACGGGCGATAACCGGCGGCCTCGGCCTGGGCAGCGGCGCTGAAAAATTCGACGTTCTCGCGCTTGGCCAAGCGCGACTTGCAGGCGGGCTGGCAATACACGCCGGTGGTGCGCACGGCGTAGACAAAGTGGCCTGTGGCGGCCGTGTCGCGAGCCTGCACGGCGTGCCAGCGTTCGGCGTCGGTGGTGTAGGTGGTCGGGGCGGGCTTCATCAGGGGCCTCTCCTGGGAATCGATAACGTCAGCCTGGCAGGGTAATTGATGCGTGGAACTCCGATTCTTGCGGTGTTTTCACGGGGCCCACGACACTTCAAGCCCGCCACAGGTACCAGGCCGCCACGGTGCGATGAGGGCTCCACGCCCCGCCCAATGCCCGCATCTGCGCAGGCGTCGGCGCCTTGTCCAAGCCTTTCATGCGCCGATACCCCTCGCGCACGCCAAAATCATCCACCGGCAGGATATCCGATCGCTCCAGGCTGTAGATCAGCAGCATCTCCACCGTCCAGCGCCCGACCCCACGCAGCGCCACCAGACGCTCGACCAGCGCGGCGTCCGGCAGGCTCAGCGCCTCTTCCCGGCTGGGCACCACACCCTCCAATCGCGCCTGGGCGATCCCATGAACCGTGGCAATCTTGCTCGCGGAGAACCCACAGGCGCGCATCGCCTCAGGCGTCACCGCCAGCAGCTGTTCGGGCGCGGGAAACGCCCCATCCGGGAACAGCGCCAGCAACCGCCCGAGGATCGCCTCGGCCGCCCGTGCATGCAATTGCTGATAGGCGATGGCCCGCACCAGCGCCTCGTACGGCTCGCGCCCGGGCGTGGCACGGTGCAGGCAAGGCCCCACGGCGGCAATATGCCGCGCCCAGTCCGGGTCCTGCCCGGCCAGCCAGGCAGCGGCATCGTCAAAGGCCTGCGGGGATAGGTCTGCAAGGATCATCAAAGGCGTTCGCACAAGTCACGATCCCCTAGCCTAGCCCAACCGTTCATCGGTGAAACGCTCAATCTTGCTCATCGAGTCAGAGGCCTACCATTGATCCGCCCGCATTGCCCCGCATAGAATTGAGAACTATTAACAATCACATTATCCAGGCAGGCTCTCCAGACGATGCAGATCGAAGACACGCTGAAACCGGCCGAGGTCGATCTGCTCTATCAGGCACACCACCGCTGGCTACGCGGCTGGCTCGGCGCCCGGGTCGGCTGCCGGGAGCACGCCGCGGACCTGGCCCAGGACACCTTCGTGCGCCTGCTCAAGGCGCGCCAGGTTTCACCGCTCAAGGAGCCACGGGCCTACCTGAGCAGCATCGCCCGCGGCCTGATGATCGACCAGTTCCGTCGCCGCGCCCTGGAAAAAGCCTACCTCGAGAGCCTGGCCAACCTGCCCGAGCAAGAAGCCCCCAGCGAGGAACAGCGCCTGCTGATCCTCGACACCCTCGAACGCCTCGACCGCGCCCTGCAACGCCTTAAGCCACGGGTGCGCCAGGCGTTCCTGCTGGCACAGCTTGACGGCCTTACCCTCACCCAGGTCGCGCAGCGCCTGGACGTTTCCCGGGCCACCGTCGAGCGCGACCTGGCCAAGGCCTTGGGTGTCTGCTACCGGATCCGCTACGCCGATGCCTGACCAGAACCCGAGCCAGGCCCAGGTCGACCAAGCCATCGAATGGCTGGTGAAACTGCGCTACGACAGCCCCGGCCCACACACCGAACAGCAGTTCCAGCGCTGGCTGGCTGGCCACCCGCAGCATGCCCAGGCCTGGCAGCGGGTCAGTAGCCTCGGCGACGAACTGGCCAGCCTGCCCGCCGAGCTGAGCCGCCAGACCCTGGCCGGCAGCGAACGCCGCCGCATGAGCCGGCGCGACCACCTCAAGCTACTGTCGCTGCTCGCGCTCGGCGCCAGTGTCGGCTGGGCCGCGCGCGAGCCCCTGAGCCTGCCGGCGCTGATGGCCGACAGCCGCACCGCCACCGGCGAGCGTCGTGAGCTGCTGGGCAGCGACGGCAGCCTTATCCGCCTGAACACCGCCAGCGCCATCGACCTGCGCTACAGCGACGAGCAGCGCCAACTGACCCTGTTGCGCGGCGAGGTCAGCCTGGACGGCAACACCAACGACAACCGCCCGTTCACCATCGACACCCGCGTCGGCGCCCTGAGCACCCAGGGCGGTCAACTGCTGCTGCGGGAGAATGCCCAGGGCCTGCTGCTGGCCGTGCGCCGCGGCGAGGTGACGCTGTTCCCCGCTTCTGCCGCCGCGCATCGGGTCAAGCCCGGCGAAGTGCTGCAGGTGTTCGCCCAGGGCGACTTCCAGCCCGCCACCCTGCACGGTGACCCCTGGGGCTGGACCGATGGCGTACTCAGCGTGCAGCAGATGCCCCTGGGCGAGTTCACCGACGAACTGTCGCGCTACCGCCCCGGCCTGCTGCGTTGCGCGCCGGAAGTTGCCGGGCTCAAGGTTTCCGGCACCTTCCAGCTGGCCGACACCGACCAGATCCTGCTGCTGGTCGCCCGCAGCCTGCCGGTGCGCGTCGACTACCGCACGCGCTTCTGGGTGAGCATCGGCGCCGCCTGAAAACATCAAAAAATAAATGAGGTGGAATCTCATTCTCGTCCGGCCTGAAGGAAACAAGCCCGAACAGTGGTCTGCCAACCTTCAGGAGCGCTTCATGATCCGCCCGTGTTCCCCCCGCAACGCCCCCCTGCGCCATGCCATCCGCGCCGCCGCCCTGGGCCTGGGCGTGGCCTGCGCCGGCCTGCCGCCGACCCTCGCCCTTGCCGCGCCCACCAGCCAGAGCCAGCCGCGCGACTGGAACATCGCGGCCGGCCCGCTGGCCGCCGCGCTGGACCAGCTGGCGCGCCAGGGCGGGCTGAACCTGTCGTTCGACGCCGGCAGCCTGCGGGGCAAGACCACCCAGGGCGTCCAAGGCCGGCATGACAGCGCCCAGGCCCTGCAGATCCTGCTGCGGGGCAGCGATGTGCAGGTCCAGCAGGAAAGCGACAAGAGCTTCCTGCTGCTCCCTGCCCTGGACGTCGGCGACGCCCTGCAACTGGGCGCCACCAGCATCTCCAGCAACCGCCTGGGCGAGACCACCGAGCACAGCGGCTCCTACACCACCGGTGCGGTGACCATCGGCAAGACCCCGCAAAGCATCCGCCACACCCCGCAGTCGGTGACCGTGGTCACCCGCCAGCGGATCGACGACCAGAACATCACCAACCTCACCAACCTGCTCGAACAGACCCCCGGCGTGGTGGTCAACCTCACCGACAGCGAGCGGGTGCAGTACTTCTCGCGCGGCTACCAGATCGATGCCATCCAGTACGACGGCGCCACCGTGGTACAGAGCAGCGGCGGCGGCTCGTTCATCCAGAGCGACTCGGCGATCCTCGACCGCGCCGAGGTCCTGCGCGGCGCCACCGGCATGCTGCGCGGCGCCGGCAACCCCTCGGGCACCGTCAACCTGGTGCGCAAGCGGCCCACCTATGAGTTCCAGGGCGAAGGCAGCGTCACCCTCGGCACCTGGGACGCCCAGCGCTACGTCGCCGACCTCTCCGGGCCGTTGACCGAGACAGGCAACGTGCGTGGCCGGGTGATCGCGGTACACGACGAGAAGGACCACTTCCAGCAATCGCGTCAGGAGCGCAAGGACGTGCTGTACGGGGTGATGGCCTTCGACCTCGACGACAGCACCACCCTCACCACCGGCCTGGAATGGACCCAGCTCGACGCCACCGGTGCCTGGGGCAACCTGCCGGCCGACTACGACGGCTCGCCGCTGCCGTTCGGCCGCAGCACCTACCTGGGCGCCGACTGGAACCGCTGGAACCGCAGCAACCTGCAGACTTTCGCCGAGCTCGAACACCGTTTCGACAACGACTGGACGCTCAAGCTGATGGCCCAGCGCACCCACTTCGAGTTGGACGACAACGGCTTCAAGCAGACCTACTTCAGCCGTGCCACCGGCACCGCCAACCCGACCCGCAACCCTTACCTGATGAGCTACCAGGTGACCGAAGGCGATGGCGGCGAGAGCCTGCAGAACAACCTCAGCGCCACCCTCAATGGCCCGTTCGATTTGCTCGGCCGCACCCACGAGCTGATGCTGGGTGTCGAGCGCATCCGCAACGACTCCTACGCCTCGGCCACCAACAACGTGCAATCGGGCGTGTTCGACATCCGCACCTGGGACCCGAAAACCAGCCTGTCCAACCCGCACATCAACATCACCGCCCACCCGGTGCGCACCCGCACCACCCAGGAAGGCGCCTACGCCACCTGGCGCATCTCCCTGGCCGACCCGCTGACCGCGATCATCGGCGCACGCGCCAACGGGTACGACTACGAGCAGGAGAACAACACCAAGGCCAGCGGCAAGTTCAGCGTCGACAACGAGATCGTGCCGTACGCCGCGCTGATCTACGACCTCAACGAGAACTTCAGCACCTACGCCAGCTACACCGAGATCTTCAACCCGCAGACCAACACCGATGCCGCCGGCTCCGTGCTCGAACCGGTCACCGGCGAAGCCTACGAGACGGGGATCAAGGGCGAGTTCTACGAGGGCCGGCTGAACACCTCGCTGGCGTTCTTCCGCATCTACCAGGTGGGCAACGCGCTGGACGACCTCAGCGGGCCGAACCCGTGCCTGCCCAACTACACCAGCGGCTATTGCAAGGTCGCCGCGGGCAAGAACCGCAGCCAGGGCTTCGAACTGGAGATCTCTGGCGAAGTGCTGCCGGGCTGGAACGTGACCGGTGGCTACACCTACAACACCACCGAATACCTCAAGGACACCACCGGCAACAACGGCAACCCGATCCGCACCACCGACCCCAAGCGCATGCTGCGCCTGTTCACCAGCTATCGCCTGCCGGGCGAGCTGCAGGCCTGGACCGTGGGCGGCGGCGTGCAGGCGCAGAGCGACATCTACAACCGCAGCGGCAGCGCCGAAGCCTCGCAGTCGGGGTATGCGGTGTACAACGCGATGGTGAACTACCGCTTCAACGACAACTACTCGCTGCAGCTGAACGCCAACAACCTGTTCGACAAGCAGTACTACCGCCAGGTGGCGCCGACGCCGACCGGCTACTACTGGGGCGACCCGCGCAACGTGTCGGTGACCTTGCGCGGAACGTTCTGACCTGCCCCGCGATGGCTGGGGGTCAGTCCGCCACCGCCTGAAGCTTGCCCGCCCGGCGATAGGCCTGGCGGGCGAAGCACACGAAGAGTCCCGCCATCAGCGCCAGCGCCATGGGCAGGCCATGGGGCGCCACATCCATCGCCGCGCCGCTGACCAGCGGCCCGACCAGGCTGCCGACACCCCACAGCAGGCCAACACTGGCGTTGGCCGTCACCAGGTCCTGCCCCCTGAAGCGCTGCCCGATCAGCACCAGCGCCAGTGTGTAGATGCCGCCCGCCACCGCCCCGAGCACCACCAGCAACGGCCACAGCAGCCAGGTCATCTGCAGCAGCCAGGGCAAGGCGATGCCGATGCTCATCGCCACCAGCCCGCACACCAGGTGCAGCCCGGTGCGCTCGACCCGGTCGGCAAGCCAGCCCAGCGGCAGCTGGAAGATCATGTCGCCGGCGAACACCACGGTCACCATCAGCGCCGCCACGCCCACGGCAAAGCCGTGACTGCTGGCATACACCGGCAGCAGCGACAGCACCACGGCATCGAAGAACGAGAAGAACAGCACCGCCACGCACAGCGCCGGGGCGACGCGGAAGAAGCCGGCCAGGCCGAAGCTCTTCTCGCCTTCGTCGCCATGCTCGACATGGTCATTGGGCACGGTGAACAGGATGCACAGCAGCGCCAGGCCGTAACAGACCGTGACCACGCCGGTCAGCCACGGACTGTCGGCGCCGAGCAGCGCCAGCAACGCCGGGCCGAGCACCTGGAAGCCGGTGAAGCTGGTGGCGTACAGGGCCATGATCTTGCCGCGGTTATGCTCCGGGCACAGTTCGTTGACCCACGACTCGCCGAGGATGATCGCGATGCCCATGCCGATGCCGAGCCCCAGGCGCAGCAGCGCCAGCCACAGCATCGAGTCGAAGGCCCATTCCAGCAGGGCGATGCTCAGGGTGCACAGGCTGAAGCTGAGCAGGTAGATGACCCGGCGGGTCAGGTGCCGGCAGCAGGCGTCGACCATGAACGCCGAAAGCATCATGCCCGCCGCCGGGATCGCCGAAATGATGCCGATCTCCAGCGTCCCCGCCCCCGCTTCGTGCAGGCGCAACGACACCAGCGGCAGGCTCGCCCCGAGGCTGAAACCGACCACCGACACGGCGAACAACAGGCCCGCCAGCAAACGCATGTTCATGTACCACTCCTTGCAAGCCGGCGCGCAGGGGCTCTGGCCCTGGCCGACTGGAAAATCCGCTGAAAGATGTTCGAACGCAGGCGCCCGCGATCACGCCGCAAAGGCGCGGGATGCAGGGGCGCGGATCAGTTCAGGGCAAGGTGTGGCGAGAAAGTGAAGGCGAACAGCACGCTGCGCCGACGCTTGAGCACCGTGTCGCTTGGCCACGCGCGGCGCGCTGTCGGGGCGACAGGCTGGCGGTGTGGGCGGAGACTACGGGTACGGCGCATTGCATCGACTACGCAGAGATTGAGGAGGCGGCACTCTAGGCCAGGGGAGACGAGGTCGTCAATTAGATCGTTTACACACCGGTCGACTTAAGTCCGACCATCACAAAGACGCTATGGCGGAACTGGCATTTCTACCAGTTGCTCCTGTCCCGCCCTGAAAGCATAGTTATGTGCATGCAATTCCTCCGAGGAAAAGCCTGTGACACAGATACTCAAAGCACGTTCTGCGACTAAGCTGCTAGTCACTGACAGGCTCGGATCAATCCTTCGGCAACACTCCGAACAAGGAGCACTAAATTTCATCTACACCCCGTTCG
This sequence comes from Pseudomonas sp. P110(2024), assembly GCF_057480795.1. Lineage (NCBI taxonomy): Bacteria > Pseudomonadati > Pseudomonadota > Gammaproteobacteria > Pseudomonadales > Pseudomonadaceae > Pseudomonas > Pseudomonas sp. P110(2024). The sequence goes on from NZ_JBLIYT010000006.1 coordinate 239,653, forward strand.
GATACGACCAACTCAAAAAACCCTTGACATCAGTACTTGGGTTCAACGCTCAGCCTCGAGATTGCTCACGTTGGTATCTACTCGGTAATGGATATCGCGCCTATAATCCGGCACTAATGGTATTCATGGGTGCCGACCAACATTCGCCGTTTGGCAAAGGTGGGCTCAATGGCTACGCATATTGCAATGGGGATCCAGTAAACCAGCAGGATCCAACTGGAGAGGCTGGGGCCCCAATAATGAAGTTTCAAATCACACCCGAAACTATTCGTTATATTCCTGAGCTTGAGCAACCGTTACAAATAGGGCCGGTAGCTCTGCAACCTGCCCACCTGCAGATAAATCCTCCCGAGCAATTACCAGCAAATCGACCTTTGGCTCAAAATCGTTCCTCTATCAATCATCGTCAACAAGAACTGGCCGTTGCTCCCGCAAACATAGAGGAAAGCAATAATTCAACTTTAGCGACGCAGAGGATGGTCCGAAGCCCTTCTCGAAGAGAGCGATTTATAGAAGTATTTCGCTCCGGGTTCAGGAGAGTGACTCAGCGTGTTATTCCGAGGTTGCGTCCGTCCGCACAGATACCGACCGCTCCCCCCCATTTAGCATCACACTCGGCAGCACGTATGCACGCCCTTTTGCGACAGGCTCGGTCAGGCAATAACCGCAACATTTCGTGGTCAACACAAGGCGTGAACGGAGGGGTACGTACAGAAAACTGACGGCACTGCAGTGTTCATCGTTCAAAATACTACCACCTCAATCGCTCCTGAAACGTGCCCCCACTGTACACAGTGGGGGAATACTGCTTCAGCGCTTGCCAGTAGATGGCAAAAACACCGCCAGCAGCCCAAACAACGGCAGGAACGAGCAAACCCCATACACATACTCGATCCCACGTAGATCAGCCACATACCCCAACAGCGCCGCGCCGATGCCGCCGAAGCCGAACATCAGCCCGAAGAAGATCCCGGCGATCATCCCGACATTGCCCGGCACCAGTTCCTGGGCATACACCACGATGGCCGAGAACGCCGACGCCAGGACGAAACCGATCACCACGCTGAGCACGGTGGTCCAGAACAGGTCGGCATACGGCAGCGCCAGGGTGAACGGCGCCACCCCGAGGATCGAGAACCAGATCACCGCCTTGCGCCCGATGCGATCACCGATCGGTCCGCCGAAGAAGGTGCCCGCCGCCACCGCGCCGAGGAACAGGAACAGGTGCAACTGCGAACTGGCTACCGACAGCTGGAACTTCTCGATCAGGTAGAAGGTGAAGTAGCTGGTGAAGCTGGACATATAGAAGTACTTGGAGAACACCAGCAGGCCCAGCACCACCAGCGCCAGGATCACCCGCTGGCGCGAGATGCCGTGGGTGGCCGGCACCGCCTTGCGCGCCTTGGCCTGGTTGAGGTGCTCCTTGTACCAGCGGCGCAGCATCAGGGTCACGGCGAAGAAGAACAGCCCGGCCAGGCCGAACCAGGCGACATGGGTCTGGCCGAAGGGAATCACGATCGCCGCCGCGAGCAGCGGGCCGAGGGCGGAGCCGGCATTGCCGCCGACCTGGAAGCTCGACTGGGCCAGGCCGAAGCGCCCGCCGGAGGCCAGCCGGGCGATGCGCGAGGTCTCGGGGTGAAAGGTCGACGAACCGATGCCGACCAGCGCCGAGGCCAGCAGGATCATCGGGAAGCTGCCGACGAAGGCCAGCATCACGATACCCACCAGGGTGCACAGGGTGCCTAGCGGCAACAGGTTCGGTGTAGGCCGCTTGTCGGTGAAAAAGCCCACCCACGGCTGCAATAACGAGGCAGTGATCTGGAAGGTCAGGGTGATCAGGCCGATCTGGGCGAAGCTCAGGTCGTAGTTGGCCTTGAGCATCGGGTAGATCGCCGGCAGCACCGACTGGATCAGGTCGTTGATCAGGTGCGCCAGGGCGCAGAAACCGATGATGCGCATCACCAGCGGCGAGGCCTGGTTGGCCGGGTTGCCGGCGCTGGAGGTCGTGGTACTGCTGATGGCCATGGGCTGGATGTCCGTCCGCGGATTGGGATCCGATTATCGTGAAACAAATAGATACGAAGCTACCTTTTTATTTCGGCGAGCCTTCCATCCGACACGTACTTGTAAATAATTCTCAATATATTTAGCATCCTTTCTCCTCTTCCCTGTAAATGCGGGGCGAAACCGCCCTCCCCCTGCGAGCAGACCGATCCCATGAGCCCGATGCCCGCCTTGCAGCCAACGCCCGACCCCGAGCGGGAAGCCCTGGACTGGTTCTCGCGCCTGCGCCAGCCCGGCTGCGACGAGCCCCTGCGCCAGGCATTCGCCAGTTGGTGCCAGGACCCGCTCAACGCAAGGGCTTATGCCCAGCTCGAAGCCTACTGGCAGCAATTGCAGGTGCCGGCGGCGCGCCCGCGCCCACGCATCGCCAAAGTCCGCCGCAGCCGGGCCGGGTTGTGCCTGGCGCTGCTGTTTCTGCTGCTGGTGGGCGCATTGGCCTGGCTCTACTGGCCCGTGATGCAGCGCCTGGGCAGCGAACTGCACACCGACAGCGGCGAGCGCCGCAGCGTGCGCCTGGCCGATGGCTCGACCCTGCACCTGGACAGCGCCAGCGCGATGAATGTCGACCTGCGTGGCCGCACCCGCCAGCTGCACCTGGTGCAGGGGCAGGTCTACCTGGAGGTGATGCTCGATGGCCGTGCCCTGGAGGTGCAGGTCGATGACACCCGGATCCAGGTGTTCGGCACCCGCCTGCAGATCGCCCGCCATGCCGACTACGACGAGCTGGTGGTGTTCGCCGGCAAGGCTGCGGTGTTGCAGGGTGGCGACCAGCGCCTGGTCAATGCCGGCGAGCGGGTGACGTTCAGCGCACGCCGCATCAATCCGGTCGAGAAGATCGACGCCAAATTGGCCGATGCCTGGCGCAACGGCCAGTTGAAGGCCAGGAACCTGCCGTTGAGCGAAGTGCTCGAACGCCTGGCCGATTACCGAGGCCAGCGTGTCTTGATGCTGAACGAGCAGGCCACCTACCAGCGGGTCAGCGGCGATTTCGACCTCGACCACCCGGCGCAGAGCCTCGAGCGCCTGGCTGCCGATCAGCAACTGCGCCTGCACAACCTGCTCGGCCACTGGCTGGTCGTGCGCTGAAGCGCCCTGCCCGGCTAAGTTTTTGAAAGGTTGGAAATTTTTTTTGAAAACGTTGTTGACAGGATCGCGATTCGAGCTAATAATGCGCGCCAAGTTGGCTACATAGCTCAGTTGGTTAGAGCATAGCATTCATAATGCTGGGGTCCGGGGTTCAAGTCCCTGTGTAGCCACCACCTTTTAAAAGGGCTTATCGAAAGATAAGCCCTTTTTCTTTGCCTGCGAAAAATCTACTTCACACCCGCCACCACCACGGCCAGCCCCAGCCCGATCAACGCCACGCCGATGACCCGATCGACCACCACCTGTCGCTCGATCATCGCCCGACGCAACAGGTGATTGGAGAAAAACACCGCCACCAGGCTGAACCACACCCAATGGGCGAACGACATGAACGCGCCATAGGCGAAGTCCAGTGCCAGTGGGCTGCCGGGCTGCACCACCTGGGTGTAGGCACTGACCACGAAGAGCATGGTCTTGGGGTTCAGCGCATTGGTCAGAAAGCCCGTGCGTAATGCACTGGCCACACTGGCCTCGCTGTGCGCCAGACCTTCGAGGCTTATGCGCGTGGTGTTGGTCAGCGACTTGTAGCCCAGATACACCAGGTAGCCCGCCCCCACCACCTTCATGGCCAGGAACAGTGCCGGGCTCTGGCTGATGATCACGGCGATGCCGAACACGGTGTACAGCACATGCACCTGCACGCCCAGGGCAATGCCTACCGCCGCGGCGAGGCCGGCCTTGCGGCCCTGTGCATAACTGCTGCGGGTGACCATGGCGAAGTCGGCGCCGGGGCTGATGACGGCCAGGAGGGTGAAGAGGGCGACGGCGATGAGTTCGTTCACGAACAGGTATCCTCGATGAAAATTCACGGAAGATGGGATTATCCTGTTGCTTTGAACGAGTAAAAATCGATTTATAGTGAGGCTAATCTGCTAGTTTTCCTGACATATCATCATCACATCCAACGGTGCCCGCGATAGCGCCGGAACAGGCCAGCACATGAAACTGCCTCCCCTCACCGCCTTTCGCTACTTCGACATCGCTGCCCGAACCGAAAGCTTCGTACGCGCCGCCGAGCACCTGCATGTGACCCACGGCGCCGTCAGCCGCCAGGTGCGCCTGCTCGAGGAAAACCTCGGCGTGGAGCTGTTCGAACGGCGCAACCGGGCGATCTTCCTCACCCGCGCCGGGCGCGACCTGCAGGCCACCACCCAGGCGATCTTCGAGCAGTTGGAAGGCGCCGTGCAGCGCCTGCACCAGCAAGCCCACGATAACGTACTGGTGGTGTCCTGCGAGCCGACCATCGCCATGCGCTGGCTGATCCCTCGCCTGCCGCGCTTCCATACCCGGCACCCGGACCTGCAACTGCATTTGGTGGCCGCCGGCGGCCCGGTGGACTTCGCCCGCAGCGGCATCGACCTGGCCCTGCGCCGCGATGACTTCCACTGGGACCGCCAACTGCACAGCCTGAAGATCTGCGATGAATGGATCGGCCCGGTCGCCACGCCGGATCCCAAGGGCCAACGCCTGCTGCACAGCGCCACCCGCCCCGATGCCTGGGCCACTTGGCTGCGCCTGAGCGGCCAGGCTATCCGGCACCCGGCGCGCAGCGACTTCGAGCACTTCTACCTGTCGATCCAGGCCGCCAGCGCGGGCATGGGGCTGGCCATCGCCTCGGCGCTGATGGTCCGCGACGAACTGGACAATGGCCAGTTACAGGCGCCGTACGGCTTCCTGCGCGACGGCTCCGGCTACCACCTGCTCAGCCCGCAGCCACTGGATGACGGCAGCAAGCGCCAGCGCTTCGCGCAGTGGGTCGGCGACGAGTGCCGGGCCTGCCTGGCTCACCTGGGCTTGCTGCAGAACGACGAGCCGGCCCCACCGTCACCGCCCCAGGTGCGATAGCCGGCCGTATCGATATGGATGCGCCCCGATGGGTAACGGCCAAGGCCCATGTTCCAGGCCTGGCCGTGCTGCTGCCAGAAGCGGCACAGCGGGCTCGGGTCGACCCCGCGCGGTAGCAGCAGGTCGACGGCGAAGGCGCGCATGTGCGCACTGCTCGGCGCGCCGCCGGCACAGGCATTGAGCCGGGGATCGCGGTAGGCCGACACCACTTCGAACTGACGCAGGATGCCCTGGCGGTCCAGGGTCTGGATCAAGGCCAGCGTCGAGCGCACCGCCGGCCAGTGGCTCGCCGGTGGCACCGCGAAGGGCGAGGCCTTGCACAGGCGCCAGTCCGAGGCCGAGCGCAGCAACTGATGGATCGGCACCACGCCATATAGCCGGGCCTCCACCAGCATTTCACGAAACTTGCGGTTCTCGTGATCCCCGGCCCATTGGGCGAACATCCACACATCGCGCTCATCGGCCTGGACCGCACCCAGCCCGATCAGCGCGCTAGCCAATAGCCATGTCCTGGCGCTTTTCATTGCCCCACCTCTTCATCCACCATGGGCGCGCCCGCCATCCCGGCGGCCACTGACAAGGAGTTAAGCATGCACAAGATTGCTGTATCGGGCCTGGCCGCCCTCACCTTCAGCGGCCTGGCCATGGCCGACGCGCAGATCGACCTGGGCGATGCCCAACGGGTCACCCGCTTGTTCGCCTACCCCAACAACTGCAACGTGATCTGCTACCGCGACTGGACACTCGAACAGACGGTCGAGCACTACCTCACCCAGAGCGTGCAACGCGATGGCTACGCCAACGCCAAGGTCACGGTGAACCGCGACAACGACAAGCTGCACGCCAGCATCACCGGCGTGCCGGCCAGCTACACCGCCCCCTTGCGCAAGCTGCTCGACAGCGGCGAACTGGCCTACCAGGGCGCCACCCGCCTCAACCAGAAAGGCGGCTGGGACTACAGCTGGTACCTGTTCCTGCCCCTGGGCATGGCCCTGGAAAACCGCCGCAGCGTCGAGTTGCTGCACTTCCCGCCGGACTACTCGCTGACCCGCTACCAGGACTACCTGAAGTCCAACACCACCGACCGCTGGGCGCAGCTGCTGACCTTCAACGGCGTCGAGGCCACCCAGACCCCGGCCTACCAGACCATCGTCGACATCGCCCCGATCGCCGCGCCGGCCAGCGCGGGCAAGGATCTGGAAGGGGTCTACAGCTACTTCAACGACTACCAGGTGCGGATGGTCAAGGAAGTGGCCCTCACCCACGACGGCAAGGCCGCCTTGCCGATGGTCGCCTTCGGCGCGCCGGTGCGTGCGTGGATCCAGCAGCAGTACGGGCCAAAGGTCAACGTGCTGGGGCTGGTCAGCATCGCACCGGAGCCGGACAGCGCCAAGGTACCGGTGCTCGGCGCCAACCATCCGAGCGCGATCTGGTACGCGGCCGATCCGAAAAGCTACGACGGCGATCAGGACAAGGCCGACGCCGCCGGCTTGAAGATGATGGGCCAGGACCTCTCCGCCGCCTGCTGGCAGGCCGGCATGGGGCGCAACCCGCAGGCCGACGCCCAGCTCACCCTGCAGGCCTGCACCAGCAAGTGGCAGGTGACCCAGAAGAAGCAGACCTGCGAGCTGTTCTACCGCACCATCCGCGACATGACGCCGGAACAGGCGGCGGCCAAGTGCAATACCGGGACGGTGACGCGCAGCTTGCGAGATCTGCGCAAGCCGATCGAAGTGGAACCCCCGCAGATCTGAGCCGACTGCTCACGCGATCCCTGCAGGAGCGGCCCTTTCACGGCACAAGGCTGCTCCCACAGGGGATAGTTCCCTGCGCGACAGCGCATCCTGAAGGGCTGGTTTATCCCCTACAGGGCATAGCGCTCAGTCTTCGAGCAACGTACAGGCCATCACCAGCGCGTCTTCCCGCCCACCCGCCACCGGGTAGTAGTCACGGCGCCGGCCAATCTCGTTGAACCCATAGCGCTCATACAGGCGATAGGCCGACTGGTTGCTGGCGCGCACTTCGAGGAAACACTCGCGGCCATTGAGCTGGTAGGCCCGCGCCATCAGGTGCTCGAGCAGGCGCAAGCCCAGCCCGCAGCCCTGGTTTTCCGGCTTGACGGTGATGTTGAGCAGGTGCGCCTCATCGATGATCACGTTGATCACGCCATGGCCGACCTGCTGCTGGCCAACGAACATCAGCCACACTTCGTAGGACTTCAGCGCATCCTGGAAGATGCCGCGGGTCCAGGGGTGGCTGAAGGCGGCATATTCGATCTTAAGCAGGGCATCCAGATCCGCCTCGGTTGCCGGGCGGAAACTGATCGAGTCACTCATTCAACGCTCTTCCAGCGCGCCATCAGCTGGCGCATGGCTTTCCAGACGTCCGCCTTGCGTTGCGGTTCGTCCATCAACAGTTCAAGGCCGGGCAAGGCCCAGGCGCTGCCGAGCAGGTCGACCTCGAGTTCTTGGTAGTAGGCTTGGGCATCGGCCTGGCCGGCGAAGCGGATGGCCGGCAGACCGAGCAGCCACAGGCAGGTGCACGGTGCCTCTTCCAGGCGCGCGGCGATGAAACCCTGGACGAAGTCGCGAGCGGCGTCCGGGCCCTGGTCCATGTTGCCGCGCATCAGCAACGGCCAGCGCACCGGCTCGCCGATGATCTGGGGCGCATCCGGCAGGCCGGCGGCGCGCAGCATGTCCTTGAGCAGCAGGTACGACGGATCGCGGCTCTGGAACGGCTGGCCGGTGGCCAGCTCCACCAGCAGCAGGCAACTGCCGGCGCGCAGCAATTGCAGGGCAAAGCGTGGTGGCGGTACCGGCGCCGGGCGTGGCGCGGGGGCCTCCTGCTCGGCCTCGACCGGCTTGGCGGCCGGTTTCGGCACGCTGCCCGGGCGCGGGATTTCGATCTTCGGCCGCTCGGCGCGCGCCTGGGGAGCAGCCGGGGTGGCGCTCGGCGCAGGCGTGGGGGCGGCTGGACGCACCTCGAAGTCGACGTCCTCAACCGGCGCCACCGGCAACAGCAGCTCCGGCCGCGACGGGGCGGCGAACGGCAGTTCGGCGCGCGGCAGCCAGTGCACCACTTGCATGGCGGACAGGTAGGCGCGGCGGCGGGACTCGATCAGCAAGGCGCGGGTATCCGGTGGACGAAATCAGGCGGGCATTCTAACGCCGTTGCCCAGGATGCGCCGCAACAGATTGTCAGCCAGCGCGGGCCAAGCCCGCTCCGACGGGGTGAATCCCCCTTTGAGCATCAGGGTTATCCCCATAACAGACCAAGGGGTGAAATCCTCCCCCTTGGATGCAGTACAATCGCCCCTTTTATTTGGCAACGAGTCGACCCGCCAATGATCGAACCCAAGCGCGTCCTGCGCGCCCTAGCCGAACACTGGGCCCTGATCGAGCCGCTGTGCGAGCGCTTCGACCAGGGCACCCTGAGCCTGGTCGAGCTGCGCCAGCAGCTGGCCCGCCAGCAGGTGGAAAGCACCCCGCAGGACATCACCCAGCTGCTCGACGTGTGGATCCGCCTGGACATCCTGGTCCCGGTGGCCAAGAGCCCGAACCGATTCGAGCTCAACGCGCAGATCCACGACTTCCTCGCCTACCTGCGCCGCGAACACCGGCTGGGCCTGTGCCTGGAGATCGAGGCCTACCTGCGCCACCTGGAACGCCTGGCCGGGCATATCCAGGACGCCTTCGACAACCGCGACAGCGACGACCTGGCGCGCCAGTTGCGCCTGCTCGACATGCGCGTGCGCGACGTGCTGAAGAAGCTCGACAACGACGAGCAGGCGCTGGTGGCCGTGGCCGAGCGGGCCAAGACCAGCAACCGGCAGATCCCCCTGCGCCAGCGCTACGCCGAAGTACTGGCGACCTGGGACGAGTACGTCGAGCCGATGATCCAGCTGGTCAATGCCGACGGCGCCTTCGAGCAGGGCGTGCGCAAGGTCGAGACCGTGCTGCTGCGCCTTTTGGGCGAGCAGGCGCGCCTCGGCCACCTGGTCGACGACGACATGCTGCTGCGCACCCATGCGCGCATTCTCGAAATGCAGACCAGCGCCCAGCTGACCCTGCGTCACGCCCGCGAACTGCTGCTGCCGCTGCGTGAAGAAGCGCGCCGGCACAATGCCGTGACCCGTGGCGCTGCCCTGGCCTTGTCGGTGATCCGCAAGAAGGGTATCGACGCCGTGCCGCAGGCCGCCATGCCGCTGTTCACCCGTCCGCAGAGCACCTTCCTCGGCAGCGCCAGCCAGGTCGAGGCGTACGTCTACGCCCTGGCCCGCTTCGAGCCCAAGCCTGCGCGCTTCCCCAAGGCGCACAAGACGCAAAAGGGCCCGCTGCCCCGTGCCCCGCGCACGGTCAAAGAGATGCTCGAACGCTGCGAGGACGCCCTGCCGCTGCCGGACCTGATGGTCTGGCTGCTGGAGCAGGAGCCCGAGGGCGCCACCGACGAGTTGCTGTACTGGTTCTCGCGCCTGTCGCGCGAGAAGCGCTTCAGCCGCGAGCGCCTCGATCGCCAGCAATACCTTACCCGCGAACACTTGGTCAGCCTGCGCTCCTTCGCCCTGACCTCCAACCGCGACAACAAGCCGGCGACCCCGACCGAATCCACCGCGAGCCCCGTCCATGCATCTTGATCTTTCCGAACTCTCCCAGCTCGCGCCGATCTTCCGCGAGCTGTTCAAGGGCTTTCATATCAGCCGCCGCGATCCGGAGCTGTACGCCCAGCTGTCGAACTTCCAGGACCAGTACCGCACCCTGTTCAAGGCCCTGGGCTTCGAGCTGGTCTGCGACACCCGCGGCTTCTACTACTTCGTCCCCGAGCAGGCCGCCGCGCAGGTCAACAAGACCGCCCAGCGCCTGTCGCTGTTCACCTTCATCCTGGTCGAGCACCTGGCCGACCAGGGCCGCGACCCGATGGCCGTGCTCGACGGTGGCAGCATCGGCCGCGACGAACTGCCGTCGCTGCTCGACAAATACCGCGACCTGTTCCTGCAGGCCGAAGTGCAGACCGTCGACGAGCTCGAAGAAAAGATCATGCGCCGCATGACCCAATTGGGCTTCGCCTTCGAAGAGGGCGGCATCTACCGCTTCATGCCGCCGATGCACCGTTTCCTCGACGTGTGCCTGTCGGTCCAGCAGGACCGCGACCTGGCCGCCACCCTGCACAGCGACCTGCCGCTGCCGGTGCCCGTGCTGGTGGTGGAAGAAACCCCCGAGGAACTCAACCGCACCGACGACCCGCTCGACCTCACCCCGTTCGATGGCGAGGAAAGCGAAGAGGACGCCCTGGCCCGGGCGATCCGCGAAGAGCAACAGGAGATTGACGCATGAGCCAGGAACGCTACGGCATCCGCCGCTTCGCACTGCTCAACACCGCCGGCTACAGTCTCGGCCTGTTCCCCCTGGAACACCCGCTGTCGGTCTATGGCGCCAACAACCTGGGTAAATCGGCGTCGATCAACGCCCTGCAGTTCCCGATCCTGGCGCGCATGTCCGACATGAGCTTCGGCAAGTACAGCCTGGAACAGTCGCGCCGCTTCTACTTCGCCAGCGACACCAGCTACATCCTCACCGAGCTGAACCTGCCCCACGGCCCGCATGTGATCGGCGTGGTTGGCCGCGGCCCGGGCGGCGGCTTCGGCCACCAGTTCTTCGCCTACCAGGGCGAGCTGGACCTGGCCCACTACCAGAAAGACGACACCTGCCTGCGCCAGAAAGAGCTGTTCACCAACCTCGAGCGCCATGGCCTGAAAGCCTACGAGCTCAAGCCGGATGAACTGCGCCGGCTGCTGGTCGGCGGCCACACCTCGGTGCCGCTGGACCTGACCCTGATCCCGCTGCGCTCGACCAGCGAGCAGAGCCTTAAGACCTTCCGCGCACTGTTCATCAACCTGCTGCACATGCGCGAGATCACCGCCGCCAAGCTCAAGCAGCTGTTCCTCGATGCCTTCGAGCACAGCTTGCGCTCGGGCAGCGTCGACTACATCGCCGCCTGCGAAGAGGCCTTCCGCGACGTGCGCCGCATGGAGGGCGACTACAACGCCCTGGTGGCCGCAGGCCCCCTGGTCGAGGCCCTGGCCGGCGGCGTGGCCCAGCGCGACATCCTGCGCGGCAAGCTGCACCGCATCTCGCCCTTGCTCGACAACCTGCTGGGCACCTGGCAGGAATACGCCATGACGCGCAAGGAAGAGCTGACCATCCAGGCCGAGCACTACCGTGGCGAACAGGACCGCCTGCAGAACGACCAGCGCGGCGGCACCCAGGAACTGATGCGCCTGGAACGGGAGATCACCGGTATCCAGCGCTGGCTGGGTGAGCTGTCGGTGCTCAAGCACCGCTTCGCCCTGGTCACCGACGTCAAGGTGCTGGAACAGCAGCTGCTGGCCGCCAAGGACGCCCACGACGAACTGGCCGGTGCTCTGGCCCAGTCGCGTCAGTTCTCCGCCGAAGACCTCGACGAGCGCGTGCGCGACCTGGAAAAACGCGTCAAGGCGGTCAAGCAGCAACTCGACCACGCCGACAACAACAGCTATGCCCGCCTGCGCGAAGAGTTCTCGCAGCAGGACGTCGACCGCCTGATGCGCCTGTTCAACGGCGCGCTGTTCAGCCTGCCGCTGGGCGACCGTGGCATCGAGCTGGACGACAGCGATGTGTGGGTGAAGACCCTCGAAGGCGTGCTCGACCGCTTCAAGGGCGAACGCTTCGAAGTGCCGGGCCTGTCCATCGACATCTCGCACATCGACCCACCCGCGCTGCAGGCCCTGGCCGACCGCGCCGCCCTGCGCGACCAGAAGGAGCGCCTGGAAAAAGAGCTCAAGCAGCTCAAGACCCAGCAGGCCGTGGCCCTCGACCGCGCCGCCAGCAAGGCGCAGACCGAGGCCCTGTACCAGCAGGTGCTGGATGCGCAGAAGGCCCTGGAAGACTTCCGCCGTACCGAGACCCTGGCCGCCGAAGAGCCGGAGAAGATGGAGCAACTGGGCCAGCTGGAAGCCGCCCAGGATGAGCTCAAGCGCTCCAGCGACGCCTTCACCGAGCGCGTCCAGCAGCTGTCGGCCAAGCTGCAGCTGGTGGGTCGGCAGATCGCCGACCTCGAAGCCAAGCAGCGCACCCTCGAAGACGCCCTGCGCCGCCGCCAACTGCTGCCGGCCGACCTGCCGTTCGGCACGCCGTTCATGGAAGCCATCGACGACTCCATGGACAACCTGCTGCCGCTGCTCAACGACTACCAGGACAGCTGGCAGGCGCTGCAGCGCGTGGACAACCAGATCGAGGCGCTGTACGCCCAGGTGCGCCTCAAAGGCGTGGCCAAGTTCGACAGCGAGGACGACATGGAGCGCCGCCTGCAGCTGTTGATCAACGCCTACTCGCACCGCACCGAGGAAGCGCTGACCCTGGCCAAGGCCCGCCGCGCCGCGGTCACCGACATCGCCCGGACCCTGCGCAACATCCGCAGCGACTACGACAGCCTCGAGCACCAGCTGGCGCTGTTCAACCGCGAGATCAACAAGCGCCAGGTGTCCAACCTGGAGAGCTTCCGCGTGGTGCTGGCACCGAACAAGGAAGCGCTCCGGCACATCGACCAGATCATCCACAGCGCCGGCCAGTACGAAGAAGGCGAAACGCTGTCGGTGTTCGACCTGACGCAAAGCGCCGAACAGGATCACAAGAACGAAGAGGCCAAGGAGTACCTGGCGCGGCTGGTGGCGGCCAACCACAACCAGCTGGGTCTGAAGGACCTGTTCGAACTGGCCTTCGAGATCACCAAGATCAACAGCCAGCCGGTGATCCACGCCGACATCGACGGCGCCGCGTCCAACGGCACCACCATGACCATCAAGGCGCTGACCAACATGTACCTGTTGCTGCACCTGATGGACCGCGACCTGGCCGGGCGCATTCGCCTGCCGTACTACCTCGACGAGGCGGCGGACATCGACGAACGCAACCAGGCAGCATTGCTGGAGACCAGCCAGCAGCTGGGCTTCGTGCCGATCCTGGCGAGCGTGAAGCCGCAGGTGTCGGCACGGGTGGCGATCGACCTGGAAGGCGGCAGCGGGCCGAATGGCATCTACATCGACGAAGCGGACTGGAAGTACATCAGCCGTCGCGATGAGGTGAAGGCGATCGTGCGTGAGGATGAGGCCGAGGAACTGGCCTGACATCTGTGCACTGGGGCCGCGTTGCGGCCCTTGTGTCGCGAAAGGAGGCCGAAGGCCTCCCTGCTATCTATCGGGTTATTGCTGTGCCCAAGGCACGATCGGAATCGCCGTCACCGCATTTTGCGGGCTGCCTTCGATCAGGCGATCGCTATACACCAGGTACACCAGCGTATTGCGCTTCTTGTCGAGAAAACGCACCACCTGCATGGTCTTGAACACCAGCGAGGTGCGCTCCTTGAACACTTCCTCGCCATCCTTCAAGTCACCCTTGAAGTGGATCGGCCCGACCTGACGGCAGGCGATCGACGCCTCGGCACGGTCCTCGGCCAACCCCAAGCCCCCCTTGATACCGCCAGTCTTGGCCCGCGACAGGTAGCAGGTCACGCCGTCGACCTTCGGATCATCGAACGCCTCGACCACGATACGGTCGTTGGGCCCGACGAACTTGAACACGGTGGACACCTGGCCGATCTCCTCGGCCCCGGCCAGCATCGGCAGCAGCATCGCCGCCACGGCAAACATCCTTTTCAGCACGGTGATCTCCTTCAGACCAGGACCAGGTTGTCGCGGTGCACCAGCTCAGGCTCGGCGCTGTAGCCCAGCAGGCTCTCGATGGCGTCGGACGGCTGGCCGATGATCTTCTGCGCCTCCAGGGCGCTGTAGTTGGCCAGGCCACGGGCCACTTCCAGGCCGTCGGGACCGACGCAGACCACCATCTCGCCGCGACGGAAGCTGCCCTGCACGGTCTTCACGCCCACCGGCAGCAGGCTCTTGTTCGATTCGCGCAAGGCCTTCACGGCGCCGTCGTCGAGCACCAGTGTGCCACGGGTCTGCAGGTGGCCGGCCAGCCACTGCTTGCGCGCGGCGAGCATGCCGCGCTCGGGCGACAGCAGGGTGCCCAGGCGCTCGCCGGCCTTGAGGCGATCCAGCACGCGCTCGATACGGCCACCGATGATGATGGTATGGGCACCGGAACGGGCGGCCAGGCGCGCGGCGCGCAGCTTGGTCTGCATGCCGCCGCGGCCCAGGGCGCCGCCGGTGCCGCCGGCCACGGCATCCAGCGAGGGGTCGTCGGCACGGGCTTCGTAGATCAGCTGGGCTTCGGGGTTGTTGCGCGGGTCGGCGTCGAACATGCCGTCGCGGTCGGTGAGGATCACCAGCAGGTCGGCTTCCACCAGGTTGGCCACCAGCGCGGCCAGGGTGTCGTTGTCGCCGAAGCGGATCTCGTCGGTGACCACGGTGTCGTTCTCGTTGATCACCGGCACCACGCCCAAGTCGACCAGGGTGCGCAGGGTGCTGCGGGCGTTGAGGTAACGCTTGCGGTCGGAAAGGTCGTCGTGGGTCAGCAAGATCTGCGCGGTGTGCTTGCCGTGCTCGCCGAAGCTCGACTCCCAGGCCTGCACCAGGCGCATCTGGCCGATCGAGGCGGCGGCCTGCAGCTCGTTCATCGCGCTCGGTCGCGAGGTCCAGCCCAGCTGGCTCATGCCGGCGGCCACGGCTCCGGAGGAGACCAGCACCAGTTCCACGCCCGCTTCGCGCAGGGCCACCATCTGCTCGACCCATACCGCCATGGCGCCGCGGTCGAGGCCCTTGCCATCGGCGGTCAGCAGCGCGCTACCGATCTTCACGACCCAGCGCCTGGCGCCAGTCACCTTGCTTCGCATCTTCTCTTCCAACCTATGTCGAATCTGTAGATACCGTGGATACAAAAACGCCGCTCCAGAGAGCGGCGTTTAGTGTACTGCAACCGATCAGTCGCGCACGTAAATGATTTCCGGGCCGTCTTCGTCGTCCTCGAAATCATCCCAGTCGTCATCGTCGCCGATGTCGTGCACGCTCTTGACACCGGTGCGGCGCAGGGTGCGGGCATCGTCCAGGGCCTGCAGCTGGGCGCGGGCCTCGTCCTCAATGCGCTGGTCGAGCTCGGCCAGTTCCTCGGCGTAGGCCGGGTCGTTGGCCAGGCGGTCGGCGCGGTCCTCGAGGTAGCGCATCAGGTCGTGGCTGAGCTTCTCGGTGCCCTGCTTGGCGATAGCCGAGATCACATAGACCGGCCCCTCCCAGTTCAGACGCTCGACCACTTCCTTGACGCGCTCGTCACGCTCGTCGTCCATGATCATGTCGGCCTTGTTCAGCACCAGCCAGCGCTCACGGTCAACCAGTGCCGGGCTGAACTGCGCCAGCTCGTTGATGATGATCTCGGCGGCATCGGCCGGGTTGCTGCCGTCCAGCGGCGCCAGGTCGACCAGGTGCAGCAGCACGCGGGTACGCGCCAGGTGCTTGAGGAAGCGGATACCCAGGCCGGCGCCTTCGGAGGCGCCTTCGATCAGGCCGGGGATGTCGGCGATGACGAAACTCTTCCAGCGGTCGACGCTGACCACGCCCAGGTTCGGCACCAGGGTGGTGAACGGGTAGTCGGCGACTTTCGGCTTGGCGGCCGAGACCGAACGGATGAAGGTGCTCTTGCCGGCGTTCGGCAGGCCCAGCAGGCCGACGTCGGCCAGGACCTTCATTTCCATCTTCAGGTCGCGCTGATCGCCGGGCTTGCCCGGGGTGGTCTGGCGCGGCGCACGGTTGGTGCTGGACTTGAAGCGGGTGTTGCCCAGGCCGTGCCAGCCGCCCTGGGCGACCATCAGCTTCTGGCCCGGGGTAACCAGGTCACCGATGACTTCCTGGGTGGCTGCGTCGATCACGGTGGTGCCCACCGGCACCCGCAGGAACAGGTCGTCACCCTTCTTGCCGGTGCAGTCTGTGCTGCCGCCGTTGGAGCCGCGCTGGGCTTCGTGGTGACGGGTGTAGCGGTAGTCGACGAGGGTATTGAGGTTCTCGTCGGCCACCATGTACACCGAGCCGCCATCGCCACCGTCACCGCCGTTGGGACCGCCGTTCTCGATGAATTTCTCGCGGCGGAAGCTCATGCAACCGTTGCCGCCGTCACCGGCCTTAACCCGGATCGATACTTCGTCTACAAACTTCATTCAAAACCGCCTCTCGTCGGATGACGAGTCGAAAACCAGAAAACCATGAGGCTCTTGCGAAGATGAGCGCGGCGGCCCCGTACGAACCAGAAACCAACGCCGGCAGCCCATTCAAACAGCTTTGCAAGAGGCTCACCACAAACGAAAAAGCCCCGTCGCATGACGGGGCTTCTGGAGCGACGTCGCGATTAAGCGGCGACGATGCTCACGTAACGGCGCATGAACTCGCCTTTCTTCTCGAACTTGATCACGCCTTCGATCTTGGCGAACAGGGTGTGATCCTTGCCCATGCCAACGCCGTAGCCAGCGTGGAATTCGGTGCCGCGCTGACGGACGATGATGTTGCCCGGCTTGATCACCTGGCCGCCATACATCTTCACGCCAAGGCGTTTAGATTCTGAGTCGCGACCGTTACGAGTACTACCACCAGCCTTCTTGTGAGCCATGGTTCAATTCTCCAATAAATTCAGGGGATCGGGGCGATTAAGCCTGGATACCGGTGATTTTGATTTCGGTGAACCACTGGCGGTGGCCCATGCGCTTCATGTGGTGCTTACGACGACGGAACTTGATGATGCGAACCTTGTCGTGGCGGCCTTGCGAAACGACTTCGGCCACTACTTTAGCGCCAGCAACAACTGGAGCGCCGATGGTGACTTCTTCACCGTTGGCGACCAGCAGAACGCGATCGAAGGTCACGGATTCGCCAGTGGCGACTTCCAGTTTTTCGATCTTGAGGAATTCACCTTCAGCGACTTTGTACTGCTTGCCGCCGGTAACGATTACTGCGTAAGACATGGTATTTCTCCGATAATCCTGCTCACCCAGCGCTTTATATGATGAGTATTGGCTGGCATGGCTGCACAGGGCTGGAACGGCCCGGTGCAATTGCGTAAGGCAGGTGCTGCCCAGGAAAGTTAGGGTGCGCGATTGTACGCAACCCTATAAATGCTTGCAAGTGCCGGCCCGGGGCCACGGGCAGCGCGCCTTGACACACCGGTACCTGCGACCTAGCATGCCGCGCAACCTCAATGGAGCAGCCGATGCAACCCCAATCCTTCTACCGCGCGGTAGCTGACGATTTCAGCGCCGTCGACGAGATCATCAAGAAGCAGCTGACCTCGCGCGTCCCGCTGGTATCGAAGATCGGTGACTATATCACGTCCGCCGGCGGCAAGCGCCTGCGTCCCCTGCTGGTGCTGCTGTGCGGCAAGGCCCTGGGCCGCGAAGGCGACGACCTGCGTCTGCTGGCGGCGACCATCGAGTTCCTGCACACCGCCACCCTGCTGCACGACGACGTGGTCGACATGTCCGGCATGCGCCGTGGCCGCTCCACCGCCAACGCCCTGTGGGGCAACGCGCCGAGCGTGCTGGTGGGCGACTTCCTCTATTCGCGTTCGTTCGAGATGATGGTCGAGCTGGGCTCGATGCCGGTCATGCAGATCCTGTCCAAGGCCACCCGGGTGATCGCCGAGGGCGAGGTACTGCAACTGTCGCGGGTGCGCGACGCCAGCACCACCGAAGAGGTGTACATGGACGTCATCCGCGGCAAGACCGCCATGCTGTTCGAGGCCTCGACCCACAGCGCCGCCGCCCTCGCCCAGGCCAGCGACGAGCAGCGCGAAGCCCTGCGCACCTTTGGCGACCACTTGGGCGTGGCTTTCCAGCTGGTCGACGACCTGCTGGACTACAAGGGCGACTCCGAGACCCTGGGCAAGAACGTCGGTGACGACCTGGCCGAAGGCAAGCCGACCCTGCCGCTGATCTACACCATGCGCGAAGGCACCCAAGAGCAGGCCGCGCTGGTGCGCCAGGCGATCCAGAAAGGCGGCCTGGAAGACCTGGAGCAGATCCGCATCGCCGTCGAGGCGTCCGGTGCCCTGGACTACACCGCGCAGATGGCCCGCGACTACGTCGCCCGCGCCATCGCCTGCCTGGAAGTGCTGCCGGCCAGCGAGTACCGGGATGCCCTGGTCGAGTTGAGCGAGTTCGCGGTCGCGCGCACCCACTGATTCATCGCAACACCCTCATCGCGGGGCAAGCCCGCTCCCACGCCAGCACACATCATGGCGTGGGAGCGGGCTTGCCCCGCGATGCGTTTGTGCAGGAAATCACTAAACCCTATACAATGTGCGCCTTTACCCGCCTGTACTTGAAAGGAAAAGCCGTGAGCACTCTGCCACCCTGCCCCCAATGCAACTCCGAATACACCTATGAGGATGGCACTCAACTGATCTGCCCCGAATGCGCCCACGAGTGGTCGGCCAGCGGCGAAGCCGAAGCCGCCAGCGACGACGTGGTGAAGAAGGATTCGGTCGGCAACGTCCTGCAGGACGGCGACACTGTCACCGTGATCAAGGACCTCAAGGTCAAGGGGTCGTCCCTGGTGGTCAAGGTCGGCACCAAGGTCAAGAACATCCGCCTGTGCGACGGCGACCACGACATCGACTGCAAGATCGACGGCATCGGCGCGATGAAGCTCAAGTCCGAGTTCGTGCGCAAGGTCTGATCGCCAGCCCCTCGGGGCTGCCCAACGGGCGGCCCTGACAGATCCTGCAACAGGATCGGCTGCACCATTCGGAAGAATTCTTCCAATAGTCACTTGCTATTTTGATAATAAGAATTATTCTCATTGGAAACGCTATCCAAGGAGAATAGCCATGACCTATCTGATCGACGCCTGGCTCGACCGCCCCCACCCCTACCTGCGCATCCTGCATCGCGAGACCGGCGAAGTGTGCGCCGTGCTCGAAGAAGACGCGCTCGACGAACTGCGTGACCAGGGTGACCTGGACCTCACGGGGCTGAATTCGAGTGAACCCGGGGTGCTCAAGGAGCTGGTAAGAAATCTGTTTCTGTTCTGCTATGCGCGGGCGTTGCGCCCGGGGGGAACGGATTGGAACTGAAAGGCATCGCGGGGCAAGCCCGCTCCCACGAGGTAGCAGAGCACCAGTGGGAGCGGGCTTGCCCCGCGATCAGGCATTACAGAACGTCGAGCAGCTCGACGTCGAACACCAGGGTGCTGTGCGGCGGGATGCTGCCGACGCCTTGGGCGCCATAGGCCAGCTCGCTCGGCACGTACAGGCGCCATTTGCTGCCGGCGTTCATCAGTTGCAGGGCCTCGGTCCAGCCGGCGATCACGCCACCGACCGGGAATTCGGCCGGCTGGCCGCGATCGTAGGAGCTGTCGAACACGGTGCCGTCGATCAGGGTGCCGTGGTAGTGGGTGCGCACGTTGTCTTCGCGGGACGGCTTGGCGCCCTCACCTGCGGTCAGCACTTCGTACTGCAGGCCCGAGGCCAGGGTCACGATGCCTTCACGCTTGGCGTTTTCAGCCAGGAATTCCTTGCCGGCGGCAGCGGCGGCTTCGGCCTTGGCAGCGGCTTCGGCCTGCATCACTTCGCGGATGACCTTGAAAGCGGCCGACAGGTCTTCTTCGCTGACGCGGCTGTCGGCGCCGTTGAAGGCGTCGGTCAGGCCGGCAACGATGGCGTTCAGGTTGACGCCTGGTGGCGGGTTGTCACGCAGCTGGCCGCCCAGCTGGCGGCCGATGCCGTAGCTGACGCGGGATTCGTCGGTGGACAGGTTGAGTTCGGACATTGGCTTGCTCCGCTTAAGGGCGCACTGCATCCGCGCCCTAATGAAAAGGGCGAGCAGCCTAGCACACTGGTGCCGCGCGAAGCAGCTACCAGGCCGAACGCTGGGAAATCGGGACCTTGAGGTCTTCTTCCGGGTGCAGGCCCAGGCCACACATCTCATCCTGCACGGACCAGTGCACCAGGTTCATCGACAACAGGGGAATCGATTGCAGGAGCAAGCGGGCGTCCTCGACCGAGTGCACGCGCAAGCGCTTGCCACGCGTATCGTCCAGCGGATGGGCACGGCCCTTGACCCGGGCCTCGAGCAGGTAATCACCGCCTTCGATGGCGATCAGGTTGAGTTCGTCGACATGGCCAGCCCTGGCCTCGGTATTGAGCTGATGCAGGTTCATGGGCGCACCTCGCTGCGGGAACCAGGCATGAGTGCTCATTTTTTGTACGGCAACGGCGAAAGCACAAGCTGCCGCTGGTCAGAAAGATCGCGGGGCAAGCCCGCTCCCACGCAACCTTAAGGCCTGCGTGGGAGCGGGCTTGCCCCGCGATAGCGCCCAAACGAATCAGTGTTTGGTAATGCGATCCAGGTAACCCATGACGAATGCCGAGATGACGAAGGTCATGTGGATGATCACGTACCACATCAGGTAGTCGGTGGAGATGTTCTGGGCATCCATGAACACCCGCAGCAAGTGAATCGAGGAGATGGCGACGATGGACGCGGCGACCTTCATCTTCAGCGACGAGGAATCCATCTTGCCCAGCCAGTTGAGCTTTTCCTTGCTCTCGTCGATATCCAGTTGCGAGACGAAGTTCTCGTAGCCGGAGATCATCACCATCACCAGCAGGCCGCCGACCAGCGACATGTCGATCAGCGACAGGATCACCAGGATCAGGTCGGCCTCGGCGAGGGTGAAGACGTTGGGCAGGACATGGATGATTTCCTGGAAGAACTTCAGGGCCAGTGCCAGCAGGCCCAGCGAGAGGCCGAAGTAGATTGGGGCGAGCAGCCAGCGCGAGGCATACATCGCGTTTTCGAGGATACGTTCCATGGACAGTAGGGGGACTCGTGAAGTGACTGGAAAAGCGATCGCGAGTATAGCCAGCCACCTGTGACAGCAAAAGCCTGCGGCTGGTTGCCGCAGTGCATCGTGCGAGCAGACTTTGTGGAGGCGACTTCGTGGGAGCGGGCTTGCCGCGCGATGGCGCCAGCCGCCCTGTCACAATGGCCAGGCCGGGCCTTTATCGCGGGGCAAGCCCGCTCCCACGGGAACCTGGTTCCACAGGAAAAACGCTCAGGTTTCCGGATGGAACTGATAGTCCCCAAGATTGCGGCACCGCTCACCGTTGATTCGGCGCAACTGCGCCTGCAGGTGCAGGCACCAGATCTGCGGGTCTTCCGCGACCTGATAGCCATGAAGGGTGAGGCTGTCGACGATGGCGTTCATCACCGACTCGGCCACCATCGGCCCGTGGAACGGGCCCTGGGCCTTGATCGCCGAGGGTTGTTCACCGGCCATGCCGGCGGCGAACAGCAAGGTCCACATGCCGTTGTCCCCGGCCAGCGGACGGATGCTGCATTCGATGCGGGTCACCAGGCCCAGGCACTGGCGGGTGAGGCTGAGGTTGCGCATGGCGGCGTCCCCTCTGTAAAGCCCTGTTCAGCCTGAAACCCTCAGGCTGTTTCCATCCTGAACCCTGACAACGTCCTTAAGTTCCACTTTAGCCGACCTGAGTAAAAAGTTGGAAAACCGGCGCTGAACGGTAGCACATGGCCGCCAGCGCCGGTTTCTTGACTCAGGCAGGCTTGGCCTGGGCGATGACCTCCTCCATACGCTCCTTCTCGGCCTCCTTGATCTCTTCCTCGCTGATCATCTCGGCGATCACCCGCAGGCGCTCGACCACCCGGGCGTTGACGCTGCCCTCGGCAAACTCGCCCTTGTCGTCGACCGCGCCGGCTTCCTCGCCGACCAGCAGGCTCAGCGCCTCGTCGGCCTGGCTGACGGCGTAGACATGGAAGCGCCCGGCCTCGACCGCCTGCACTACCCGCTCGTCGAGCATCAACGTAGCGACGTTGGCCCGCGGGATGATCACGCCCTGCTCGCCGGTCAGGCCACGGGCCTCGCAGAGGCGGAAGAAGCCTTCGATCTTCTCGTTGACCCCGCCGACCGCCTGCACCTCGCCGAACTGGTTGATCGAGCCGGTGATGGCGAAGCACTGCTTGAGCGGGGTGCGCGACAGCGCCGAGATCAACGTGCAGGCCTCGCCCAGCGAGGCGCTGTCGCCGTCGACGTAGCCGTAGGACTGCTCCAGGGCGATGCTCGCCGAAATCGCCAGGGGAAACTCCTGGGCATAGCGGCTGCCCAGGTAGCCGGTGAGGATCATCACCCCCTTGGAGTGGATCGGCTGCCCGAGGTTGACCTCGCGCTCGATGTCGACGATGCCGCTGCCGCCCGGATAGACCGTGGCGGAAATCCGCGCGGGCATGCCGAACGCCGAATCACCGACCTCGAGCACGGTCAGGCCGTTGCACTTGCCGATTGCCGCGCCTTCGGTATCGATCAGGATGATCCCGGCGAGCATGTCGTCGAGCACCCGCTGCGAGACCCGCCCGGTGCGCTGGGCCTTGGCCTTGAGCGCCCGCTCGATATGGCCGGCGTCGGTCATGGCCTCGTTGGCCAGCTGGCGGATGAAGTCCGCCTCGCTGACCAGCTGGAACAGGTCGCCGATCCGCGCCGACAGCCGCGACTGGTTCTCGGCCAGGCGCGCGCTGTAGGTGGCCAGGCGCGCCACCGCGTCGCTGGTCAGCGGCGCCATGCCCTCTTCGTTGGTGCGGGTGCGCAACAGCTGGGCAAACTGCTCCAGGTTCTCGTCGACCATCGGCATGTCTTCGTCGAAGTCCACCAGCACCCGGAACATCTCCTGGAAGTCCGGGTCGTGGTCCTGCAGCGCGTAGTACAGCTGGCGCGAGCCGATGATCACCAGCTTGACGCTGAGCGGGATAACCTGCGGCGTCAGGCTGACGGTGGCGACGCGGCCCAGTTCGCCCAGCGGCGACTCCATCTTCAGCTTGCGCGATTGCAGCGCGCGCTTGAGGGCGTCCCAGACGAACGGCTCGCCGAGCATCTTCTCCGCTTCCAGGATCAGGAAACCGCCGTTGGCGCGGTGCAGCGCTCCCGCGCGCAGCTGGCGATAGGAGGTGTACAGCGCGCCCTGGTCGGTGCTGTATTCGATGCGGCCGAACAGGTTGTCGTAGGTCGGATGCGGCTCGAACACCACCGGCGCCCCGCCCTTGCCGGGATGGCCAACCACCAGGTTGGGCGCGTACTGCTCTTCGAGCATCTTGCGCGCCACGGCGTCGGTCTTGCTGTCGTCGACCAGCTGTTCGACCACGGTGCGCAGCAGGTTCAACTGCATCGATTGCAAGTAGGCGCACACCGCGGCGTTTTCCGCGTATTTCTCCGACAGCGGCGCCAGCAGCGGCTGCAGGGCGAGGGTGATGGTCTCTTCATTGAGCTGGCGCAACTGGTTGCTCGACTCGCGCTTCCACTGCGGCAGGCTGGACAGTTCCTCGTTCAGGCGGTCCTCGAGCGCGGCGATGTCTTCATGGAAGCGCTCGCGCACCTCCTCCGGCAGTTGGGCAAACTCGGCCTCGTCCAGCGCCTTGCCGTCGGCCATGGGGGTGAAGGCGACGTTGCTGCTGTCGCGGTACAGCGCCACGTCCTTTTCCAGCGAAGCCCGCTCGATCACGTCCAGCGCCCGGTCGTAGCGCTGGTTGAAGGCGCGGTCGATGGCGCTCTTCTTCTGCTGGTACGACGGGTGTTCGAACACTGCCGGGAAGGTAGCCAGCAGGTTGTCGATCAGCCCGTTCATGTCGTTGATGAACTCATGGGCGCTGCCGGACGGCAGCTCGAGGGCGCGCGGCTCGCGGGAGTCCTCGAAGTTGTTGACGTACAGCCAGTCGGCCGGGGTGTGCTGGCGCTTGCCTTCGGCCTTGAGGTAACGCTTGACGAACGAGAAGCGGCCCGTGCCGGGCTCGCCCATCACATACACGTTGTAACCGGGGCGCGGCATGGCCACGCCGAACTGCAGGGCCTCGACGGCACGCTCCTGGCCCAGGACGCCACGAAACGGCTCCAGGTCGTCGGTGTTGGAGAAAGCGAACTGTTCAGCGGAGAAACGCCGGGTCAGGGCTTCGGGCGCGAGACGCAGGCGCGAGGCGACAGGATCGGGCATTGGGTTTCCTTACTTCGGCGGGGCGGATGAAAGGCATTCTGGCGCTGCCAGCGCGCAGCGGCAAGGCTCCGTGGGACTTTATGTCACAGCCCAACATGACCGATCACGCAAGCAATTTTTCGCAATAAACAACGCAACCTTTGGATCGTGCCTAAACTCCAAGCTGCGCAGGGGGATGGAAATCCTCCCGCCCTGGCAACCGCGTTGCCAGAACCCTGACCATTGGTATGTCACTTGAGAAAGAGAACAACGCTATGAAACGGATTCTTCTGGGTACTCTGTTCGCCGCTGTCTCGATCAACGCCATGGCCGAAGCGCCGGGCGGCCCGAACTGCGGCTGGGGCAACTTGCTGTTCGAGGGCCAGCGCGGCACACCGGCCCACTTCCTGGCCTCCACCACCAACGGCACGTCCGGCAACGCAACCTTCGGCATGACCTCGGGCACCAACGGCTGCTCGACCAAGGCCGCGCTCACCTATGGCGGCAAATCCTGGTTTGCCATGAACGGCATGATGAACGAGCTCTCCGAAGACATGGCCCAGGGCCAGGGCGAAGCCCTGACCACCTACGCCGTGGTCCTCGGTGTGGCCCCTGAAGACCGCGCGCGCTTCGCCGCCGTCACCCACGAGCACTTCCAGCAGATCTTCAGCAGCGCCGACGTGACTGCCGAAACTGTCCACTCCAACACCCTGGCCGTGCTCAAGAGCGACCCACAACTGGCCAAGTACGCCACCGAGGCTTAAGTACCACGCCTCCCGCCCCGGCAGCGGGGCGGGCTTGGCGCTTCACCTTCCGGCATCATCAGGATGTAGTTGCCCGACATGTTCAAACGCCTCGCTCCCCTGGCGCTGCTCGTCAGCGCACCGATTCATGCCGCGCCACAGCTCGACCCGGCCCGCGTCCAGCAGTTGGCGGCCACGCCCTACTGGATCGCCCTCGGGCACTACGAAACCGCCAAGCTCGGCGGCTGGCGCAGCTATGTGGACGACAAACGCTTTTTCCTCGCCGAGGATGGCGCCCACCATCCCGACCAGGAGCTGCAGGCCACCGTCGCCGCCCTGTACGCCCCAGCCAGCCTGGGCGACAAGCATGCCCAATGCGTGTTCCCCGCGCGTACCCGCTGGCTGCGCGAACAGCTGAACCTCAGTGGCCTGCCGAGCCCGGACTGCCAGGAGTTCAAGACCTGGTACACATCCATCGACCCGCACAGCGCGACGCTGATCTTCCCGGCGGCCTATCTCAACAGCCCGTCGTCGATGTTCGGCCACACGCTGCTGCGTATCGACCAGTCCAACACCCGTCGCGACGACACCACGCTGCTGAGCTACGCGATCAACTTCGGCGCCTATATCGAAGGCAGCGACAACAGCATCCTCTACGCCTGGAAAGGCCTGATGGGCGGTTATCCCGGGCTGTTCGCGATGATGCCCTACCAGGAGAAGCTGTCCGAGTACCGCAGCCTGGAAAACCGCGACCTTTGGGAATACCAGTTGGACCTGACGCCCGAGGAGACCGGACGCATGGTCGAGCACGTGTGGGAGCTCAAGCAGATCAAGTTCGACTACTTCTTCTTCGACGAGAACTGCTCCTACCGCCTGCTGGAACTGCTGCAGGTGGCGCGCCCGAGCCTGGACCTGACCTCGCAGTTCCCGCTGACCGCCATTCCCACCGACACGGTCAAGGCGGTCAAGCAATCGGGGTTGGTCTCCGATGTGCGCTACCGTCCCTCCCGCGAGCGCGAACTGCTGGCCCGCGCCGAGCCGCTGGACCATGAGGAAAAACAGCAGGTGCTGGCCATCAGCGCCGATACCGCTCAGTTGCAGAGCCCCGACTTCACCGCCCTGCCCCGCGAACGCCAGGCGCTGGTGCAGGATGCCGCCTATCGCCTGGAGCGCTACCGGGCCAACGGCCAGGAACGCGACCCGGCCCAGGCCGCGCGCAGTTTCGAGCTGCTCAGGGCGATCAACCGCAACCCGCCGCCACCGCTGGTGATCGAGCGCCCAGGCCTGCCCGAGGACGGCCATCAGTCGCGCACCTGGCAACTGGGCGTCGGGACCCGCGAGGACCGCGCTTACGCCGAGTACGGCCTGCGCATGGCTTATCACGACCTCAACGACAACCTGTATGGCTTCCCGCTGGGCGCGCAGATCGAGATCCTTCAGCTCAAATTGCGCCAGTACGAGGGCAACGACTGGCAGGTGCAGCGCCTGGACCTGGCCACCATCCGCTCACTGACCCCGCGCAATGAGTTGCTCAAGCCCTGGTCGTGGCAGGTTGCCGGGGGCCTGGAGCGGGTGCCTGGCAAGCACGACGACGAGGTGCTGGTCAGCCACGTCAACGGCGGCGCCGGCGGAACCTGGCAGTTAAGCGACGACCTGCTTGGCTTCGCCCTGGGCACGGTGCGGGTCGAGCACCACAACGACTTCGCCGAGTTCATCTCGCCGGCAGCCGGGTTCAATGGCGGGCTGCTGTGGCGCAATCCGCTGGGCAACCTGACGCTGGAAGCCAAGGGTGATTACTTCACCAATGGCGAGGTACGCCGCAGCGTGAGCCTGAACCAGCAGTGGGAGATCAGCCGGGACCTTGGGCTGCGGTTGAGCGCCTCCCGGCAGTTCAGCCATCTGGCCACGGCGCAGAACGAGGTGATGCTGGAGCTGAAGTGGTACCAATACTGATCAATGTGGCCTTCCTCGTGGGAGCGCGTCGCGATCCTTCGACAGCGTTTTGACATCGCGCCGACAATTCACCACCTAGACTTTCCACCATTACGCTAAAGGTCTTGTGGATATGTCGCGGTATTGGTTGGGCGTGTGTGTCGTATTGCTGCTGGCCGGTTGTGAAACCACCCACGAACAGATGGTCAACCAGGGCTATCCCCCCGCCTACGCCGACGGCTTCCAGGACGGCTGCAGCAGCGGTCGCCAAGCCGCCGGGCTGATGGCCGGCGACTTTCGCAAGGATGTCCCGCGCTACCTGCACAACCGCCAGTACGAAAGCGGCTGGGACGATGGCTTTCGCCAGTGCCACGCGATGCAGTCCAACGAAGACCTGCGCGAGTACCGCGAGCGCTACTGGGACGAGCGCGACCGCGACTGGCAGCAGGAAAAGGACCAGGGCGCCGCCCGCGCCTATCGCCGCAAATGACGTCGCAATCGGACAATCATTGAAACCCGCGACCTGCCACCATGGTCTCCAGCACAAAGGAGGCCGCCCATGAGCCGAGCATTCGTCAACGAAGACCAGGCCGCCGCCCAGGCCAGCCAGCCGGTGGAGCGACGGGTCAGCGACCAGCCCAACTACGTCACTGCCACCGGCCTCGCCCAGTTGCAGCAGCGGCTGGCCATGCTCACTGCGCTGCGCAGCGAACTGCAGGCCCAGGGCGAGCGCGCCGACCGGCAGCGGCTGGCTGATACCGAGCGCGACCTGCGCTACTTCAGCGCCCGCGTGCAGAGTGCGCAGGTGGTACCGAGCGCCACGTCCACCGAAAAAGTTCAGATCGGCAGCCGAGTGCGGTTCGTCGATGAGGACAACCAGGAGCATCAGGTGCAACTGGTGGGCGAGGACCAGGCCGACGCGGTACACGGGCTGGTCAACTGGGGCTCGCCGCTGGGACGGGCGCTGCTGGGCGCCGGACCTGGGGATGAGGTGCTGTGGCGCAGGCCGGCGGGGGATCAGATGATCGAGGTGGTGGCCATTCTGGGGGAGGTCTGAAACCCTCGATTGGCGTTGCGGCCCTTTCGCCCCAGCAGGATTACTCGCTGACCTGAAACGCCACCCGCGCCGTCTCGCCACTTTCATCCAACGCACTCAACTCGATGCTGCCCGCCTGTTCGAAACGCACCGGCAAGCTGTCCTGCCCCTGGGTTTCGCCCAGCGGCTGACCATTAAGGAACCACCAGCGCCGCCCCGCGCCGCCCAGGGCCGACACCCGCAGTTGCAACGGCTCGTGACTGGTGGCCGGGCGGCGCAGGTTGTCGCCGGCGCGCACGCCGACGATCGACAGCGGCGGCGCGCTGACCACCTGCTGTGGCGGGCAGGCCGGGTCCACCGCGGGCAACCGCGCGGCGCGGCGCTCGGCCCTTGGCAGCCAGGGTTCCAGCGGGGCCGGCCACAAGGCGACGTCGTGGGCCTTGGCCCCGGGGCAAGCGGCATCGACGCGCAGTCCCTGGTCGTTGAGCCACACCGTCTCGCGCAAGCCCAGACCCAGGGGCTGGTCGGCCGCCAGCAAGGTCGGCGGGGTGGTGCCGTCCAGGGTCCAGGCAAAGCGCTGGCGGCGGCAGTTGGTGTCCTGGCGGTTCATCGGCTGGCCCAGGGGCCAACAGATGGCCGCCACGCCTACCGAGGCGGGCACAGGCTCGACCGGCACCTCGATGCCGCGCTGGCTGTCGCGATTGCTCAGCAGGTCGTGCACCTGCAGCATCAGCGGCGCCGCCGAGGCCAGGCCGAACTGGCCCGGCACCGGGGTGCCATCGGGACGGCCGATCCATACGCCGATCAAGTAGCGCGGACCGACCCCCACCGACCAGGCATCGCGAAAGCCGTAGCTGGTGCCAGTCTTCCAGGCCAGTTGCGGACGCTGCACCAGTTCGGCATGAGGGTCGCGGTCCGGCCGGGCCAGGCCGCTGAGGATACGCCGGGTGATCCAGGCCGAGCCCGGCGACAACAGGCGGCGCTCCACCAGCGGGTCCTGGGGCTGCAGGCGAATCTTCGCGCTGTTGCCGCCACGGCCGAGCGCGGCGTAGCCACCGACCAGATCCTCCAGCCGGCTGCCCGCGCCACCCAGAATCAACGACAGGTTCGGCTCGGCCAGCGGTGGCAGCACCAGCGGCATGCCGCCCATGCGCATCTGCGCGGCGAAACGTTTCGGCCCGTAGGCCTCGAGCAGTTGCACCGCCGGCAGGTTGAGCGACAGCGCCAGCGCCGAGCTGGCCGACACCGGGCCGCTGAAGCCCATGGAGAAGTTGCCGGGGCGGTAGTCACCATAGCGCCGGGGCACATCCTGCAGCAACGATTCGGAATGGATCAGGCCGTCGTCCATGGCCATGGCATAGAGGAATGGCTTGAGGGTCGAGCCGGGCGAGCGCAGGGCGTGGATCATGTCCACATGGCCGAAGCGACGCTCGTCACCCAGGTCGATGGAACCGAGATAGGCGCGCACCGCCATGCTCTGGGTTTCCACCACCAGCAGCGCCGCCGAGGTGCGCTCGGGCAGGCGCGCGCGCCAGCCCATCAGCAGGTCTTCGAGGCGTCGTTGCAGGGCGGCGTCGATAGTGGTGCGAATCAGCGGCGGGCTGTCCGGCGTGTTCAGCCGCCGGGCCAGCAAGGGCGCCAGTGCCGGTTCCTGGCGCGGCGCCAGCAGCAGCGGCTCTTCGCGGGCCTCATCGATGCGTTGGGCCGGCCACACCTGGTACTCGGCCAGGCGTTGTAGCACCTTGTCCCGGGCGCGCTGGGCACGCTCGGGATGACGGTCCGGACGCAGGCGGCTCGGCGCCTGGGGCAGCACGGCGAGCAGCGCGGCCTCGGCCGGGGTCAGGTGTTTCGGCGACTTGCCCAGGTAGGCCCAGCTGGCCGCGGCCACGCCCTGCAAGGTACCGCCGAACGGCGCCCGATTGAGATAGAGCTGCAGGATCTCGGCCTTGGACAGGTGCCACTCCAGCTGCGCCGTGCGCCACAACTGGCGCAGCTTGCCGGCCAGGGTGCGGTCGTGCGGATCGAGCAGGCGCGCCACCTGCATCGACAGGGTGCTGCCGCCGGACACCACCCGCCCGCCGCGCAGGTTGAGCCAGGCCGCCCGGGCCAAGGCCATGGGGTTGACCCCAGGGTGGTGATAGAACCAGCGGTCCTCGTAGGCGAGCAAGGCTTCAAGGTACAGCGGCGAGACTTCGTCCGGGCTGACCGGGTAGCGCCACACGCCGTCAGCATCGGCGAAGCGCCACAGCGGCGTGCCGTCCTCGGCCAGCACCACCCGCGCCAGGTCGTCGCCCGGCATGGGCAACGGCCAGATGCGGTCGGCCAGCCACAGCAGGACCATGACCGCCAGCACGGAGGCGGCGACACGCCGCAGCAGCTTGAGCAGACCTGGGCGCGCTAAGCTTGGCATCGGGAACCGACCGGGCCAGGTGATGGCCAAAGGCTGGGAATCGCCGATTCGTTGATCAGGAAGCGACTATGCATGTAGAAGGTTTTTTCGAGTGGCTGGGCCAGGTACTGGGTTCGGTGATCCGTTTCATCGTCGACGGCCTGAGCGGGTTGTTCAACCTGCTGGCCAACGCCGGCGGCAATTTCATCGATGGCCTGGCGCGCACGCTGGGCATGGACACCTCGCTGGTCAGCATCCTGGCGCTGATCGTCGGCCTGATGCTGCTGTACTCGGCGATACGCGCGTTCATGCGGGCGTCGATCATCCTCGGGATCATCTGGGCATTGCTGGGGTTGTGGGTGTTGAGTTGGGTCGTTCACTGAACCTCGTGGGAGCGGGCTTGCCCCGCGATGGCGTCCGTACGGTCGGCATTGCTGCCTGACCTGACGCTATCGCGGGGCAAGCCCGCTCCCACGAGTCGCTTCCTGCGTTGCCTAGCGGGCGCGTACCACCATTTCACCCTGGCTGTCGCCGATCGCCTGCAGGTTCGGCCGGTACATTGACTCCACCTGCGGCGGCGGGATGCGGTAGCTGCCCGGGGTCACGGCACGTGCCAGGTACAGCAGGTGGGTGGTGCCGTAGCTGTCGAGCTTGAGCGCAGCCACGTAGCGGTCGTCACGGTACTCCTGGTGCACCACGCTGGCATTCTGCATCGACTCGCGCCACTGCTTCACCGCGCTGCTGGCGTTGTCCAGGCTGGCGGCGCTCTGCGCCAGGTTCTGGTTCTCCAGCTCCAGGCCCGCCGGCAGCAGGTCGACCACCAGGGCATCCGGCACCTGATCCTGCGCCTTGAGCGCCAGGTGCACCAGCACCAGGTCACCGCTGCGCAGGTTGCGTACATCCAGCGCCTGGCCGTTCATGCCCAGGTACTCGCGGCGGATCTCCATGCCGTTGCCGCTGGCGGCCGGGGCCTGGCGCGGGTAGCCGGACAGGGTCAGCTGCTGGTACAGGGTGTCGCCGCCCTGGTTCTGCACGGTCAGCGGCGAGGCCAGCAGCGGGCCTTCGAGTTTCATGCCCGAGTCGTTGTTGTCGAACTCGCGCACTTCACCGGCGCTGTCCAGGCGAGCTTTCCAGTTGCCTTCCGGCTTGCCCAACAGGCCACGGCCGGCGAGGAACAGCGCGTTGCGCTCCTGGGTGGACAGCCAGCGATTGGCGGCCAGCTCGTCGGACAGGCCGAACAGACGCTGGTCGACCTGGTTGCCGGCGAGGTTGTTCTCCTGCAGCAGGGCGAGGATCAGCGCCTGGTCACGCAGGGCACTGCCGTAGTCGGCCATCCAGCCTTTGCTGCGAGTCACGGCCAGGCCTGCCTGCAATGCCTGCTGCGAACGCTGCTTGTCGCCCATCTTGTCCAGCGCCACCGCCAGTTGCACCAGCGGCAGGCCGGAGCGGGCGTCGGCGCGGCGTTCAAACAGGCTGCGCAGGGCGCCCAGCGGCGCCTGTTGGCTACGCGCCAGCACCAGGCCAGCGTAGGCCTGCACGGCGAACCGGGTGTGGTCGGCGTTCTGGCTGTAGTCGACTTCGATCAGGTTGCGCTCCTGCACATACCGCAGCAGGCGCTCGCTGGCCTTCTTCAGCACTTCGGCGGGTACACCGTAGCCTTGCTCACGGGCGCGCAGCAGGAAGTCGGTGACGTAGGCGGTCAGCCAGTACTCCTCCTCGCTGTCCGAGCTCCATAGGCCGAAGCTGCCGTTGTAGCGCTGCATGCCCAGCAGGTGCTCGATGCCCATCTCGATCTTGCGCTTGCGCACATCGGCCGGCTCGCCCTTGATGCCCAGGCGCTTGAGGCTGTCGGCATCGGCGTACAGCGACGGGTACAAGCCACTGGTGGTCTGCTCCAGGCAGCCGTAGGGGTAAGCTTCCAGGGCGCGGATCTGCTCGCCCAGGTTGAGCGGCGGGCGGCTCGACAGTGCAAGGCTGGCCTCGAGGCCCGCCGGTTCGAACTCGGCCAGGTCGCTCTCCGGCAGGCTCCAGGGCTGGTCCTTGAGGGCCACGCGGTAGTGCTTGAGCATCGCCGGGTAGGCCGGGCGCACACCGAGGGTCCACTCGCGCTCGAAGGTGTTGGCCGGCTCGCCCGGCAGCTGCAGGCCATTGACCTGCACCCGCACCTTGCCCTGCCCCAGGCCGCCCTGGGCCTGCACTGGGATCATCAGGGTGGTGCGCTGGCCTTCGGCCAGGGTGAAATTCTGCTGGGCACCACCGACCAGGCTCAGCTGGCCTTCGGCGATCAGTTGCACGCTCAGTTGCTGGTCGCGGCCGGACAGGTTGGCCAGGTCCAGCGCCAGCCGGGTGCGGTCACCACCGGCGAGGAAACGCGGCGCGGACAGCTCGGCGATCAGCGGCGCGGCGACCACGGTCTTGCCTTCGGCCATGCCGAAGTGTTCCTCGGTCCAGGCCTGGGCCATCAAGCGCAGTTCACCGTTGAAGTCGGGGATATCGACGGTGGCCTGGCCTTCGCCTTTCTCGTCGAGGTTCACTGGCAAGCTTTGCTGGGCAACGATGGTCACTGTGGTGTTCGGCCGCTTGCCGCCCTTGGCCATGGCGGCGTCACCACCGAAGGCGAGACTGGCCAGGCGGCCCTGGCCGGCCTCGATCAGCTGGCCGTAGATGTCCAGCTGGTCGGCGCCATAGGCCTTGCGGCCGAACAGGCTGGCGAACGGGTCGGGGGTCTTGAAGTCGGTGATATTGAGGATGCCCACATCCACGGCTGACAGCAGCACATGCACCTGCTTCGGCACGCTGCCGTCGGCGTTGACCGCCTTGAACTTCACGGTCAGCGGTTGCTTGGGTCGCATTTTCTCCGGCGCCTGCAGCGACACGGCCAGCTTGCGCTCGGCGCGGTCCAGCGGCAGGTGCAGCACACCCACGGCGCGTTTCGGCGTGGCATTGGCCTTGCGCTCGCCCGGGCGGATCACCAGGGCGCTGATGTACAGGTCGTGGCGCGCCCACTTCTTGTCCAGCTCGACGTCGAAGGTCTTGCCCTCGGCGGGCACGTCGATTTCCTGCCACCACAGCGGGCCGTCGGCGGATTCGATCATCAGGTAGCCGCTGCCGGCGGCCGGCGGGGTGACGGTGACCTTGGCGGTACCGCCGTCCTTGTAGGCCGGCTTGTCCAGGGCGATCTTGACCTGATCGGGGCGCACCGCGCCGCCTTCGGCGTTGTCCTGGGCACGGTAGCCGGCCCAGAAGCGCGCGCTGGAGACCAGGCCGGTCTGCGGATCTTCCACCTCGACGCGGTACGGGCCCCACTCCACCTGGAAATTCAGCTTGGCGGTGGAGCCGGCCTTCACGCTGACGGTCTCCTCGGCCTGGGTGAGGAATTTCTCGTTGTAGTTGTAGCTCCAGCCGTCGCTCTGCGAGTAGTTCCAGTAGTAGTCGCGGCGCTCGCGGATCAGGCGCACCTTCAGGTTGTCGGCGGCCAGCTTCTTGCCTTCGCGGTCGGCCACCAGGAACTCGAATTCCACCGGGCCGTCACCGTCGGTCTCTTCGCCGTCGAACAGGCCGCGCAGGCCCGGCAGGCGGTCGGCGGGCCAGATCGGCTGCTCCAGGCGCCGGGTGATCGGCCGGCCGCCGGACTCCTGCAGGCTGGCCTGCACAGTCAGTTGCAGTGGCGAGCGGGCTTCGGCCCAGCGGCTTTCTATATCGATGCGGGCCTTGCCGTTCTGGTCGAGGGTGACTTCGTCCAGCTCCAGGTCCTGGTTCAGGTCGGTCTCGGTGACCGCGCCGAACTGGTAGCCCGGCAGCGCCTTCACCGCTTCGCGCAGCGGGCGCACGTAAGCCTGGCCGCTGAGGCGGTTGCCGGCGGCCGGCGCGCCGTAGAGGTAACGGCCATTGACCTGGATGGTGGCAGTCTCATCCGGCGCCAGCGGCGTGCTGCTGCCCTTGAGCTCCAGCGCCAGGCGCTCGGGGAGGAAGTCCTCGACGAGGAATTCGTAGACCTGCTTGCGACCACCGCCCAGGTCCAGCAGCAGTTGCCAGCGGCCGGTCGGGGCCTCGGTGGCCAGTTGCAACTGGTACTGGAACAGGCCGTTCTTGTCGGCCTCCCAGACGAACTTGCGGCTGACCTGTTCGTCCGGACGGCGCACTTCCACATTCACCGGCTGGGCCTTGACCGGCTTGCCGTCCTGGTCACGCAGCAGGCCGTTGAGCAGCACAGTCTCGCCCGGGCGGTAGAGGTCGCGCGGACCGAAGATGAAGAACTGCAGCGGGTTGGCCTGGGGGCCGGTGATGTCGAACTCGGCCAGGTCCAGGGCCGCGGTGTTCAGGCGCAGGAGAGTGGTGTGCACGCCCTGGGTGGCGATCAGGGTGTCGGCCTTGGCGGTGATCGGCAGCTGGGCATGGCCGTCGCCGTCGGTCTTGGCCTGGGCCAGCAGCTTGCCCTTGTCGTCGTGCAGTTCGAGGGTGACGTCCTTGAGCGCCTTGCCACCTTCCAGTGCCTGGGCGAACACGTCCAGGCGGTCGCGGTAGCGGTGCGCGGAGACGCCGATGTCGCTCAGGGTGAACAGGGTCGCCGGCTGCGAATAGTCATAGGTGCCCGAGGCGCGCATCACCGCCAGGTACACGCCCGGCTCCTGCAGCGGCTTGATTCCGGCGATCGGCAGCAGCACGGTCTCGCGGGTGTTGCGCGCGGGGTTGAGGTCGAAGCGGCCGCTGTAGACCAGCTCGGCCATCTCCAGGGTTTCCTTGGACTGGTAGTAGTAGAGGCTGGAATTGCGGCCCCAGTTGACCAGGAAGCTGGAAAGCATGTCCGGCTTGATGCGGAAAAACTCGACATCGACCTTGTCGACGTTCAGGGCGATCACCGGCAGGCCTTCGGCCAGGCGCGTGGGCAGCAGCGAACCACGGCTGGCGAAGCCCACGGTTGGCTGCATGTCGCGGGTCTCGAAACGGCTGACCGATTCGGCTTCAAGCTGGTTGCCGTTGACCGAGAGCAGGCCCTTGTCGATGGTCAGGACCATCTTGCGCTGCGGCTCCAGATGGCGCAGGCGCAGTTCCATCTGGTTGTCGGAGAGTTCCCAGGCACCGTCGACCTTGCCCTTTACGGTGTCGACCAGGTGCAGCTTGGCGGCAAAGTCCTGGTTGGCGTCCAACGGCGCGGAGACGCTGACCGACAGGGTGCTGGCACCGTCGAGCTGGACTTCCGAGACGTCCAGCACAGTCAGCTCGCGGCCCGCGTAGCGCTTGGCGAGCAGCGCCGGGTCTTCGCGCTTGGCCGCCTTGGTTTCGGCGGGCGCAACGGCGGTGGCGGCATCGGCGGGGGCCGATGGCTTGTCCGGCGTGGAAGAATCACAGGCACTGAGCAGGGCCAGCGCGCAGGCCAGCAACAATCCTTTGTTAAGCATTTGAGAGGGGACTCTTCGGCAGCGTGTACGTGAGGGAGGCAACTATAGCGCAACGCCGCAGGGCTTACCTGGCGATGCGCGGCAAGTGAGACCCTGTTCGCGCCGATTGGTTGCCTGGTCGGTACAATGGCGTATTTGATCTTGCAAGGGGGCGCGAAGCGGCCCTGCAACGAAGGATTCGCATGTCTTCACTGTCCACCGCCTGGCGCGACCGCCCCACCCACCACAAGGTCTGGGCACTGGCCGCGCCGATGATCCTGTCCAACATCTCGGTGCCGCTGGTGGCGCTGGTCGACAGCACGGTGATCGGCCACCTGCCCCACGCCCACCAGCTGGGCGCGGTGGCCGTGGGCGCCACGCTGTTCACTTTCATGGTCGGCCTGATGGGCTTCCTGCGCATGGGCTCCACCGGCTTCGCCGCCCAGGCCGCCGGCCGCGCCGACGGCGCCGCGCTGCGTCAAGTGCTGGTGCAGGGGCTGCTGCTGGCACTGGCCTTCGCCCTGCTGATCGGCCTGCTCGCCCTGCCCTTCAGCCAGTTGGCGCTGCACGCGATGCAGCCCAGCGAGGCGCTGCATGCCTCCACCGAGGCATTCTTCCATACGCGCCTGCTCGGCCTGCCGGCGGCGCTGGCCAGCTACGCCCTGGTTGGCTGGTTCCTCGGCACGCAGAACGCCCGGGCGCCGCTGGCGATCCTGCTG
The DNA here is from genome assembly GCF_057480795.1 of Pseudomonas sp. P110(2024). Lineage (NCBI taxonomy): Bacteria > Pseudomonadati > Pseudomonadota > Gammaproteobacteria > Pseudomonadales > Pseudomonadaceae > Pseudomonas > Pseudomonas sp. P110(2024). The sequence continues at coordinate 275,846 of NZ_JBLIYT010000006.1, forward strand.
ACCACCAACCTGCTGAACATCGCCCTGAACCTGTGGTTCGTGCTCGGCCTGGACTGGGGCGTGGTCGGCTCGGCACGGGCCTCGGTGATCGCCGAGTGGTGCGCCGCCCTGCTCGGCCTGGCCCTCACCCGCCCGGCGCTGCGCGCCTACCCCGGGCATATCGCCTGGGCCGCGCTGAAGCGCTGGCAGGCCTGGCGGCCCTTGCTGGCGGTGAACCGCGATATCTTCCTGCGCAGCCTCGCGCTGCAGCTGGTTTTCCTGCTGTTGACCGTGCAGGGTGCACGGCTGGGTGAAGCGACGGTGGCGGCCAATGCCTTGCTGCTCAACGGGCTGATGCTCACCGCCTACGCCCTCGATGGCCTGGCCCATGCGGTCGAGGCGCTGTGTGGGCACGCCATCGGCGCCCGTGATCGCGATGCCCTGAAGCGGGCGCTTGCAGTGGCCTGCGGGTGGTCGTTGATCGTCAGCCTGGGGTTTGCGGTGCTGTTCCTGCTGGGCGGCCATCTGTTCATCGACCTGCAGACCGATATCGCCAGTGTGCGCGAGGCGGCGTATCCGTACTTGCCTTATCTGGCGGTGCTGCCGTTGGTGGCGGTGTGGAGTTATCTGCTGGATGGGCTGTTCATCGGCGCCACCCGGGCGCGAGAGATGCGCAATGCGATGCTGGTGTCGGTGGTGATCGCGTTGCCTGTGGCGGTTGTCATGCGTGGGTTCGGCAACCATGGGTTGTGGTTGGCCTTCTTGCTGTTCATGGCGCTGAGGGCGGTGACGCTGGGGTGGGTGGGGTGGCGGTTACAGCAACGGGATCGTTGGGTTCGGTGAAGCAGGGGGCGCTTTGCGCCCCTTTCGCGACACAAGGCCGCTTCCACAGGGGATCGCGGTCATCTGTAGGAGCGGCCTTGTGTCGCGAAATGAGGGCGAAGCCCTTACCTGCGGGGTTACAGCCACACACAATCCCAATGTGAATACTCGCCGGCACGCTTGGCCAACCCTGCACGAATGGGATTGGCAACAATGTACCGGGCAACCGCTTTGACATCCTCTTCCCGCCGCAAGGCCCGGTCGTGATAACCGGTCTGCCAGATGTGCCGCCGTTCGACACCCTCGCGGTATAGCGCATTGCTGCTGCGAGATTTGAACGCACACATCAGTGTGCTCAGGTGGATGTGCCCAAGCTCGACAAGCCAATGCACATGGTCAGGCATCAGGACCCAAGCCAAGGTGCGACAAGCATGTTTCTGATCACAAAGGCGCATCTGGTTGACCACGACTCGGGTGAGATTGAAATCAGCGAACAGCGGTTTGCGGTCGCGGGTAGTGGTTGTCAGCAAATAGTGGCGCCCAGGCTCGGAAACTCGTCCTCGACGTAGAAGATGGGAGTGTGGGCTATCCATGTCGTGCTCCTTTGAACATTGCATTCAAAGTTAGCCGTGGTGGCAAGGTGGACAGCTACTGGATCATTTCTCGATGTGACTTCGGTGAGGGCTTCGCCCTCATTTCGCGACACAAGGCCGCTCCCACAGGTACCGGGATTCCATAAGGAATTGCAATACCTGTGGGAGCGGCCTTGTGTCGCGAAAGGCCCGCAACGCGGGCCCCAGCTTACGAAGACAAGTACGAAGACCGGGTCAACCCAAGCCGCAACGCATCAAGGAACTGCGTGCGCTCGCGCGCGCTGATCCGTGCGCTGGCCACCTTGTCGCGGTAGTGGGTCATCAACTCCTCCGGCGACAGGTGCACGTAGCGCAGCATGTCCTCGATGGTGTCGTGGGTCTCGATGCCGGCGTGGTACACGCTACCGTCGGCGTTCTGGTAGATGTTCACCGAGTCGGTGTCACCAAACAGGTTGTGCATGTCGCCGAGGATTTCCTGGTACGCGCCCACCAGGAACACGCCCAGCAGGTAGTCCTCGCCTTCCTTGACCGCGTGCACCGGCATGCTGGTCTCGATGCTCTGCTCGTCGACGTACTGGTTGATCTTGCCGTCGGAGTCGCAGGTCAAATCCTGCAGCACGGCGCGGCGCAGCGGCTCTTCGTCCAGACGGTGCAGCGGGATGATCGGCAGCACCTGGCCGATGGCCCAGGTGTCCGGCAAGCTCTGGAACACCGAGAAGTTGCAGATGTACTTGTCGGCCAGCTTGTCGTTCAGCTCGTCCAGCACCTGGCGGTGCGAGCGCTGGCGGGCCTTGAGCGAGTTGTGCAGGCGGCGGCACACGGCGAAGTAGCACTGCTCGGCCAGGGCTTTTTCAGCCAGGGTCAGCTTGCCGTCGGCGTACTGCGCGGCCACGTCGCCCATGTAGTGGGTGGCACGCCAGTAGGTCTCGGTGACCATCTCGATGTCGGTGGGGCCGAGCAGGTCGGCCAGCCACTGCACGGTCTCGGGCAGCGACTCCTTGTTCTCGATGGTCGGCATCTCGTCGTTGTGGCTCTCGACGTCGGTCACCTGGATCACCAGCATGGCGTGGTGCGCGGTCAGCGAGCGGCCGCTCTCGGAGAAGATGTGCGGGTGCGGCAGGCCCTGCGCGTCGCAGAACTCCTTGAGCATCCCGACCACCACGCCGGCGTAGTCGTCCATGTCGTAGTTGATCGAGCTGGCGTTGCGCGAGTGGGTGCCGTCGTAGTCCACGCCCAGGCCGCCGCCAACGTCGATGTGATCGACCGGCAGGCCCAGGGCGCGCAGCTCGCCGTAGTAGCGGATGGCTTCCTTGAAGCCGTGCTGGTAGTCGGCCAGATTGGCGATCTGCGACCCCATGTGGAAGTGCAGCAGGCGGATGCCCTGGTCGAGCCCTGCGTCACGGAAGCGCTGCACCACCGAAATCAGCTGGGCGGCGGACAGGCCGAACTTGGACTTCTCGCCCCCGGTGTCGGCCCACTTGCTCGAGGCCAGCGACGACAGGCGCACGCGCAGGCCGACCTGCGGCTTGACCTTCAGCTCCGCGGCTTCCTCGATCACCAGGGCGACCTCGGATTCCTTCTCGATGACGATGAACACGTTGTGGCCGAGCTTCTGACCCATCAGCGCCAGGCGGATGAACTCGCGGTCCTTGTAGCCGTTGCAGACGATGGTGCCGCCCTTCGGCGCCAGCGCCAGCACCGCCAGCAGCTCGGGCTTGGAGCCAGCTTCCAGGCCGATGGAGACGTTCTGGGTGGCGATGATGTTCTCGACCACCGCTTCCTGCTGGTTGACCTTGATCGGGTACAGCGCGGTGTACTGGCTCTGGTACTCCAGGCGCGCGATGTTGGCGTCGAAGGCGCCGGTCAGCTGGCGCACGCGGTCCTGCAGGATGTCGGGGAAACGCACCAGCAGCGGCAGCGACAGACCGCTCTGGCGCAGCTCCTGGACCTGCTCGAACAGGTCGATCGGCGCGCTGTCCGGGCCGTTGGGGCGCACTTCGACGCGCCCGGCTTCATTGATGGCGAAATAACCAGCGCCCCAATGGCGGATGCCATAAACACTGCGGCTGTCGGCCACGGTCCACTGGCTACCATCGTCTTTGCGTGTGCGTCGTACGGACATTCAAGTCCCCTGTATGAAAAGTCGATAACACGGCCCCGCTAAGGGCGCAGGCAGTGTAGATACTGAAAATGACGATTCTTCCGTGTCCAGGCATAGACCCTGGCCACCGGAACGAGTTTAGAAAGCACTGGGCAAAAAATCGCGCGGCGGCACTTAGCCGCCGGATTTCTTCGCCTTGAAGCCCTGCTTGATCAGCTCGGCGAGCAACAGCTCGACGTGGTCGCCCTGGATTTCGATGACGCCGTCCTTGAGCGCGCCGCCGGTGCCACAGCGACGCTTGAGCGTGCTGGCAAGTTCCTTGAGCGGCTCCAGCGCCAGCGGCACACCGGTGATGGTGGTCACGGTCTTGCCGCCACGGCCTTTGCTTTCACGGCGCACACGGGCAATGCCGTCGCCTTCGGGGATGACCTGCTGCTTGCAGACACAAGCGTCCACCGGCTGGCCACAGTCGGGACAGTGCCGACCGGCATCGGTGGAATATACGAGACCGCCAAGGGCGGCGAGGGAAGAAGCTTTCTTGGCCACTTTTGTTCCTCGGTGCTGAGGACAAAAACTGGTCGGCGGGAGCCGACCGCGAAGCCCCACTCTGGCAGGGGCGGCGCTACTGCCGCAAGGTCATGCGACAGCCCGAAAAGGGCGCGCAGTGTAACGATAAATCTGGCTGTTGCTAAGTACAGGATTGCGCCATTTTACGAAAGTTTTGCGACCTTCCGGCCACTGGGGCCCTTTCGCGACTCCGGGCGCTCCCCAGGGGCAGCGCAGTCCATCAGATCAGGCCAGCCTGGTACCGCTGCAACGCCACCAGCGAGTCCGGGCAATACGGTCGCTGCGCGCTTTCGGCCTGGGCCTGCTCGACGCTGATGAACCGCGCCTCGATGACCTCCTCGGGCTGCAAGCGCAGCGCCCCGTCCCACACCGCCGAATACACCGCGCACCACAGGCGGTTGCCCGGCTGCTCGAAGTAGAACGTCTCGTGAAAACGCAACTCGACGCCGCTCACCCCCAGCTCCTCGGCCAGCTCCCGGGCCGCCGAGTCGGCGTAGGACTCTTGCCCCCCCACCATGCCGCCGGCCGCCACATCCCAGTACCCGGGATACAACGCCTTGCTCAGTGTGCGCCGGTGCACACACAGCTCGCCGGCACCGTTGAACAGCAGGATGAACGTGCAGCGCCCGATCAGGCCGCGCTCGCGCAGCTCGGCCCGTGGCAGGGCGCCGAGCAGTTGGTCATGCTCGTCCACCCACGCCACCAGCTCGGCGTCGGAGGCCGCGCGGTGCGCGACCTCGGCAGGATTGACCGGCATATCAGCCCTGGGACAGCAGTTGGCGCAGGTCGATGACCGCGGCGTTGGCCCGGGAGATGTAGTTGGCCATCACCAGCGAGTGGTTGGCCCACATGCCAAAGCCGCTGCCGTTGAGCACCATCGGGCTCCACAGCGCTTCCTGCGAGGCTTCCAGCTCGCGGATGATCTGCCGCACGCTGACCGTGGCGTTCTTCTTCGCCAGCACGTCGGCGAAGTCGACCTCGATGGCGCGCAGCAGGTGCGACAGCGCCCAGGCCTGGCCGCGGGCTTCGTAGAACACGTTGTCGATCTGCAGCCACGGGGTCTCGACCACTTCTTCGTCGACCTGCGGCGCCTGGCCAGGGGCCACGGCCTCGGTCTTCAGGGTGTTGTTCAGCTTGACCCGGCCGACGCTGGCCGACAGGCGCTGGGACAGCGAGCCCAGGCGGGTGGCCACGTCGCCCAGCCAGTTGTTCAGGTTGTCGGCGCGGGTGTAGAAGATCGCGCCCTGGTCACCCTTGGCCAGACGGGTCTGGTAACGGTTCAGCGACTTGATGCCCTCTTCGAACTCCGACTCGCTCGACGGCAGGATCCAGCTCTTGTTGTCGAAGTTGAAACGCGGCTCGGCCTTGGCCAGGTCGGCGTCCTCGGTCGACTGCGACTGGGAGCGGGCGAAGTCCTTGCGCAGGGCACGGGACAGGTCGCGCACCTGGACCAGCACGCCGTACTCCCAGCTCGGCATGTTGTCCATCCACAGCCCCGGCGGGAAGCGGTCGTTTGAAATATAGCCGCCCGGCTTGTCGAGCAAAGTGCCGGCGACGGTCTTGAGAGTCTCGACGGTGGTGTAGCCGATGACCATCTGCTGGCCGTTGCGCTCGGCGGCGGCCTGGGCGTTCTGCTGCACCGGGAACAGCTCGGGCTCCTGGCTCCAGTACCAGCCCAGGCCGATGCACACCAGCAGGTAGAGGCCGATCAGGGTCCCCAGGGCACGGCTCCAGAGGCCGCCAAGGTAGCTACGGGTGGCAGCGCCGCGGGTTTCGACCCGCTCACGGGGCTCGGCCTTGGCCTCGCGGTTTTTCCAATCCAGCATGGCATTGTCCTTAATCAGTCACGAACGGTTCAGGGCTTGGACCACAGGCCTCGGCCAGGGTGCCACGACAAGCCCGCATGCCAGCACTATAAAGCAGACGCCGCCATTCGTATAAGCGACCATCGGGTCGGCAACTGAATGACGGTCCTTGAACACTTTGTTGACCCCAGGCACTCGCTTGTCGGAAAAGGGGTGCTAGCATAGAGCCATCATTGAACCTGCGCCCTCCCACTCATAAGTAGTCAGGACATGACCCAGCCAGCCGAGCCGAGCCACGAACGCCTCAAGCAGCATTTTGCCCAGCGGGTGATCCACCAGGCCCGGCAGATCCTCGAGATCTGGCAGCGCCTGCAGCGTGGCGAGTGGTCCAGCGGCGACCTGGGCGAGCTGTGCGAGGCCAACCTGCGTCTGCAGCGCTACGCCGAACGCTTCGAGCAGCCTGAGCACGGCAGCCTGTCGACGGCCATCGGCCAGACCCTGCGCGCCATCGAGGCCAACAGCGCGCGGCTCAACTCCGAACTGATCAGCGAACTCAACCGCCTGATGCAGCGCCTGTCGCGCACCGGCCTGCGCAAGGGCGACCAGCTCGACAACGTGCCCCTGCCGCCACTGCGCAAGCCGGTGTACATCGTCCTGCAGGACCATGAACGCGCCGAGCGCCTGGCCCAGCAGCTGGAGTTCTTCGGCCTGAGCGTGCAGGCGCTGTGCAGCGCCGAGGCGTTCCAGGCGTCGATGAGCGAGCGCCTGCCCTCGGCCATCGTCATGGATGTGGACTTCACTGGCGCCGGCGTCGGCCTGCAGCTGGCGGCCCAAGCCCAGCAGGGGCTGGAGCAGCCGGTGCCGCTGCTGTTCTTCTGCTTGCACGAGACCGACACCCCGACCCGCCTGGCCGCCGTGCGCGCCGGCGGCCAGGAGTTCCTCACCGGCACCCTGGACGCCTCCAGCCTGCTGGAGAAGCTCGAGCTGTTGACCAGCGCCACCCAGTACGACCCGTTCCGCGTGCTGGTGATCGACGACTCCCGCGCCCAGGCCCTGCATACCGAGCGCCTGCTCAACAGCGCCGGGATCATCACCCGCACCCTGACCGAGCCGATCCGCACCATGAGCGAGCTGGCCGACTTCCAGCCCGACCTGATCATCCTCGATATGTACATGCCCGAGTGCACCGGCCCTGAGCTGGCCAAGGTGATCCGCCACAATGACCGCTACGTCAGCGTACCGATCATCTACCTGTCGGCCGAGGACGACCTGGACAAGCAGCTCGACGCCATGAGCGAAGGCGGCGACGACTTCCTCACCAAGCCGATCCGCTCGCGGCACCTGGTGACCACCGTGCGCAACCGTGCCGCCCGTGCTCGCCACCTCAAGGCGCGGATGGTCCGCGACAGCCTCACCGGGCTGTACAACCACACCCATATCCTGCAGCTGCTCGAGGACTGCAGCTTCCGCGCCCGCCGCGAAGCGCAGCCGCTGAGTTTCGCCATGCTCGATATCGACCACTTCAAGAAAATCAACGACCGCCACGGCCACCCCATGGGCGACCGGGTGATCAAGAGCCTGGCGCTGTTCCTCAAGCAGCGCCTGCGCAAGACCGACTTCATCGGCCGCTACGGCGGCGAGGAGTTCGCCATCGTCATGCCCAATACCGGACTGGACGCGGCGCACAAGGTGCTCGACGAAATCCGTCGACGTTTTGCCGAGATCCATTACCCGGCCCAGCCCCACGACCTGCAGTGCACCTTCAGCGCCGGGGTGGTGCAGCTGGACGAGCAGCTCGACGCGCTGACCATGGCCAGCGCCGCGGACGAAGCGCTGTACCGCGCCAAGCATGCCGGACGCAACTGCGTGGTGCGGGTCGAGCCTTAGCCCCCTGTGGGAGCCGGCTTGCCGGACAGAGGCCGACGCAGGAAAACCACAGCAGAAGCCAATACCGGCACTGTGCCACTTTTTTATGGCGCCAGCCCTCCGTCGTCATCACCTCGTCACAAAATCGCAATAACTTCAGGGCCGACTTCTCCACTCCCCTCCGCAGGAAGTTCGCGGCTATGCGCCTGAAGTGGCTGACCAATTTCAACACCCTGTTGCTGGTGACCGTGTGTATTGCCCTGGGCGCGACCCTGTGGTGGTCGCAACGCGCCCTGGAACGTCCCTATCAACTGATGGAGCGCTACCTGGGCCTGTCACAGCAGTTCCAGAACGATGCCGCGCGCAACATCCAGGCCTACCTGGGCAGCGGCGACGCCCTGCGCCACGCGGCGGCCATGGAGGCCAACACTCAGTTGCAGGCGGCCCTGGCCGACTGGCCAGAGCCTTTGTCGGCCAAGCTGCGCCCGAGCCTGGACAGCCTGCAGGGCTTCACCGCCAACGAACTGCTCGCCGCCGGCAAGTTGGCCGGCGATCCCCAGGCCCTGCTGCTGCAAGCCGAGCGGGAGCTGGGGGCGAACCTCGAACAACTGGCCAGCTACGCCCGCGATAGCGCCAGCAGCGACGCCGGCCGCTACCTGACGCCGCTGCTGGAGGCCTCTGTGCACCTGGGCCGGCTGTCCCTGGCCCGGGACAAGCTGGTCAGCAGCGGCCGCGCCGAACTGGCCGCCGAGGTGGAGCGCGAACTGCAACTGATCACCGCCCAGGCCCAGGCCATCGATGACCTGCCGCTGCTGGGGGTGACCCGCGCCGCCGAGTCCAACGCCGATGACTTCGCCGCGATGATGGGCCTGGAATCCCAGGCCAGCAGCCAGCAGGAAGACGTCGCCGTGGGCCTGAAGCGCGAGCTGCACAGCCTGCTCGGCCGCTACCCCGGCGAATTGCAGCGCACCCGCGAACAGATCGAGCGCCGCGCCGCCCTGGCCGCCAGCACCGGCGAGCGCCTGGAAGCGGTGCAGCAGGCCATCGCCGGCCTCGAGCCCGAGGTGCGCGGCCTGCACGCCGCCATCGCCGGCGAAGTGCGCCTGATCCAGGGCCTGATGATCGGCCTGATCCTGCTGATCGCCCTGCTGATCGACACCCTGCAGCGCCGCCTGGCACGCACCCTGACCAGCCTGGCCCCGGCATTGTCGCGCTGGGCCGAGGGCGATTTCGCCCAGGCCATCGCCCTGGGCCGCACCAACCGCGAGCTGCACGATATCCAGGAGTCGCTGAACCGCCTGCGCCAGTACCTGGTGGAACTGGTCGGTACCATCCGCCACAACGCCGAGCAGGTGGCCGGCAGCAGCCATGCCCTGGCCGGCATGAGCAGCGCCCTGCACGACGGCGCCGAGCGCCAGGCCGGCGACACGGCGCAGATCCGCGACGCCCTGGGCGAGCTGGAGGCGACCATCCAGCAGGTGGCCGGCGATGCCAGCGCCGCCGCCGAGGCCAGCCGCGATGCTGGCCGGGCCGTGGAGCAGGGCCAGACGGTGATCGGCCAGAGCCTGTCCGGCCTGCGTTCGCTGGTCGACGAGGTGCAGGGCAACGCGCGGATGATCGAGCAACTGGCGGAAGAGTCGGCGACCATCGGTGGCGTGCTCACGGTGATCCGGGCGATTGCCGAACAGACCAACCTGCTGGCCCTCAATGCCGCCATCGAAGCGGCCCGGGCCGGCGAGATGGGCCGTGGCTTCGCCGTGGTCGCGGATGAAGTGCGCTCGCTGGCCCAGCGCACCACCGGCGCCACCGGCGAGATCCAGGCGCTGATCGACCGCCTGCAGCAGGCCGCCCGCAGTTCGGTGGACGGCATGCGCACCCAGCTGGAACACGCCGAGGCCACGGCCAACCAGGCGCAGTCGGCCGATGGCGCGCTGGACGCGATCGTCAGTGCCATCCGCACCATTGCCGACACGGCGGTGCGGATCGCCGATGTGACCGCGCAGCAAACCGGGGCGGTGAGCGAGATCCGCGACCACAGCGAACGGATTCATGAGCTGGGCGAGGACAACCTGCAGCGCATTGGCGAAGGGCGTGAGCAGGGCGAGCAGTTGCTCAAGCTGGGGGGCGAGTTGAACACGGCGGTGCGGGCGTTCAGGCTCTAACCCCTGCTTGATGGCGCTGCTTCGCAGCCCATCGCGACACAAGGCCGCCCCTACAGAGGGACGCGAACCCTGTAGAGCGGCCTTGTGTCGCGATGGGACGCGCAGCGGCCCCAATTTCGGCCAACTCCGCTATCATGCCCGCCACGTTCCACCTCGCGAGTCCGCCATGCGCCGCCTGTTTTTCCTGCTGCTCCTGCTGCTGGCCAGCCCCGTCTTCGCCACGGGCCTGCTCGACAACCGCCCCAGCGCCACCCTCGGCGCCGCCTCCAACAGCGCTGACTTCCTGCCCGTGCACGAAGCCTTCAAGCTCAGCCTGGTCCAGGCCGACGCCCAGACCGTCAAACTGCGCTTCGTCGCCACCGACGGCTACTACCTCTACCGCCACCGCTTCCAGTTCCGCACCGAACCCGCGGACATCCGCCTGGGCGCGCCGAACATCCCCAAGGGCGAGGCCAAGCACGACGAGTTCTTCGGCGATGTCGAGGTGTACCACGGCGTGCTCGACATCGAGCTGCCGCGCAACGACCCGCGCGCCTTCACCCTGCTGGTGGGCTACCAGGGCTGCGCCGACAAGGGCCTGTGCTATCCGCCGGAAACCGCGCGGCTGAGCATCGACGGCCAAGGCGCCCCGCTGCCGGCAACCGCCGAGCAGGGCTGGACCTGGAAATCGCTGCTGCTGTTCTTCCTCGCCGGGGTCGGCCTGACCTTCACCCCGTGCGTGCTGCCGATGCTGCCGATCCTCTCCGGCGTGGTCCTGCGCGGCCAGGTCGGCGGCCTGCGTGGGCTGTCGCTGTCGCTGGCCTATGTGCTGCCGATGGCGGCGAGCTTCGCCGTGCTCGGTGCGCTGATGGGCCTGTTCGGCGCCGGCCTGAACCTGCAGGCACGTCTGCAGTCGGCCTGGGTGCTGGTGCCGTTCGCCGCGTTCTTCGTGCTGTTCGCCCTGGCCATGTTCGGCCTGTTCGACATCAAGCTGCCGCAGGCCCTGAGCAGCCGCCTGGACAACCTCGCCCACCGCACCAAGGGCGGTTCGCTGCTCGGCGCGGCGGTGCTCGGCGTGCTGTCCAGCCTGCTGGTCTCGCCCTGCGTGTCGGCACCGCTGGCCGGCGCCTTGCTGTATATCAGCGCCAGCGGCGACGCCCTGGGCGGCGCGCTGAAACTCTTCGCCCTGGGCCTGGGCATGGGCGCGCCGTTGCTGCTGGTGGCCACCGGCGGCGCGGCCTGGCTGCCAAAGAGCGGGCCGTGGATGAATACGGTGAAGAACGCCATCGGCGTATTGCTGCTGGGCCTGGCCATCGGCCTGCTCAGCCGCGTGCTGCCGGGGCCAGCCACCCTGCTGCTGGTCGGCCTGCTGGCCGCCGGCGTGGCGCTGTTCCTCGGCGCCCTGGAGTTCGTGGTCAAGACCCCGCGCCAGCGCCTGGCGCAACTGCTGGGCCTGGCGCTGCTGGTGTATGCCCTGGCCTGCTGGTATGGCGCCCTGAGTGGCCAGGGCGACCCGCTGCGTCCGCTGCCGCCACCCACCGTGGCCGGCAGCCCCGTAGCGGCCAAGGCCGACGCCTGGCAGACCATCACCAGCCCCGCTGCCCTCGACGCCGCCCTGGCCGAGGCCAAAGCCGCTGGCCAGCCAGTGCTGCTCGACTGGTACGCCGACTGGTGCATCAGCTGCAAGGTGATCGAGCACGAAGTGCTCAACGCGCCGCAGGTCCAGCCGCAACTTGACGCCTTCCGCCTACTGCGCTTCGACATCACCGAAAGCAACGCGCAACAACGCGCCCTGCTCGACCGCTACCGGTTGTTCGGCCCTCCCGCGCTGATGTTCTTTGCCGCGAACGGCAGCGAAATGACCACCGATCGGGTCATCGGCGAGATAAACGCCGGCGATTTCGCCCAGGTATTGACGCGCGTGCGCGGCCAACTCGGGCTATAACTTCCCGCGTCCAGTGAAAAAACCCCGCAGCAGTGACCAGACTTAACCATCTGGTCACATACTTTGCGCGAATCTCGGACATCGTGCTGGCTATTGCCGGGAACTGGACACTCAGCGCCGCTTGCGGCATAGTCGCCGCGCTATGTCGAATTGCCCTACAAAACCAAGGAATCGCAGATGGCAACCCTACTGGTGCTGCACGGCCCCAACCTGAACCTGCTCGGGACCCGCGAACCGGGCCACTACGGCGCCGCCACCCTGGCCCAGATCAATCAGGACCTGGAGCAACGCGCCCGCGCCGCCGGCCACCATCTGCAATACCTGCAGAGCAATGCCGAATACGAATTGATCGACCGCATCCATGCCGCGCGCAACGAAGGCGTGGACTTCATCCTGATCAATCCGGCCGCTTTCACCCACACAAGCGTCGCATTACGTGACGCATTGCTTGCGGTGAGCATCCCATTCATCGAAGTGCACCTCTCGAACGTGCACAAGCGTGAACCGTTCCGCCACCACTCCTACTTTTCCGATGTTGCCGTAGGGGTGATCTGCGGCCTCGGTGCCACCGGTTACCGGCTGGCCCTGGAGTCCGCGCTGGAACACCTGGCTGCCAACGCACAGCCCTGATGACACAAGGCCTTGGCCCTTCAGGCCGAGGCTCATGAAGAAACGTTTTAGACACGTTTTAAAAATACGTCCCCGACCGAACCTTGGGAGTTGATGATTAATGGATATCCGTAAAGTCAAGAAGCTGATCGAACTGCTGGAAGAGTCTGGCATCGACGAACTGGAGATCAAGGAAGGCGAAGAGTCCGTTCGCATCAGCCGCCACAGCAAGACCCCGGCCGGCGCCCAGTACTTCGCCGCTCCGGCACCGATGGCCGCTCCGGTTGCCGCCGCAGCACCTGTTGCCGCCGCCGCACCGGCCGCTGAAGCCGCCGCCGCCGCGCCTGCCCTGAAAGGCACCGTTGTTCGTTCGCCAATGGTCGGCACCTTCTATCGCAAGCCTTCGCCAACCTCGGCCAACTTCGCCGAAGTCGGCCAGGCCGTGAAGAAAGGCGACACCCTGTGCATCGTCGAAGCCATGAAAATGATGAACCACATCGAAGCCGAGATCGGCGGTGTGATCGACGCCATCCTGGTGGAAGACGGCCAGCCGGTTGAGTACGACCAGCCGCTGTTCACCATCGTTTGATTCGCGGAGAACCAACGATGTCTGGGAAGCTTGAAAAAGTCCTGATCGCCAACCGTGGGGAAATTGCCCTGCGGATCCTGCGTGCCTGCAAAGAGCTGGGCATCAAGACCGTCGCCGTGCACTCCACGGCCGACCGTGAACTGATGCACCTGGGCCTGGCAGACGAGTCGGTCTGCATCGGCCCTGCATCGTCCAAGGATTCGTACCTGCACATTCCGGCGATCATCGCCGCCGCCGAAGTGACAGGCGCCACCGCCATCCACCCGGGCTACGGCTTCCTCGCGGAAAACGCCGATTTCGCCGAGCAGGTGGAAAAATCCGGCTTCGCCTTCATCGGCCCGAAAGCCGATACCATCCGCCTGATGGGCGACAAGGTGTCGGCCAAGGACGCGATGATCAAGTCGGGCGTACCGACCGTGCCAGGTTCCGACGGCCCGCTGCCGGAAGACGAAGAGGTTGCCCTGGCAATCGCCCGTGACGTCGGCTACCCGGTGATCATCAAGGCCGCCGGTGGCGGTGGTGGTCGCGGCATGCGCGTGGTGCACAAGGAAGAGGACCTGATCGCCTCGGCCAAGCTGACCCGCACCGAAGCCGGTGCCGCGTTCGGCAACCCGATGGTCTACCTGGAGAAGTTCCTGACCAACCCACGTCACGTGGAAGTGCAGGTGCTGTCCGACGGCCAGGGCAACGCCGTGCACCTGGGCGACCGTGACTGCTCGCTGCAGCGCCGTCACCAGAAAGTCCTGGAAGAAGCCCCGGCACCGGGCATCGACGAGAAGGCCCGTCAGGAAGTCTTCAAGCGTTGCGTCGACGCCTGCATCGAGATCGGCTACCGCGGTGCCGGTACCTTCGAGTTCCTGTACGAGAACGGCCGCTTCTACTTCATCGAGATGAACACCCGCGTCCAGGTCGAGCACCCGGTCTCGGAGATGGTCACCGGCATCGACATCGTCAAGGAGATGCTGAGCATCGCCGCTGGCAACAAGCTGTCGTTCCGCCAGGAAGACGTGGTGATTCGCGGTCACTCGCTGGAGTGCCGGATCAACGCCGAAGACCCGAAGAAGTTCATCCCGAGCCCAGGCAAGGTGAAACACTTCCACGCCCCGGGCGGCAACGGCGTGCGCGTCGATTCGCACCTGTACAGCGGCTACTCGGTTCCGCCGAACTATGATTCGTTGATCGGCAAGCTGATCACCTACGGCAAGGACCGCGACGAAGCCATGGCGCGCATGCGCAATGCCCTGGACGAGATCGTCGTCGACGGCATCAAGACCAACATCCCGCTGCACCGTGACCTGGTGCGTGATGAAGGTTTCTGCAAAGGCGGCGTCAACATCCACTACCTCGAGCACAAACTGGCCAACCAGGAGTGATCGCGTTAGCGTGATGAAAAAGCCCCGGCCCCGTGCCGGGGTTTTTTATTTCTGCACATCTCAAAACCTTGGGACCGTGGGAGCGGGCTTGCCCCGCGATTCAACGGCACCAAACCCAATGGAACCCCGCCCAAACCCACGCAGTCCACCGATCAGGCCCACCTTCCCGAGGCCTCACAAGGAGACTCCCATGAAAGGCACTGCGCTATCCGCCCTGTTCGCGGCCGCCACCCTGCTGGCCTCGCCTGTGTTCGCCGCCGACGACCTGTGCGCCATGAACCTGCAGAAGATCGACGACAGCATGGCCACCGCTGGCGCCACTTCCGAAGGCCTGGACAAGGCCATCACCGAGCATGTAGACCAAGCCAAGGCCGCCCAGGCCAAAGGCGACACCAAGGAATGCATCGCCATCACCAGCAAGGTGCTCGAGCGCCTGGACAAGACCGAGAAAGGCAGCGGCTCGGCCGGTGGCAGCGGTACCTAGACCCTGCGCGCACGTGGGCGGCCGAACCTTCTGTCGACGCCGCCCGCGTAAGCGCGTATACTAGGCCTTGCGTGCTGAAAGGCACGTTCAGCTAGAGCTGAGTGTGGGGCCGATTAGGATTCGACGCCGGTAGCGAAACTCTAGGTGCATGCCGAGTTGGTAACAGAACTCGTAAATCCACTGTTGCAACTTTCTATAGTTGCCAATGACGACCACTACGGGGAAGTAAAGTTCGCTGCTTAATTGCAGCTGACCCTTCCTCCTGGTAGCTTCGGCTCCAGCAATCATCAGGGGATGCCTGTAAACCCGAAATGATTGTCATACAGAACAGGATCGTCGTGCAGCACGTTGGGGGCGAAGCGACTAAAACTTACCCAACTCATCCAAAGCACCCTGCCCGTCGGGCGGCTGCGGATTAAATCAGTAGACACGGCTAAGCATGTAGTACCGACAGCGGAGTACTGGCGGACGGGGGTTCAAATCCCCCCGGCTCCACCAAACATTCCTTACAAATCAGGCACTTAGCGAAATGCTCAAGTGCCTTTTTTGTGCCCAAATGGGCCGTTTTGGCTGGGTAATGCCAGCTTAATGACAGCTTGCTGCGAGCGTGAATTGCTCCTCCGCGATCTCTAGCCCCATTTGGGATGAAATTCTCCTTAAGCCTCGCGGAACGGCGCACCTAGAGCCATAGCCTGGTCCTGCACCCGAGCAGAAAACTTGTCTCGCAGCAGTGCACGACGGCATGGCCCTGCGCGATGCTTAGCAGCAGAGCTCGCTGCTATTACTAGGCCTCGTCGAGCGGCGGAAAGCTGGAGGAGGCGGTACGCAACAGATCGAACGCCTCAGCCCAGTTGGCCTGCCCGTAACAGCCTCATTCCGAAGATGAGTGGAATTGCAGGAGTATTGGGAAGGGGGATTTTAAAGGCTTGCAGGGACCATAACTTACCCTCATACCCCCAACTAGAACCCTGTTTTGGTACAAAAAGTGGTACGAGAATTAGGCGCCGTTTGGAGACCGTAACTCATAACGCTTCCGCGCTTTCTTTTCGCTAAAAGCAACGATCAATAAGCTAGTCCGTTAAAGCTTGACGGACTCTCTGGTCTTCCAAAGCGACAGCAATACACCGCCAATCAGAAGGCCAATTGTAACGCTTAGAGAAACTTCAGCTGGCACCTTGCCAACAATATCATGAAGGAAGATTTTCGTGCCTATGAAGACAAGCACCAGAGCCAATGCATACTTGAGATAAGCGAAGCGACTTATCATCGCAGCCAGCGCAAAATACAGAGCCCGCAATCCGAGTATGGCAAAAATGTTAGAGGTATAGACAATGAATGGATCCTGAGTGATAGCAAAGATTGCGGGAACGCTATCAACAGCGAAGACCAAGTCAGCACACTCAATAAGAATCAAAGCTAGAAATAGCGGAGTTACCCATAACACCTTTTTACCTGATGCATTGGGCAGCCGCACCAGGAAATTCTGCCCATGCAGTTCCTTTGTTATGGGTAAATGACTGCGGAGAAATTTGACGAACCGGTTATTCTCCAGATCAGGCGCATGATCCACACGGGCAAATAGCATCTTTATCCCAGTGAAAACCAAGAAAGCGCCGAAAAAGTAAAGTATCCAGCTGAACTGCGCAATGAGTGCGGCCCCCAAGCCTATCATAATTGCCCTCAAGACGATGACACCCATAATACCCCAGAACAGCACTCTGTGCTGAAACTCTCTAGGAATGGCCAGGAAGCTAAATATTAATGCGATAACGAATACGTTATCCATCGACAAGGACTTCTCAATCAGGAAGCCAGTCACGTAGTCCATACTGGCGTCGCTGCCTTTCTGGAAGTAAACCCAAACAGCGAATAGTAGGCCCATGCTGATGTAGCCAGCTGACAACAGCAAGCTCTCTTTGACGCCAATCTCTTGATTCCCTCGATGGAGAACCCCTAAGTCAAGCGCTAGCAGAGTTAAAACCACAGCAAAAAAGGAAAGCCAGAGCCACAGATCAGTGCCCAGGACATCCTGAGAGAGATACGCATTTAGGGCAGACATGAGCCCCTCCTATATAGTCGTAGTTTAACAACTATGACTCCGACATGGCGGCTGATGAACCGTCAGAGGGGCCCGGCGTCACACATCAAGATTTTATCTAATCAAACAACCTTGCAAGAGAAAAAATTTTACTAATTATTTCCCCAGCATACTCGGCATAGGATTATCCCGAGCTGCCGACTTATACATCAAAGGTTACTAAATTATGTGCTGTAAAACCCGCCAAGAGCCAGACCGATTAGTTAGCAAGCGCCTCTGGAAAGCCAAAGCCCTAAAAGCCGTCACTCACAGGGCTGACCTTGTCTAAATGGTACCGCCTCAATGGTTGCCCACCCGCTGACACAGAGATAACGAGCTCAATCTAAAAAACCAGGAAAAACGCACCAATTAGTAAACACAAACTTGCGACTATGGTTAAACGTACTCGCATAGGCCAGTACCACCCGGGCAAAATATTGACCAATTTACGATCTTGCCAAAGATGCCCAATGAAGCCACAGGCTAATACCAAGCAGCCCAATGACACAGGTAACAACATGCTAACCCAACCGATGAGGGCTGGAATAACACTCCACACGAGCCTCTCCTGTCGTCCATTTGCAGACAACTCCTGTAACGTCATAGCGAACCCCCAATGCAAGGCCCCGACAAAACTCAGTATCACAGCCCCATAGCCCACCAAAGCAACAGATAGAGAATCTCGGTAATCAGTCGTTAAACAAATCAGCAGTGCCATACCAACGAACGGCAGCAAGCCACTATAGCCCAGGACTTTAAAACGACTTGGAGATAACGTGTTGAAAACTGCACTCATGGGCGAGTCCTTCCTATGCGGCTAGGGGTCATATTTCAGGTATGTCGCCCAATGAGGTTGAGGAATTCGTGCCGGGTAGTCGGGGAGTCTCGGAACTCACCTAGCATTACCGATGAAATCATCACTGAGTTCTGCTTTTCTACACCTCGCATCATCATGCACATGTGCTTGGCCTCGATAACGACGCCAACACCTGCCGCATCAGTCACTTCCTGCATGGCACACGCAATCTGTCTAGTCAAATTCTCTTGAATCTGCAAACGGCGGGCAAACATATCCACTAAGCGCGCCACTTTGGAAAGCCCTAATACTCGTCCCGTTGGCAGGTAGGCGACATGCGCTTTCCCAATAAACGGCAACATGTGATGCTCGCACAATGAGTACAACTCAATATCCCGAACGACCACCATCTCATCATTTTGACTTTCGAACAAAGCGCCATTGACTAGCTCAGCTAGGCTCTGGGTATAGCCATTGCATAGATATTGCATCGCTTTGGCAGCACGTTGGGGGGTATCCAAGAGCCCTTCTCGCTGCGGGTTCTCACCAACGCCAACAAGGATTTCACGATAGTGCTCGGCTAGCGAATGTGACATTTGGATTCCTCACCTTTGCAACGTTGCCTACCCCCGGGATGGGGTAACCAGGCCAAACTTGGCCTCAAACGACAGAACAACCTGTACAGAACTGAAAGCAAAGGACGTAGCGGACGCCAAGCCAGTGGAGCGGCCCACATCCCAACACCGGCAGCACGCCAGCTCCAAAGGGTAGCGTCCAAGCCTGTTACCCAATAATCGTTCGCGAACCTTGCGTGCAAGCACGATCTCATTTGCTCAATCGACAGGCCAAGAGGTATGGGATCGAAGTCATCGCCATCGATATCGATCAGGATGAGCTTTGCTGCAGTTGAACGCCTGCGCAGGAAGGCAACCTCCCTGGCGCACAATGGGCAGGCACCGTCAAAATAAAGGGTCAAAGGCCACTGGCAATACATGTACAACACCTCAATCTTGTACAGGTTTTGTATAAGTTAGCGGAACCCGCGAAATTAGCAATGGCCGTGATGAGGGATCACCTCGTAAAGCGCCCACTCACTGGAGGCTGGTGGGTTCAGTAGCTTCGGGCGGATGACGGGCTCCGGCTAGAGACGCCAAGCCATAACCGGGATCGAAAGGTAGCTGCTCGGCTGACGGCGCGAGGAGCCTCGCTTTTGTGGCGTCGATTAGCTCAGTGAATTTCTCAAATGGCTGCACGCCCCGACAGTGATTGAGTTGGGCGGCTCGCAGTAACACTGGAGTAGCACATTTGGCGTGTGACGCTTATCGCCGAGCACCTATGAAAAGGTTTTACAGGTTGCGCTGATTCCGGCTTAATGCCGGCGCTCGCCAAGCGGAAAGGATCATGGTCTCGCGCTTCCGTAACCACCTGCTGTTGCTCGCCTGCTTTGCAGTGTTGTTCAACCTGCTGATGATGCCGCTCGACCGTAGTTTGCGTAACGCTCCAGTTGATGAGTCTCTGATCCTGGGCAGCTTCTGCAGCATTCATGGCCTGGAAAGCTTGCCTAAATCCTTGCTGGCACAGATTAAGGTTGACCAGACAGATCTGGCTGATAATGCTCTGGGCAAGGTGCAAAGTGGGGACTGCTGTTGCTGCCATGCCGGCCAGGCCGGTGTATCCGGCGACTACTTCAAGCATCTGTTTCCACGCTTCTGGCCTGATACTGTACTTCTAGGCGATACCCCGCTCCTTACCCTACCTCGCCATCAGCGTCCTAGTCTAAATCCTCGCGCCTCCCCCCTGGTTTAAGCAGTCACTCAATCCAGAACGTGCTCGCGTTTGAGCGAGTCCGGTCGTATTCGACTTTTACCAGGAACATACGTCATGCCTGCGTATTGCAATTCCGCACGCGCTATATTGCCCGTGCTCGCCATCACCAGCGCCTTTACCGTCAGTCCACTTTCGACTGCAACTGCCGATACCCTGCCGCCCGAAAGCTCCACCCTGACTCTGGGTGCCGTGAACATTTCAGGATCTAGCACTGGCCCCCTGGCCACCAGCAGCGTACTCAGTTCAGTCGACATTCTCGGTGGCGACATCCTTGAAAAAATGCCCGTTACCTACAGCTGGGAGCTGTTCAACCGGGCACCTGGCGTGATGCTCACCGAGTTCAACCAAGGCACCACCTCCGGAAAAATCTCGTTTCGGGGATTCAATGGAGAGGGTGAGGTTAACGCAGTGAAGCTGCTGATTGACGGCATCCCGAGCAACACGAATGACGGCAACATGCCCTTCATCGATTCGGTGTTCCCCATGGACATCGACAGCATAGAGATCGTCCGTGGCACCAGTGACGCTCGCTACGGGCTGAATAACATCGCTGGCAACGTCAACATCAATACTCGTATAGGCGGTAACTACAACAAGGCACGACTGCGCTATGGCAGCTTCAATACCCGTGAAGTCCAAATGGCCAAGGGCATCGAGACCAGCAACTGGACGCAGAACTACTTCTTCGCTCGACAACAGGTAGATGGCTATAGAGACCATGCTGACACCGAACGCTACAGCTTCGGTGGCAAGTGGTTTTACACCCCTGATGACAACGGCTATCGCTTGGGATTGATCGCTAGGCACTACGAGGCCGAAGCAGATGAGGCTGGATACCTGACAGAAGACAATGCCCGGCATCACCCTCGCATGAGCAACCCGTATAACGCCACGGATAAGGGTACGCGGCGTATGAATCAGGTCAGCCTGCACTTCGACACTGATCTGGCTGACACGCTGTCCTGGTCAGCCAAGACCTATGTGAACACCTTCGATGACCGCCGCTGGACGCAATACTGGAGCACCAGCTCGCAGCAAGAGCGTGACGCCTACGAGACCCAGTACGGCGCTATCACCTCTTTGACTTGGCGACCCGAGGTTGACTGGTTGCACGCCTTCGCCCTAGAGGGTGGTAGCGATGTGCAGAAACAGGAAAATCGCAGCGAGCGCTACAACACCATCAACCGGGTGCGGCAGAACCAGACTCGCGACCAGGATTTCGACTTCAATACCGTTGGGGCCTATATGCAGGCCGAAATCGAGCCCTTTGAGTCGCTGAAGATTGTCCCGGCCTACCGCGTCGACAAGATCAGCGGCGATTTCACCAACAAGCTCACCGACCAAGATTACGACATTAACGACTATGGCCTGATCAAACAGCCGAAGCTCAGTGTCGTATACTCCCCCTGGAAGTTTGCGAGTTTTTATGCGAACTGGGGCCGCACTTTCCAAGTAGGCACAGGTGCAGCTGCCTATAAGGTACCGCCGCGTAACGAAGACCTTGATCCATCGATCAACGAAGGCTGGGAGACCGGCATCAAGTTTACGCCAGTCAGCTGGATGGACGGTCGCGTTGCCTACTGGCAACAAGATGCATCGGGTGAAGTCAGCCGACGTCTGAACGACCCCAGTGGCGACTCCGATAATGTGGGGGAAACACGACGGTGGGGCTATGACCTGCAGGTCAACCTCCACCCGGACGAACGCACTGAAATGTGGATGTCCTACTCCTGGCAGTATTCAAAAATCCTTGAGCCCAGCAGTGCGTTACCACAGAGCAAAGGCAGGGAGATCGACCATGTGCCGCATCATCTGTGGAATACTGGTATCAGCTACCAGGCTACCCCGATGCTTCAACTATCTGCGTGGGCAAACGGACAAACCAATTACTACCTAGAGAGAGAGAACACTCAAGGCACTTATGGTGGTTACGTACTCATGAACATCGGGGCCACCTATAAGTTGAGTGAGTCGATGAGCGTGGATCTTCAGTTGAAAAATCTAACCAATCGCTACTACGAGTACGCTTGGTATGACCCCGATGGCGCTAAAAACTCGCTACACTCGCCAGGCGATGGCCGGGCCCTGTATGCAGGGGTGACGCTCGATTTTTAACAATCAAAAACCTTCGGCCTGTACGAGTGGAGACTCTGTTTGATCGGTCAGCCCTGCGGGGAAACGCTCCGCTGGCCTCCTGTCGAATCCACTCAAAGGAGGCAGCACGGCAACGACGTGAAGTGCTAAAAACTTTACAGGCACTGGCCATGACAGATGGACATTCGCAGTCCGTCTATCTGTGATGGCGCACCTCAATTCAGTACCGTAAGAGATACAGGTCTATTTCACCTCGTTAGCAAAACGCCCAACAGCTTCCACTACTTGCTTTGCTCCATTTTGAATCTCGAGGATAACCGTGCCCGCCTCGTTGGCGAGTACCAAACCCTCCTCGGCTTTCGCACGACTGCTGAAGATCTGGGCGACGGCCATATCAGCGAGCTCCTGGTTTTGCTGAACGACGTTCACAATCTCTTCGGTCGCCGAGCTGGTATGGCCTGCAAGCTTTCGGACTTCATCGGCAACCACAGCGAAGCCCCGTCCCTGCTCTCCGGCACGTGCCGCTTCAATCGCCGCATTCAAGGCAAGAAGGTTAGTCTGCGACGCAATACCGCCAATGGTTTGAACGATTGAGCTGATCAACGCAGATTGCTTACCGAGTGCCTCGATGCTGTCGGTTGCGAGCTTCATTTGCTCAGCGATACTTCGCATCGTGCCTACCGTTCGCGTTACCACGACAGCGCCGTGCTCGGCACTTGAATCCGTTCGTTGCGAGACATCAAAAGCAACGCCGGCAGCATCTTTAACCTCTTGTTCTCTAGCTACCTGGTCGGTAACCACACTCGCAAATTTCACGACCTTAGCTAGCTTGCCCTCGGTGTCATGCACAGGGTTGTAGGTTGCCTCCAGCCAAATATCGTTGCCACGCCCGTCGATTCGCTTGAAGCGATTCGCGACGTACTCTCCACGGTTGAGTGTCTTCCAGAAATTTACGTACTCATCGGATGCCGCTTCTCGCGCAGAACAGAACATGCGATGGTGTTTGCCTACGATCTGGCCCAGTGAGTAACCCATGGCATCGAGGAACTGTTTGTTCGCCGTGATCACGGTGCCATCCAATTTAAATTCAATGACAGCTGTTGACCTAACCAGCGCTTCAATCAGAGCCTGGTTCTCCTTGGCCTCCTCAACGGTACGAGTAATCTCACTGCCGTAGCCCTGGACATGAGCCAAGCTCCCATCTTGGTTTCGAATAGGAAGCCAGTAGATTTTCAACCATGCAAGAGTACCGTCAGCCCGGAGGTATCGATATTCGTCATTGACGGGTTCGAATCGCGCCACAGCTTGATTGAAGGCGTGGAAGCAAGGGAGATTTTTGACGTAAGGCGGAACGATCTCCGAAAGTGGACGGCCATGTAGATGGTCGCTTGAATACCCCAGAGTTTCTAAGAAAATTCGATTGACTGCACAGATCCGGAACTGAGCATCAAGTCTTATGGAAAGCATCCCTCTGTCCATTTGCTCGACCTGCTGACGTAGCAGATGTAGCTCCGCACTCTGCTCCTGCAGCGTTTTTTTGAGTTTGCGGTTGAACAATTTAAGGCTCCACACATGCTGAATCAGCAATTATCGACACAGACCACTTTTTCTTGAGCGGCTAGTCAGCTTTTGATGGGGTTGGGACGGGTGGTTCGCAAACAGCGCTATGACTTCTAGTCAAGACATAAGGAGGGACTCTAGCTCTGACACCAGCCAGAAGCTCTGGAAGCACAGTTGGCCTCAAGAGGAGAAAGAATGGTGTCACGTGGAACCGCTGAAAATCGAAGATCTCTCCACGATTGCAGATCAGGATGGCAACGAAGGCTGAGGATTTTGGCCTATAAAGATGGCCCAGGCGTCATATGAGTTTTGATGCCATTGGACAGCATCGTCCCAGAGGACACCGTTGATTTCGCCCCGAGAAACTAGGTGCCTGAGCCTGGAATTTGAAGCATCCAATTCAAGGAGGTGCCTATGAGCGGTGTACCGAAAATCGTCGTTGCTTAGCATTGGACTGATGCCCTGTAGGTCTGGCTCGAGGATACGTGCCGATGTCCCTGTGCATCATTATGACATCAAAACAAATGGGTAGTTCTGATCTCATCGCATACCTTACGCTCCCTGCCGTGAAAGCCGCCGACGAAGGCTATCTCTGGACGAAAGCTGGGCTACCTTGTAGGTGTTTAGCCTGAAGCATCCGGTCACGTAACCGCTAAGAAGCCTTGATTAGCTATCTCGGCGTGCCATCGAAATACACTATGACAGGCTACTAAGGCATACAGATACAAAATACTTAACAGATTCGCATATATCGAAATGAAATAAGAATTAACAAAATTATTATCTTTCGAATTAAAAATATGCTTTTGCGCCTTAGCAACCGTAGCCGAGCAACTCTCGGAGTGCGAACCGTGGTGAATCGGCCACCTTGACCATATAGTCAGGAATACATACACACGGGCTTGACCAGCGTCCCTGAAGATCAGTTGAATTTTTAGTCCTGTCCAAATGCCCCATGGATGACGAGTTCCCCGCGACACCTTGAAGCGGCAAGTAAAATCATATGCATTGTAAATGCATCTATATGTTCGAGTGCTAGCATGAAAGATTTTCCTCCAATTAAGGAGACACCCCAGCCTAAAGTCTTAGTTGTGGAGGACGAACCAACGCTTCGGGAGTTACTGGCACTACTGATAGAAAATTTTGGGGCTGCCGTTACCGCAGTAAGCACTCCAGATGAAGGCCGTGGCCAGCTAAGAAAAACAGGCTGGTGCCTAGTGCGCACTGATGTGCAGACGCCCGGTTCGCTCAGCGGAGTGGACATTGCCTGGATTATCAATGAGGAACACCCTGAGGCTAGAATTATAGTCATGAGTAGATACTACGAGTTTGAAATAAGGTCTCTACCTGATCACGCTATATTTCTGTCAAAGCCCTGGCAAGCGACAAAGTCAGAAGAATTATTCTGTCAAACCTTGGCGCCAAAAAAAAGCGCACAACTTGAATAATAACCACCAAATCAACATATGGCAACACGCAACAAAATAACAACCACAAACCGTACTTACACCCAAACCCCAACATACAATATTGTTAAAAAGTTTCCCTACCAAAATAAGTCAAAGAACAAATACGGACCTAGAGCTTAAAGCCTGAAGTCCTGTACTACACGATTGAGGCCGACAGCAAGATTGTACACTTCCCCGCTAGCACTCACCGTCTGACTCGCACCCGCTGCGCTTTGAGTAGAAAAATCACGGATATTGTGAGGATTCGATCAATCTCTCGTGCCACCTGTGCCTGCTCTTCTGAAGCAGTCGCAATCAAAATATTTCGTTCGTTGATCATAGTGATTGACTGGGATATTTCCTCTAGGGATTCTCCGATCTAGTCAGCACAGGCCGCCTGACCTGTGCTGAAATAGCTCTTGTCAAGAACTCCAAGGTGCAAGGAGCTCAGCATATGCGCAGCGTCTACTCCTCCCTCGTCCAGCAGGCATAGCGGGATGCCGCTCAAAGCTGGCTGCGGATCGGCCAGCCCCTCACCTATCAAGGCCAGCGGGCACGCAATCTCCATCTGCAACGACCGCAAGCGTTTAGCCAAGGTGGGGCTCACCGGCGCCTTGACTTTTATCACCAGTGCCGCAGGCTGCATGGCCGCACACACAATGGGGAGCTCTTCAAGTGGCTGCCCGCAACCGAGCACTTCGATACGCTGTAACTCGCTGCTCAAGAGTAGCCCGGCGCACAACACGCTGAGTTCGGCTAGCCCCTGGCTCCCGGCTAGCAAAACCTGCGGCGCATCGACTTGGTTCAACTGAAGACGCAACAGCAGGCGGGCGCGCAGGAAGGTGTCTAGAAACAACCACTGGCTACGCTGGCCTGGCGCTATGCCTGAAGCCAGGTCGTGCCAAACCGGCATTAGCACTTCACGCAGCACGGTGGCCTTCGGCAAGAGAGTGAACAACTGACCATGGATTCCCTCAAGTGCCGGCCCATCGAATGCCTTGGTTGCGCGCACCACGGCCGCACGCCAATCGTCAAAGGCCGAATGCTGCTGCTCAGACGCCTCAGGCTGCGCCGCGAGTAGATCGCCGACCTTGCTCAGGGACAGGCCGTTTGCCGTCCAGCGCAAGATATCGCGTATGCGCTGGACATCCCGGGCCGTGTACAAGCGATGGCCGCCCTCGGTGCGCTGCGGGCGTATCAACCGATGTCGCCGCTCCCAGGCACGCAATGTGACCGGATTGATGCCAGTCAAGCTGACAACATCACGCATGGGTAGCAAATCGGGGGGAAGGGTGTCATTCATAAAGAGGCATAATCCAATTGATACAGCATTCTAAATCCATATGCACTTTCTGCGGCGCCCCCATAAATTCATCATACGATGAACGGCGCCGAGGCCTTCTTAATAGAAGCTAATCTGCGAATCTGGCATAAAAAACGTACGCAGGCAGGACCTATGATCAACGCGAAACTCCTTCAAATGATGGTCGAGCATTCAAACGATGGCATCGTCGTTGCCGAGCAGGAAGGCACTGACAGCATCCTTATCTACGTCAACCCAGCTTTCGAGCGTCTGACCGGTTACTCCGCCGACGACACCCTCTATCAGGACTGCCGCTTTCTTCAAGGCGAAAATCATGACCAGGAGGCCCTCGCAACCATTCGTAATGCGATCCGAGATGGCCACCCCTGCCGCCAAGTGCTTCGCAAC
Source organism: Pseudomonas sp. P110(2024) (assembly GCF_057480795.1). Taxonomy (NCBI): domain Bacteria; kingdom Pseudomonadati; phylum Pseudomonadota; class Gammaproteobacteria; order Pseudomonadales; family Pseudomonadaceae; genus Pseudomonas; species Pseudomonas sp. P110(2024). The sequence goes on from NZ_JBLIYT010000006.1 coordinate 302,233, forward strand.
GTTCGCAAGGACGGAAGCCTGTTCTGGAACGAGTTATCCATCACGCCCGTGCGCAACGAAGCAGACCAACTGACGTACTACATCGGCATCCAGCGAGACGTCACCGCGACGGTTCTCGCCGAGGAAAAGGTGCGCGAGCTCGAGGCTGAAGTGGCTCTATTGCGCCGTCAGCTTAAGCAATACGAGCACTGACGAAATCTGTACAACACAGTCATCATGTATAGATTAATGCCTGCTCTTCAGCTATACCTGTACAACAGAATTTTTTTGTACAGGATTCCCTGGAGCCCGCATGTCAGGATACCTACAGCAATTCGCTGAGTGCTTCGCCAGCCTAGATAAGGCAAACCTCGGCAAGCTGGAAAAGCTGTACAGCGACGATGTTACCTTTCGCGACCCTCTGCATCACATACATGGCTTGCAGGCACTGCGCGCCTATTTCGAGCAGATGTACGCTAACGCCACAGATATCAGCTACACCTTCAACAGCGCCGACGAGGTAGGCCCCGACCAAGGCTACTTGCGTTGGACATTACTTTTTCGCCACCCTCGCCTGGCAGGCGGTCGTGAGATCACGTTGCAAGGGTGTAGCTACTTACGCTGGCGCGATCGCATGCATTTCCACCAGGACTATTTCGACGCCGGTGCCCTGCTTTATGAACACCTCCCCCTAATGGGTGGTGCAATCCGCTGGCTCAAAGGAAGACTGGCATGAGCCGCTGCTGGTTGACAGGCGCCAGTAGCGGTATCGGCGCCGCACTCGCACATATCCTTCTGGAGCAAGGCCACCAGGTTGCCTTAGGCGGGCGCCATGCCGATCGCTTTGCCCCTCTAGCCGAAAAGTTTCCCGGACAGGTATTACTGGCGATCGGCGATGTTGACAACCCGGAGCAGGTCGCCGGAATCGTCGCACGGATCGAGCAGGCATGGGGAGGGCTGGACATGGCCATTCTCAATGCCGGCACCTGCGAATACCTGGAACCGGGGCACTTCGATTCAGCGTTGGTAGAGCGTGTAATACGCACAAACCTGCTGGGTGTCAGCTACTGCCTGGGGGCTGCGCTGCCCTTGCTTCGCGCCGGCCAGCGCCCCCACCTGGTGGTAATTGGCAGTTCCGTGACCTGGCTGGCACTGCCCCGCGCCGGCGCCTATGGTGCCTCCAAAGCTGCGGTACGCTACTTGGTAGAGTCACAGCGAATCGACCTGACTCGCGAAGGAATCGCAGTCACCCTGGTCAGCCCTGGCTTCGTCGACACGCCACTGACCCGCCGCAACGATTTCCCCATGCCACAGCTGTGGAGTGCGCAGCGCGCCGCGCGACATATCGCCACGCGCCTGCCCCGGCGCCCCCTGGAAATCAACTTTCCCGGTCTTTTCACCTTGGTATTGCGCCTGCTAGGGGCGCTACCCGTGCGCCTGCGTTTGGCCCTCGGCCTACGCCTCGCCCGTCATGAACAGGAATGATGATCCATGCGTATCGCAATCATCGGCAGTGGCATCGCGGGGCTGACCTGCGCCCATCTGCTGTCACGCAAACATGATGTAACGGTTTTCGAAGCCGAGAAATGGATCGGAGGGCACACGCACACCCTCGACGTGGTCTGGAAGGGCCAGGCCCATGCAATAGATACTGGCTTCATCGTTTTCAACGACTGGACCTACCCCAACTTCATACGCTTGCTCGACCAGCTCAAGGTCACCTCGCAGCCGACTGAAATGAGTTTTTCCGTGCATGATCCGATCACTGGCCTGGAATACAACGGCCACGATCTGAACACACTGTTTGCCCAGCGCCGTAACCTGGTTTCCCCAGGTTTTTGGGGCATGATACGAGATATTCTGCGCTTCAACCGCCAGGCGCTGGCCGACCTAGACAACCAGCGAATCGATGCAGACACCACCCTGGGCGCCTACCTTCAGGCACAGCGATACGGGCAGCGCTTCATCGACCACTACATCGTGCCGATGGGATCGGCGATCTGGTCGATGTCACGGGCAGACATGCTCCACTTCCCGCTTGAGTTCTTTGTACGCTTCTGTCGCAACCACGGATTGCTGTCGGTCAACCAACGCCCGCAGTGGCGGGTGGTCAGAGGCGGCTCACGTAGCTATGTCGCGCCGCTGTGCCGACCGTTCGCTGAACGCATACGTCTCAACTGCAAAGTTTACCGGGTAAGCCGTGACGAAGGTGGCGTGACACTCCTGAGCGCGACCGGCACCGAGCGCTTCGACAATGTGGTGTTCGCCTGCCACAGCGACCAGGCTCTGGCGCTACTGGAAACCCCAACCATCCAGGAACGCACTGTACTCGGTGCCATCGGCTACGCCAGCAACGATGTGGTACTGCACACCGATACCCGTCTACTACCACGCCGCAGGAACGCATGGGCCAGCTGGAACTACCGCCTGGGCGGCCCAGAGCAAGCTCCTGCCGCATTGACTTACAACATGAACATTCTACAAGGCATCCAGGCGCAGACCACCTTCTGCGTGAGCCTTAATCAAACCGCGCTGATAGACCCAGCGCAGATAATCGCCCGCTTCCAGTATGCCCATCCGCAATACAGCATCGCGGCGTCCGCCGCACAGGCGTGCCAGGAGAAGCTGCAGGGCCAACAACACAGTTATTTCTGTGGCGCCTACTGGGGCAACGGCTTTCATGAGGACGGAGTAGTCAGCGCACTAAAGGTGGCTGCGCACTTCGGGGAGCAATTGTGAACAGCAGCCTGTGTGTGGGCTGGATCAGCCACCGTCGGCTTACACCGCGGCTCCACGCTTTCCGCTACCGGGTGGGCATGTTCTACCTGGATTTGGACGAACAGACCTGGCTGATGGGGTTGTCGCGCTGGCTGGGACGTTGGCGCCTGGCGCCGCTGTGCTGGCGTGAGGCCGACTACTTGCCAGCGCAGACCCGCAACGGCCAAGCCCTGGCCCAGGCTGCACGCTTGCTGGTCTTTCAGGCGACAGGACGCATGCCTGAAGGCCCGATCCGCCTGCTAACGCAGCTGCGTTGCTGGGGGCTTTCGTTCAACCCGGTGAGTTTCTATTTCTGCCATGACCGCGACGACCGCCTTACGGCGATCCTGCTGGAAGTACAAAACACTCCTTGGCGTGAACGCTTCCACTACGTGCTGCCCGTGCAAGACAACCTTGCCATGCCATTCACTGCCGCTAAGGCCTTCCATGTGTCGCCGTTCATGCCGCGGGACATGGAGTATCGCTTTCGCTTCTTCCTGGACACAGAGCATATACGTATCCACATGGAGAATCTGCAACACGGTCGCAAGGTTTTCGAGGCTGACCTGGCTTTGCAACGCCAGCCTCTGGATAGAGCCAGCCTGCACCGATACGTTCTGGCCTTCCCATGGATGAGCCTGCGCACCCTCTCGGCTATTTACAGACAAGCGCTGCAACTGCTTTTCAAACGCATCCCAATCCATGACCACACCACCAGCCAGAATGACCTGGCGCTCGGCCAACCTTGCGAGGACCCTGAAGATGTCAAATCCCACACTGAGCGTTAGCAAGTTCGCAGGCATTGCACCCTTACTCGGCGGGCTGGCACGAAGCGCCGTGCTCGCCCAACTGGGCAAGCTGCGCCACGGCCACCTGCGCCTGCTCTGCCACGGGCAACAGTGGAGTTTCGGTGATAGCGACAGCCCGTTGCAGGCCGAGGTGGAGATCCTTGATGACGCCTCCTGGAGCCTGATCGCAGGCAATGGCTCGATCGGTGCTGGCGAGGCCTACATCCACGGCTATTGGCGAAGCCCAGACCTAGCGTTGGTGACCCGCCTGTTCGTCGCCAACCTTGAAGTGCTCGACGCGCTCGAGGGTGGCCTGGCCCGTTTCGGCCGCCCCGCCCTGCGGCTTCTGCACCGCCTCAACCGCAACAACAAACGCGGTGCCCGGCGCAATATTCTGGCGCATTACGACCTGGGCAATGCCCTGTTCGAGCGGCTGCTGGACCCCACCATGATGTATTCGGCGGCCCAATTCGAACATCCTGGGCAAACATTGGAGGAAGCCCAGTTGCACAAGCTGGAGCGCATCTGCCAGAAGCTTGAACTACACCCTGACGATCACCTGCTAGAAATTGGTAGCGGCTGGGGCAGCCTGGCAATCCACGCGGCCACCCGATACGGCTGCAGGGTCACCACCACGACGCTTTCCGAGGCGCAGTACAGCCATACCCTGGCCCGCGTTCAGGCCCTGGGGCTGGAGCAGCGCGTCAAAGTACTTCGCGAGGACTACCGCGACCTCCAAGGCACATTCGACAAGCTAGTTTCGATCGAAATGATCGAGGCAGTCGGTCATCGCTACCTGCCCGTGTATTTCCGCCAGTGTGCATCTCTACTCAAGCCCGACGGGCTGATGCTGCTGCAGGCGATCACCATCCGCGACCAGCGCTACGCCCAGGCTCGGCGCTCGGTCGACTTCATCCAGCGCTACATTTTCCCCGGTGGCGCCCTGCCTTCGCTGAGCGTCTTGCTCGACACCGCCAGCCGGCATACCGCACTCAACCTTGTGCATATGGAAGACTTCGGGCGGGACTATGCCCACACCCTGCAGCACTGGCGTGAAAACCTGCGCCAGGCGCGCACAGCACTGACGGACTTGGGCTACGACGACATGTTCCAGCGCCTGTGGGAGTTCTACCTGTGTTACTGCCAGGGCGGTTTCGAGGAGCGCACCATTGGCGTTGCGCACCTGCTGTGGGCAGCGCCACTGGCACGGCGCGCCCCCCTGCCTGACGGTGCCTGATGCCCAGGTGCTGGCTGGTTGCCAATGCTGTCTGGTTACAGGCTGGGTGGTGGATCTGCGTGCTGGGCGCCGAACGCCCCTGGCTGTTACTGCTTGTGATTGCAGGTGTGGTTGTGCACCTGCGCCTTTGCCCGGACGTTAACGCCGAGGTCAAGGCGATGTTGCGTGTCACCTTGGCCGGGTGTTTGCTCGATAGCGCGCTGGCGGCGCTGAACGTGTTCGGTTTCGAGGCCTGGCCGCTGCCTCTGTGGCTGGCACTGCTGTGGCTGGTGCTGTCCACAGGCATGCGCCACAGCCTGTCATGGGCCGGCAAGCACTGGCTGCTCGGTGCGCTGCTGGGTGCACTGGGTGGCCCCTTGGCCTACGTAGGCGGCGCAAGGTTTGCGGATGTCGCGCTACCGCTTGGCACGCTGCAAACCGGCCTGCTGCTGATGCCGATATGGGCCTTGGCGATGCCACTGCTCGCGCGCCTCGCGGCGCGGCGCTGACCTGCGGCATCGCTCTGAACAGTAGCGCACTTGGTCCCAACAGCGGGCCCAGCGCTTGCGCCAGTTGAAAGGCCGATCACATGCCACGCAGACCTTGCTGGGCAAAAGACTCTTTTTCATAACGGCTGCTGCGCATCAAGCTGCGCTAACAGTGCTTGGCCACGCTGCCACACGGCATCGCGCCGAAAGCCGCCAGGCCAAAATCCAGAAAGTGCTTCCACAGCTGCTTTGCCTCGGCATGGGTCACGGGGTAGTCAAAGCCGTCGATGTCCCCGTAGTGGTCGCTGAAGCGTTGTCGTACCAAGGCGACCACCGCTGCTGTGATCCCGTCCTGCGCGAAATGCGCAGCGAACGGCCCACGCAACTGGCGAGGCAGGGGCTTGCGGTTGTCACCATCAAAACTCCAGGCCCCACCTGCCGGGCTGCCGTCGGGCTGCATAAGCAGGACGCTTCGCTTGCGCATGCCACGGTAGAAGTGCTCCATACGCAGCTGACGACGCTCATGGGCCCAGCGCGCAAAGGCTTCGCGGGAGCACAGAAACGCGTGTCGCGATGCCACACGAGGGGCAATCCGGCATCACGCAGAGCCTGCTCCAGGCGCCATTACCCGCACTCGGTCAGGTGAATTTGCGTGGCGCCCAGGGCTTCTTGCCAGCGATGCAACTCGCCAACGATGCTGCCGCTGTTGCCGTCAGCATCGAGCTCGACATAATGCACCTGCCAACCCCGCTAACGCAGGGTCTGGGCAAAGTGCCGCATGGCACTGAAGATGAGCACGATCTTGAGCGGATGATGCGGCACATAGCGAGCCTCACCCTCCACTTCCGCCATCAGAACAGCATCGCGGGCGGGGTCAAGGGCAGCCAGGCTCGCCAGGTCAAACGACAGCTGGTCACCCAGCACAAGGCCCAGGCGCATCGTTCAGGCTACCATTGGCTGGTGAGCGTGACCGGTACGCGAAGCGGCGCAATGGGGCCGTCTCGTTGCCCGCACATCTCATCATGCACCACCTGCTGTACCAGCATGCAAGGCACGGGTGGCAGGTCGGCCAACAGCTGCCGCAGCTCGGTAGTGGAACGCACGCGAACGGGCTGCCCATGGGCGTCGCTCAGTGTCACGGGGCCGGCGTCGGTCAAGGCGCGCAGAAGGTAGAAGCCACCCTCCAGCGACAGCAGTTCAAGCTCCTTTGCTTCGCCAGTCGAGACCAGCTGGGTAAGCGCTATCAGGTTCATTGTGTGCCCTCTGGCTGGCGGCGGAAAAACAGGGTGATCTGGCCGATTTCGATGCCCAGCTTGCTCATGCTTGAACGGTTGATCAGGGTGTCGTCATCCATCAGATACATCCAGTCGTCCAGGTCTACCTGCCAGTGCCGCCCGTCAACTGGCAGGTCCAGCTGGTAACGCCATCGCAACGCGTTACCCGCCACTTCACCGCGCGCCTCGCCGATCACATCTCCTGCCGTTCCGCGCCAGCGACCAGGACCGTCTGGCACCAGTGTCCAGGTACGCTGCTGGCGAGTGCCATCGCTATAGAGAAAATGTTCGTCGAGAATCAGCCGCTCACCATCGCGGCGGCTGTCGATACGCACGTGGAAGCGCTTGACCACTTCCCCGGAACGCTTCTGGAACATCCCCCAGGCCTGCACTGGTCGCGAGAAGAATGCAGCCAGGTCCAGTTTCGGTTGCTCCTGGGCATAGTCCTCGACAACGACATTGCTGCAGCTGCCCAGAAGCATGCAGGAAACCAGCAGCAGTACTTTGTACATATTCATGTTCCTCAGTCGTTGCCAGCCAGCCCAAGCAGGCTCTGGCGCAGTTGCGGGTCCCTGGAGCGTGGGTCTAGCCAGATGGAGAAGAACAGCCGAGCAAAAACTGGATCGGCGATTTCGCGGCGGAACTCACCGTCGACGTAAAAGCGGCAGCCTTGCCCCGGCAGGTACAAGCCGGTAATGCGCATACCAGGGCGCACGTCCACAAATGCCTCCTCAACTGCGTTGGCCCATCCCGTGCGTTGCTCCGGCGTCATGCTGCCAGCGTAGAGGCGGCGCATTTCCTCCAGGCTAGCCTGTACCAGCGTGTCTTTGGATAAAGACCGGTGGTAAATAAGCTCAAGTGCGAAAGGCTGGTTCCAGTCAAGAGATGGGCCCACTGTCCATAAATGGCCTGTGTAAAGGCGCAGGCCAAACCAATTGAACTCACCGACACCCAACCGCTGCGCCCCGGGCAACTCTGGTCGCCAATCCGCCTCCGCCGACAACGCAGCAATCAATAGGTAAAGGCAAGTCCAACGAGTAGACAGCGCCATAACGACTCCAAGCACAACTGAATTACTGTACAACAATAGCATCATGTACAGATATTGTATGATTTTGTATAGTTTTTCGCCCAGCCACCCATCCGGCACGAAGCACCGCTGGACTAAGCGCCAGTGGGTCCCAATCATTATCTATTCAACTGGGTATCTGATCAGCGCCCCTCATCCACTTGGCAGGTCCTAGCCTGCGTTTTCCGCAAAAAATCAGTCATGTAGCAGTTGCTGACGCGTGATTACATCAACGATGTTTTCACGGTCTCGAGCTGGACAACCTCTGAAATGCGATTTTTTTTAATTTCGCGGGTGTGTGAAAACGGCTGGGCGATCGGTGGAGAAAGGCCGAGCCTGCAGCGATTTTGCCCCGCCCCCCTATTTGGTGATTTTTCGACCACTTTTCGGCGCCTGATCGGCTCACGATCGCCACCGCGCCTCTTTCGCTTCGCGCTGCGTTTTGCGGCGGTGGCAGTCGGTATTGATCGCCTGCAGGTTGTCGAAGTCGTCCGTTCCGCCGCGACTTTTCGGTGTTTTGTGGTCAACTTCTATCGCTGGTAGGCGCTTTCCGTTGCAGTCTTCGCACTGGCACAGGTGTCGATCACGCTTAAGCACAGCCTTGGCCAGCTTGCGCCACCGCCAGCCATACCCAATCTGCTCAGCCGTGCCGCGTACCTGGTTGTTCCACCCCACAGCCAGCGGCGCATGAGCGTCACAGTAGCCGTGGCTATGGCTGGTCTTACCCGGGCACAACGGTGCTCGGCACGGGCGCTTGGCCTTCGGCGGCATGCATCAGCCCTCCACCTTGCGGCTCATGAAGCGGTCGGAGTACTCGCGCAGCTTATCGACCCCGATGAAGCCGACCATGCAGTCTGCAAACACTCACAGATTGGCTGGCAGTGCGAAGTACTCCAGCACTGGCAGCAAGCTGATCGCGATGAGGCCGCAGAGCGCGCCCCTCAAGTACAGCCTTGCGACCTCGGCCGCCGCCATAGATGACGCGGCACATGGTCACAGCAGCAGCTATGCCACCGGTAGCCAACTGCGACTGATGTGCAATCAGCCACGCGAACACAGCGGCCCACAGACCAGGATCCTTCTCGGGAATGAAGGTCTTTCCCCTCGGTCCGTCAAAGCCGCCCGCTATGCACACGTGAGGTGCGAGCTCATCAACTGCCGGTGTTCTTTGTCACGCCGGACTACCGGCTACGCCGCATCCAGGCCCCGCTCGAAGGCACACCCTGGCTATGGTGAAAATATAATCAACACAAATGTTTATTCTAAACACTTGTGTTGATACAATAGACCCATCAACAGACATACAAGGAGAGTTGATGAAGTACAGCGAATTCCGGCGATGGCTGGAGGCTCAAGGGGTCGAGTTCTCAAAGGCGGCAAGCGGTAGCCACTTCAAGATCAGATACCAAGGCAAACAGACAATCTTCCCCTTCCACAGCTCCAAAGAGATCGGCGAAGGACTCAGGAAGGAAATCATCAAGCAACTGGGCCTCAAGTGAGGCCCCACTTGCCGGAACGCGACTCAGATCAACTCCCAATGGAGGAAACCATGTACGACTACAAAATCGTGGCCCACGAAGAAAACGGGCATTACTGGTCGTCCTGCCCGGACGTGCCAGAGGCGCACAGCGTCGGGGATACCCTGGAGGAACTGCTGGAAAACGCAGTTGAAGGGATCACCCTGGCGCTGTCGATCTATGTTGAGCGGAAACAGCTACTACCCGAGGCTACCGGCCGGGGCGACCATGCCGTGCGCCTCCCGGTTATCACCGTGGCTAAGGGCCTGCTCTGGGACATGATGCTTCGAACCAACATGACCCGCACCGATCTTGCCGAGCGCCTGGGGATCTCACCTACCGCGGCTGGCCGCCTAGTTGACTTCGAGCACACCTCGAAAATTGAGAGCCTGGAGAACGCCCTGCAGCTGTTCAGCCTTCGCCTCCAAGTCACCCCCGTGGGGCCTTACGCGGTCGGCACTACCCCTCATGCCCGCATGGGCGTAGAGCCATAACGCAACAGGCCCGGTCGGCTGCTGTAGGCACAAAAACAGAAAGCCCCGCACAGTGTCGGGGCTCGATAAACATAAGTCCCGGCGCTACGGCCGGGCAAACCTCACGCCTTACTCAAAGCAGGCTCCGGTAGTCGACAAAGCCCTCTGGCCGATGAGCATCTAAGAAGTCATGCCCAGCCCACGTAAGGTCGAAGTCATCATGGGCCATGCCTTCACTCGATTCAGTTTCAATGACGAACCCTGCGGTAACCAGGATCCGCAGGTGATAGTCCAGGGCGTCCCAGAGCTCTTCGCTTGACATCGAAGCAGAAAATTCCGTCTGCCCCAGGAGCACTTTCAACTCATGCCGGGTAAGACTGCCACCATCGGCAACTTCCTCCAGAGACAACAGCAACACTAACGCCAAAGCTTTGTTTCTCTTCACGCCTAATCCCTCAGTAAGTGGCAGCAATTGGCCATCTTTCGAGTCTACATCGAGGCGGATAGTAATAAGAAGAGATCCACAAAAAACCCCAACGCAATGGCCGGGGTTTCTCTGTGTCGCGGTGCGTTGCAAGCTGGACACGCTGCTATGAAAACAGGTGTTTATCCGCCCGGAAAGAACTTTTTCACGCGGCCTCCCGGATGTGTTCCAGCGCGGAGTCACCCCATGCGACACCCTGCTTGATGATCTCGAACGCCTTGCGCTCGGCCATCCTATTTGCCTCACCGATCCGCAGCGAAGGCCACTTGGCGCCGTAGTACAAGCCAGACGAAGTCGCCCATCTGCTGGTTGCGCTTCGACAGCCTGGCCGCGACTGAGTCGGTCATCAGGGCCGCGTCGTCAGTCAGCGAGTACTCCAAACCGCCACCTGGCGCCGCTGCTCCGATGGATGGAGACACGTACCGCCCCCCCATTCCATCCATCCGCCAGCTGCCCCACTGCTCCAGCAACCACTCGGTATCCCCCAAGGGCTTGCCCACATAAGTCCGTTTCTTCATGCAGCCCTCCGGGGCATCGGGTCGGTGTCCAGGCCGAACAGCTCGCACAGGAGCTTGTAGGCGCGCTTGTTCTTGGCGTCGCCCTGGATGATCCAGGCCTTGGCGAACTGCTCGAACCCCTCAGTCAGCCACGATATCCATCAGCGCCACCGAAGCGATCCGGCCACTGGTCTGGTCCAGCAGGATGCGGTTGCCCTGCTTGAGGAACTCCCGCTCGACGGCGGTCAGGTTCTTGCGCGGCAGGGCCGCAGTTACGTTACTCATGGTCTTCTCTCGGCGCGGATTCTCGAATGTGCATCCTCCCTTGGGATGGATCCTGAAAACCGCCACAGCCCGCGTCGGCACTGGCGTTGGCGGGCGATGACGGGGTTTTCTGTCTCGGCTATGTCTCGGTGTGCAGCACAGTGAAACCGTGCTGGTCGAGCTGCTGATGCCAGGCCTCCAGGGCGCGGCGTTTCAGCGCCTCGGCGGTGGTGTGGATGTAGGTGGCGTCCAGGTCCTTCATGGCGTGGTTGAGCAGCAGCTCACCGACCAGGTAGTCCACCCCAAGGTCAGTCCAGGCGGTGCGGGCCACCTTCCTGAGGTCATGGCTCGACCATGCGCCCTGGGCCAGGTCGCTGAACAAGGTGCTGGCCTTGCTCGGGCTCAGCGGCGCACCGTGGCTGCCAGGGAACAGCAACGGCCCCGTGTAGCCCTGGGCCGTCTGCAGGCGCTGGTAGCGGCGCAGCAGCGCACAGACCTGGGCGGTCAGCGGCAGTGTGTGCTCGGCCTTGGTCTTGGTGTCGCCCGCCGGGATGAACCAGCGCCCCGCGTCGAGATTGAAGTGGCGCCAGCGCGCCAGCCGGGTCTCCCCCAAGCGCGAGCCGTGGCACAGCATCATCAGCGCCAACATGCTGCCCGCCGGCTCGACCTCGAAGCGTTCGGCCAGCCGCACCAGCACGCTCGGCACATCGTCTCCGCGCAGCCGCGCCGGCTTAGGCCGGATCCGGGTGCGCACGAAGTCGGTGAACTTAAGCGCCGCCAGCGGGTTGGCCGCCAGCAGCTCCAGTCGCAGGGCCTGACGGAACGCCACCGCGAGCACGCCATAGACCGAACGCACGAAGGACAGGGCGTACCGCTCCTGCAGCGGCCACATCAGCTGCTGATCGATCAGTAGCTTGCTGACCGCGTCCAGGCGCTGCTCCCCCAGGCGCGGCAGCAGGTGACGATCCAAGGCCGACCGGACGCTAGCCTTGCGCTTGGCCGACAGCCCCCGGTCCCGGTTCATCCGGTCGCGGTACCACGTCAGCACCTCGCCCACCGTCGTCCAGCTGGTGGTGGTGGACTTGGCGCTGGCATCGGCCGCCCGGCGCGCCAGGATCGCCGGTAGCGTGGCCAACATGGTCTTGGTGTTGATCCCCGGGTAATCCCCGGCCTTGCCCCAGCGCTGGCGAAACACCACGTGCCAGGCGCCCCGGGAACGGTCGGTGGTCGAGTAACGGAAGCGCAGTTCGCGGTGGCGGGTATCGCGCAATTGACTTGCATCCCCAGCGGCGTGCCGGCGGATCTCGGCATCGCTGAGGGTGACGGTCAGGGTTTTAGAAGCGTTCATGGGCCCCTCCCTTGTAGCGCTGGGCATAGCTGGCCCGCCCCGCCTCGATCTCGTCGTCGCAGGGCAGCGTGCCCGCGAAATCAGCGAAGCGCCCGTATTGCCCCTCCTGCTGGACGATGCAGCTGCCGACGCGGGCGTGCCGGCACTTGGTCATGAGGATCTCGGTCAAGCCGTTCTGGCCCTCCTCGCTGTCCATGTCGCGATGGACCATCAGGATGCAGCTGGCGTCGGCCTCGATCTCGCCGGAGTCGCGCAGGTCGCTGGACTGCGGTTTCTTGCCGACCCGCTTGGTGGATTCGCGGTTCAGCTGCGCCAGCTCGATCACCGGGATGGCCAGTTCCTTGGCCAGTTGCAGCAAGGCCTTGCTGATCTGCCCCACCTCCTCGTTGCGGCTGCGGCCGGCGCGGTCGCCGCGCACCAGCGTCAGGTAGTCGACCACGATCCCGGCCAGGCCGTGCTCACGCTGACACTGGCGCGCCGTGGCGCGGATGCTCGCCGGGGTCTGCACCGGGTCATCACAGACGAACAACGGCGCCTGCTGGGCCTGAGCCACCGCACTGACCATCCGCGCCCAGTCGTCGTCCTGCATCCGGTCCGGGTTGTCCAGCCGCTGCAGGGACACCCCACCCAGCGAGGCAATGGCGCGCAGGCCCAGCTCCTCGCCCGGCATTTCGATGGAGAACACCAGCCATGGCTGTCTTTCTTTGACGGCGTTGTGCTGGGCGATCTGCAGGGCCAAGGTGGTCTTGCCGCTGCCGGGCAAGCCAGCGATCACTGTCACCTTTTTCGGGCGGATGCCCTGGACCAGCTCGTCCAGGGTGTGGAGGCCGGTACCGGGCCAGGCCTGTGCGTTGCCGTTCAACTTGTCATCGACCAGTTGCGCCGCCGCCCCCATCCACGCGTCCAAGCGCTTGAAGCCCTTGGTCTCGCCATCCAGGTCACGCAGTTCGGCCATGGCCTGTTGCGCGGTGGCGATCACCTCGGCGGTGGGCGCGCCCGCCGCCACCATGGTCTCGGCCTGGCCAGCAATGTCGAGAATGTAGCGGATAACGCCCCACTCCTTCACGTGCTTGGCGTAGGCCTTCCAGTTGGCCACCGAGGGCACGTTGCGGGCCAGCTCGGCAGCGTAGGCCATGACCGAGTCGCTGCTGGGCAGGTGGCGCCGCACCATGCCCACGGTCACCGGGTCGATGGGCAAGTTGCGGTCGCGGCATTCCTGCATCGCCTCGAACAACGCCGCGTTATCGTCCCGGTAGAAATCGCTGGCCCGCACTTGGCCGAGGATGTCCTCGACCAGGCCAGTGTCCTGCTGCAGGCCAGCCTGTAGCACCGCGCCGAGCACGCCATGTTCGGCTTCGTCGCTGAACAGCGCCCTCATGCCACCGCCCTCATCGAGGACCAGGTGAAGCCAACGGCCATGCCACCGTTCTGCCGCAGGCGGTCCAGGGCGCGGTCACCGATGTAGGCCTTCAATCCGTCGACACCCAGGTTGCTGATCAGCACCGTGGGCAGAACCGCCTGATACCGACGGTCGATGATGGCGTGCAGCAGCGCCAGCTCGTACTCACTGCCCTTCTGACAGCCAACCTCATCAATCACCAACAGGTCCAGGCCCCCCAGGTGCAGCACCACGTCCCGGTCGGTGTAACCCGCTCCCGGGACCATCGAGGCGCGGGCAAGGCTGATGATGTCGCTGGCCGGAATGATCAGCGCCCGGCACTGGTCAGCCACAACGGTGCGCACAATCGCGCTGGCCAGGTGGGTTTTGCCGCAGCCGACGTTGCCGGTCAGCAGCAGCGAGCGGCCAGCACGGAAGTGGCTCGGGAACTGCTCGGCGTAGTCGCGGCACTTGCTCAGGGCCTTGCGCTGCTGCTCGGTCTCGGCGACATAGCCGTCGAACGTAGCGCCAGCGAAGCGCGGCGTGATGCCGGCCCCGATCAGCGCCGCAGTGGTGCGCTCAGCGCGCGCCTGATGCTGGGCCAGCGCGTAGATCTCGGAATCACGCGCAGCCAGGTGCAGCGCCTCCCACTGGCAGCGTTTGCAGCCGCGCACCAGCATCGAGCCATCCAGCTGCTCGACTTCGCTCATATCGACCTCGCCGTGCACCGGGCACTGGCCAGCGAACGCGCGTTTGGCCGGTACGCGGTGGAACAGATCAGAAATTTGCACGGCCATCGTCGCTCTCCAGGTACATGTCGGGGGTGTGTTGCGGCAGGTCGTTGAATGACCCAGGAGGGGCGGCGTAGCCGGCGGGTTCAACAACGTCGTGCCAGCGCTCGCCATTGAGCCAGCTGGAGGCCAGTGGAATGTACTGGCCGCCAGCTTTGGTCCAGTCCCGAGAGACGCAGTGCTTAGCGAGCGCGGCGAGCAGGACGGCCTGCAGGTCGGCAGACGGGTGTAGTTTGTTCCAGGCCTTCAGCGCCTGCTTGCGACTCCGCTTTTTCGGGTACAGCTTCCAGAATTGGTCGAACCCAGCAGCATCGGAAATGCACACAGGCATAGGTTCCTTGACTGGTTCAAAAGAGTGACTGGTTCTGGTGCTTTCTGGGCCTACACCCCCTCTAGGCTGTGGGCCTACATCTGTGCTTTCTGGGCCTACAGGGGGGCTGTTTCGGCCTACACCTGAAAGTGTCAGGGTATACAGGTTGGTGGAGTTCCCTTTCGGACCATCCCGATTCTCAATTCGAAGCAGACCTTGGGCCTCCAACTGCTTGATGTGCTTGCGCACGGTACTGCGGTCGATCTCGCATTGATCAGCGATATGTTGATACGACGGCCAGCACTCGCCCTGATCGCTGGCGTTGTCCGCTAGCTTGATCAGCACCAGCTTGCGCAACGGATTGCCGACTGCGGTGTTCATAGCCTTGACCATTAAATCCATGCTCACGGGCTCAAATCTCCAATACAGCGGTGATCCGCTGGACAAACTGGTCATAGGGTTCAGCCAGGGCGATGCCCTGGTCTTCCAGGTCGGCGCGTCGACGCTTTGCGGCCTCGTAGATCAGCCGGCGATCACGCTCACACAGACGGCTTGCCCTGGTCCCCACTGAAGCTGCGCTTGCGAGCGGGTCATCCAACAGCGGCTCGAAATACGCCTCGCTGATCACAACCGAGTCAGTCGGGCGAGGGGCGCAAAATGGAATGGCGTTGTTGGTCATCGCGCGGCCCTCGGCTTGATCTTGAAACGGTCCTGAGGAATTTCCGGGTGGGTGGCACGCTCCGCCGTGACGTAAGTGCACTGCCCAACGAACTGGTCGAAGCGGCGCGTGATTGCTGCCTTGGGCCAAATGGCGAAGGGCTGCCCGCCCTCGCCTGCGTGCCGGCTGCGCACCATGGCGAATGGCAGCGGCGCGCCGGACACCTCGCGCATCACCGCGTTGACCACCCAGGCGGGCAGGCCGTGACGGTGGTTGATGCGGTCGCGGATCGTGGTGATGGTCTCGAAGCCGCTGGGCACCGTATCGAGGTAGCGGACCTGCTCCAGCCTGCTAGTGCGGTCTTCCACCTGCGCCAGCGCCTGCTGCTGTTCCGCCTGCTTGCGCTCGATAGCCACCAGTTGGTTTGCACTAGCCGCGATGAGCTCAGCCTGGGTCATGGGTCGCGGATACGCGCCTGTGCGGCGGATGGCAGGCAACACTTCATCGAACACCCAGGATTCGAATTGCTGAGCCACGGGCATTGTGCTGTTGACGATGAGGCGCAAGGTGTCGCCTTCAGAAAGAAGCCGAACCTCCTGTATCCCTCCACCGGTTTGAAGGGGGTAGCGTTTCACGACCCCCTTGCAGTGACGACCGATGGCATCGCTTGGATTGGCGTAACGCAGGAGGCTGCACACGTCTTTTGCGACAAACCACGGATCTCCGCTTTCGTCAGTCACCACACGCACCTGCACGCCTTGAAAGTTGAAGGGGCTCAAGTTCATGCAGCGCCTCCAACGCATTGAGATGGAAATGGCTTCTCTTCGACGGCGCTGCAAGAGCCATCAGCATGCCGAGTAACGAAAATGGCTCGCCCGACACGAAGGGCCTTACTGATCGCCGCCTGCCGAACTCCCAGATCCTTCGCGGCGGCATCCTGCCGGCCGCGGGCAAACTCAGCCAATGGCAAGCGGTTTGAATCGGCAGCACCAGACTCCACTGAGGTCATTTTTTGTGGCGCGGCGAGCGCAGCCTCGATGCGTTTCATCAGGCTCTCGTGCTGATCGCCCAGGTAGTTATGCCAGTCGTCCGCGTTGTGAATGGCCAGGTTCGCCACCAGCGCTCCGTGCTTGTCACCCTGGCCCCTGAGCCGCTCCTCAAGTACATGTAAAACTGATCGCAACCAGTTCAGTTGCTCCCTTGCACAGTCGATCAGGGGCGTTACGTCCTCAGCGATCATGGGCTGCTCGCTCATACAGCACCTCCACGCGAAGGTGCGACACCAGCATGCGCAGCAATCACCAGCGCTAACGCGCTCTCAGCGGCGAAATAGACAAGAGTGGCTTTGTTGGATACCGCAGTTTCCTGCATCAGTTCACGAATGCCTCCAAGCATCGCCTCCAGGCGGTAGATCGCGGCATCGAGTGATTCGTGAACTGGGATTTGGGCAGCCGCCTCCAATACTTCATGCAAGCCATTGAGCGCGAAAGAGTGGGCGATGGTTTGAGGCTGATTGCTCATCTCTGATCCTCCGCCCGCTCTACAGCGACAACGCTCGAATCAATCAGGGCTTTGGCTTCGCGCACCAGAGTCCTGATTGCATAGACATGATGCACACTGTCACTGTCAGCAACTAAGTCACCAAGCAGGGCCTCTGCTGAAGAGAGATTGGTGCTCGCAGCATTCATCGCATCACCACAACTAAGACCCGCTAGGACGGAAAATAAGCTTCCGCCAACGACAGGGCCGAACTCAGAGACACTGGTTACCAAGAGACAGGCATCACGGCTTACTTGCGTGAGCGGTGTCACGGTGCTATTTTTTGGGTGCATGAAATCGTCTCCCAACGACGAAGATTAAAAGTCCCTTGCAGGGGATGGTTGAGAAACCCGGCCGGCCAGCCGGGTTTTTTGTTGCCCGGTGAAAGCTATCCGGACAGCAGAAGCTGAAATTCGAGGGAGGTCATGACAGTCCCTGACGATGACTGTATGCACATACAGAGCCATTCGACGTAGATGCTTTCGCAGGTTCAACGAGGCATGATTCGCTAGCGACCACGGGATAGACCTGATCCACCTTCAAACCACCACCTGTGACGGCCTGGATTTGATACTGCCTCAGTAGGGGTATGACGTTTTTCCAGAGCGTCACGGCCCCTGCGGTGATGCCAAGCGCGTCCGCTAACTTTTTCTTGCTTCCAAAATGCGCGACGGCTTGATCTGTATTCACTAAGCATTCCTCCGACTAGGAGAGGAATTAAAGCAAGCTAAACAATCGACGGCAACCATTTTTTTAGCTTGCTGCATGCTTAACACGGGAGTGCTTAAGGTTTCATCATGGAAAGATATGAACGCATCGCCAAAGCCATTGCGGCTAGCGGCAAGAGAAAAATAGAGATCGCTGCAGCCTGCGGCATATCAGCTTCTGCTGTTACGCAGTGGGTGTCCGGCGAAAGCAAAAGCATGAAGCCAGAAAACATCTATGCCCTGGCTAAAGCCACTGGTTTCAGCGCCAAGTGGCTAGCGATTGGTGAAGGGCCAGAACGTGAAAGCACTGATGAGCCAAACATCCGCCCAGTGGTTCAACCCAATCTGATGTACCGCTATCCCGTGATCAGCTGGGTTGCTGCCGGGGCCTGGGCTGAGGCGATCGAACCCTTTCCGCCGGGGTTCTCCGACCGCTACGAGATCTCCGATTATGAAGCCAAAGGCCCTGCTTTTTGGCTTGAAGTCAAAGGTGACTCAATGACCTCCCCGGTCGGGCAAACTATCGCCGAGGGTGCCCTCATTCTGGTCGACACCGAGGCTGATGCGTTCCATGGCAAGCTCGTGGTTGCCAAACTCGGTAACAGCAATGAGGCCACTTTTAAAAAGCTAGTGGAGGATGGTGGCCGAAAATACTTGAAGCCGCTCAATCCTGCTTACCCCACCGAAATCTGCACCGAAGATTGCCGGATTGTAGGAGTGGTAGTGCGAGCCTTACAGAAGCTCTAGCTCAAGCATCCTGCGCCCAGAAAGCATCGAAGCGATCTACGTTTCGGGGATTTTAGCAAGGGCATCTTGTCATGCATCCCCCTTCCAAATACTGTATGCACATACAGCATTTTGCAGGAAATAGTATGCAGTCTCTTCCCTCATTCACCTCCACCTCGCCTCGAACTTACGAACGTATTGGCCACCGACTACGGGATCTCATCTCCGACCCCAAGGTCCAGCGCTTGCAGTGCGTGACTGTTCGCCGACTGGCAAACGAAGACTCAGGGGATTGGTGTAGGGTGATTAGCGAAATTTCTGGGACAGCGGGGGTAAAGGTTGAGGATCTAGGCGATGACGCGATTCGAATCGCCTGGAGCGAGTATTACGATTCTTAAAAGCAGCCCGCCAAACGCGGGCTTTTTTTTGCCCATCGGTTGCAGTCTGCTAAATTTTTAATTCAGCATGCTTGACACAAAATGTTTAGCTAGCTTAAATTTGGCTCATCAGAAATCACCTTGAGCGCTTCGTATGAACGGAATCATTCAGTTTGGCAACCTGCAGGGATCCACCGGTTTGCTCGCAGAGAAAGAGCTAAAAACGGCCTTGGCTATCTGCTCCGGTATGTCGGGAAAGGAAACGGCTCGCGCGTTAGGCTGCGCTCCTGGAACAGTAAAAAAATCTGTTGAGCGTCTTTTTTACAAGCTGGGAGTCTCCAATCGCGCCAGCATGGTTGCAGAGGCCTTTCGGCGTGGCCTTATCTCCCCCGCCAGCGTGCTTGTAATATTTCTGGCAGCGCATAGCGCTCTGGGTACCGACCCCATGAAGAAGACTCGTCGCTCAGGCGTGCCAGAAACGAGAATAGAAACCCGCATAGCTGCTAAGCGCAACGAATTACCTCTGGCGGCCTAAACCCCCTTCACTTGCGAATGCCATCAATCGCGGCAGGCCCTCGGCTTGCCTGGAAAAAGGAGCATCACCATGTTGTGTCTATCCCGAAAAGAAGGCCAGTCGATTGTCATCGGCGACGGCATCACCGTGAGAGTGCTGGAGGTGAACGGCTCCATCGTACGCATCGGCGTCGAAGCTCCAAAAGGCGTGCCGATCGACCGAATAGAAGTTCGGCAGCGCAAGCTGCAGGAGGCTGGTCATGGCCTTTGAATACGGTTCCCGGGAGGCTGACAAGTTCGTGGTCCGACTGCCGGATGGCCTGCGCGACCAAGTGGCCCACGCAGCAGATGCAGATGATCGCTCGATGAATTCGCTGATTGTGAAGGCGATCCGCGAATACCTGGATCGAGCTGCGCGCGCGAATGTTCTTCTCGATGCGCTCACCCAAGCGGCAGAAATCAGAGACGCGCAGCCATGACCCAGCACAAGCCCACTCGAAACGAGTTCGAAGATTTGGGTGAGCGCCTGGTGCGTTTTGGCAAAGCACTGCAAGACAGTACCACCAGCGTGGGCCGTCTCGATCAGTTGGCAAAGGAGTGCGGTATCACGCTGCGTCTACGCACAGTTACCGACTCGGAGGGCGTTCATGGCCAGCATCGCTAAAAAAGCGCTACAGGAAGCTCGCTTGCGCTTGTCGGGGAAGAACAAGCCGAGCAAGACGACTACACAGGTAGCTGCGGGTCCAGTTGCGAATCAAAAGCCCAAGAACATGGAGGTGGTCATCACTGGTCCGATCAACCATTTCATGCTTTTAGAGGGGCGCAATTGGGCGCTCGAAATCGTTACATCGCTCCAGGCAGCGCCGCTGACCGTCATTATCGAACGCTTGTCGGGCGCAGCAACAGGCCGGCCAGGCAGCTATGCGGCCGGCATCCAGTCAGTGATTAAGGAGCTGCTGGGGGCAGACGTGACAGGCCGTGACGGCGACGACCTGACGCATCAGGTGGAGTAAGGCAATGCGCTACATGACCGTCAGAAAGTTCGCCAGCGAGTCTGGCTACACCGAGGATGCGATCCGCTCAAAGATCCGCGACGGGATCTGGCGGCTTGGCGAAATCTGGCACAAGGCGCCGGACGGCCGGACGTTGATTGATATGGAAGGATACGAGACATGGGTAGAGGCGGGAGCGGTGTTAGGGCAGTCTCAGATTCGAGCATCGAGATCACGTTCATGTACCGGGGTGTTAGGTGCCGTGAGCGCGTCTCGCTCAAGCCCACCGCCACTAACCTGAAAAAGGCCCAACAGCACAAAGCAGCAATCGAGCACGCTATTGCCCAGGGAACGTTCGACTACTCCGTCACGTTCCCGGGATCACCGCGTGCCGCCAAGTTTGCGCCAGAGACGAGCCAAGAGACAGTTGGTGGCTTTCTGACCAGGTGGCTTGCTGCGAAGCAGAAACACGTCTCCAGCAGCACCTTCGAGGGATATCGGAAAATCGTCAAGCTTCGGCTCGTTCCCGCGCTGGGGCACCACCTGGTGGTGGACCTCAAGCGCAAGGCGGTCCGTGATTGGCTTGATGGGCTGGAGATCAGTAACAAGACCCTGAGCAATATCCAGAGCTGTCTGCGTTCTGCGCTCAACGATGCTGTGGACGAGGAACTGCTGGATACAAACCCGCTGGCTGGTTGGACTTACGCACGCAAGGAAGCACCACCAAAAGACGATGACGTAGATCCATTCACGCCAGAGGAGCAGCAGGCAATTTTGGCGGCGCTGAGCGGCCAGGCCAGGAACATGGTGCAGTTTGCTTTATGGACAGGGCTTCGGACCAGCGAACTGGTCGCGCTAAATTGGGGGGATGTGGACTGGGTGCGAGGGGAAGTGATGATCAGCAGGGCAATAACCCAGGCTGCAGGTGGTGAGGCTGAAGTAACGAAGACTGCCGCTGGCCGGCGGTCAGTGAAGCTTTTGCGCCCCGCTCTTGAAGCGCTGACGGCGCAGAAGGCACACACGTTCTTAGCTGATGCGGAGGTCTTCCAGAACCCGCGGACACTTGAGCGCTGGGCAGGGGATCAACCGATCCGCAAGACTATGTGGCACCCGGCAACGAAGAAGGCTGGCGTTCGGTACCGCCGCCCCTATCAAACGCGTCACACCTACGCTTCGATGATGCTCTCGGCAGGAGAACACCCGATGTGGGTAGCCAAGCAAATGGGGCACAGCGATTGGACGATGATTGCCCGAGTTTACGGACGCTGGATGCCATCGACAGACGACGCATCAGGGCGGCGCGCCGAGGCTTTATGGGGGGACCAACCGCAGCATGAGAGCATTAATAATGATCAAATCAAAGACCTTTAAGTTGAGCTTGAATTTCCATCGCCCTGTTAATCACCCTAAAAATTTTAAAAAACCCTTCCGCCCCGTCATATGTACTGTCGCCCTCATAACGATCAAGCATGTATTTGGCAAAAGCTTTTTTTGAGGAGTCTCGGATTTTAAAACTTATTAATTTATCGTTAGCATCAACAACTGGCGAAATTTCGAACCAAGCTCGCTCATGGGTATAGGCATCAACAATCCAACCATCAGGGAAAAGGCCCTCTATTTCTCGTCCATCCGGCAACAAGACATACTCTCTATTGGAGTTGAAGTCATATTGTTTATTCGAGCAAAAATGGGCCATATTTTTTGACGCATCGACACCGGCCTTGTCACCGTCAAATAGTGACACCAAGCATATCTCTTGATGTAGAAGCCCGAAATTTGCTTTTAGAAAGCCCAGTAAATCCGGTACACCGGTGAAATCCTTGATGAGAAAATCATGAGATTTTAGATAAGGGTAGTTTGCCTGTTGGAAATCAAGCATAGAATTCCAAATATGCTCAATATATAACTTATCCGTCTCTCCCTCAACGAAAAGCGTAAACCTCCCCAATGCAAAATAGTCACTAAACTTCACACCGAGAGATTCCCTAATTGAATGCGTCGCATCTCTATGGTTTGAAAATTGGCGTATCCATGTAGACTGTGCTTTTCCTTGACGCGTGACACCTTGAACAACATTGATATCTGTAGGCACAAAATTAATGGCATGCGTTGTTTTAACAACAGTAGAAATAGTCGATAAATCATTCAAAATTTTAGACGACTGAAAAGCCAGCGATGGATGCATATAGGTTTCTGGCTCTTCAATCAGCCATATTACATGTTTATCGTCCTGCTGTTGGGTGATCCATTTGAATGATGATAGCAAAACTGCTGCTTGAACGCCCATACCTTTTGAATATATAGAACTCGTATCAGGATCCGAGACATGCAGGTCAAATCCAGAAACCAATTCATTTATTGCCCCATTTGGAATATCAAATCCAACCGTAATTTTATCTAGGCCATTGACAGACAGAACAGAGTTCATACTTTCAGCTACAGCAGCAACGCTCTGTCTAATTCTAGACAAGTGCTGAGCAAGTGCTTGACCGACCTTCATTTTAATGAATGGCGAGACAAACTGACTGTAAAGTTCGTCAATGGACTTTTTGGAAGGAATGTAATAACACTGAAAGGAGTCAAGAACCAACTGTATAAAGCTTTTCTGGGCAGCTGAATATTGGGAAGCTTTGCCTTCCGGCCGCTTCACACCTGGATAAACCTGATAAACCGGGTTGAATCCATTAAAATAGACATTAATGGAAAAGCCATCTTGCGGATCACTAATCCCAAGATAAGACCGAAGTCTTTCTAGTTTTTCGAAGGCCTCCGCATCGACGTCATCTGGATCACCACTAAAATGGCATGTCAAACTAGTCTTTACTGATTTATCAGCAAATGATAGGTCAGTATTAGGATTATACCCGTGCCTATTATCGTACCCTGTGAAGAACATATAAAGAGCCATCAATGCGTTCGTCTTTCCCGCATTATTGGGACCAACGAGAGTCAATCCTCCTGACAGAGTTAGCAACTGCTCAGTTGTGATAGTCCTAAAGTTTTTGATCCGGAGGCTTTCTAATTTCACAGGGGCATTCCATTGCACGTCACAGTGGCACCATGATGTCACAAGGACTAACCCCCTTCAATCGGCCCCGCTAAAAGGGCAGCCTCTGCACTTAAATGACAGCAAAATGGCAGCTCTTGCTCTGTAAGCCACGGAATCAGAGGACTAGACGCGGGTTCAAATCCCCCCGGCTCCACCAAATCCTAAAAAGAAGACGCCCAATGGGCGTCTTTTTTTGTGCCTGGCATTCAGTGCCTCAGCGGCACCTACACCACCCCGTCACCTCTCCCCTCCTCCTTCATCGCCTCCAGCTTGCCGAACTGCTCGCTGGCCAAACGGCTGATGATCCGGATCGCCTGGTGAATCCCCGCTGTGTTGCGAAAGCTCAGTTGTGGGTTGTGCTCACACTCCAGCACCTCGTCATGCTGGACCAGCGCCTCGCCAAGCAGTTCGAGGGTCCAGACGTAGCTCTGGAGGGTAGACAGGCGTTCCTGGTCAGGCATGGGGCACCTCCCGGTTGGCGCGGGTGGCGAGGGAGTGGCTGTCGATCGGGTAGAAGGTTGGGGATGGGATGGCCGCGGGGGCTGGGCGGCGGAGAGCGGATGCGAGGATCCTGCTCAGAATGCGAATAAGCATGCATGAGACTCCAAGTTTGAGATTGGAGCTACCACGATCCTTCCTACGGGATTGGGTGGCAGCTATGTGTGGGGTAGGAATACCGGGAAACTTGGAACCCGGCCAGGCCGAAGCCTGCCCACACACAGCCGCCATGACATCGCAGCAGACGCAAAAAAAGGCGCCAGCCGTTGTGATGGGGCGCCTAGTGCGAGCGCCAAGTTTACCAGCAGGTTCCTACACCTGGTCGCGGAATTTGCTGCGACTTGGGGACTGTAGCCTTAGGGCGGATCTGTTCGCAACAGATAGCGCGGTGGGACATTTCCTAAAAGCTTGGAGGAAAGGAAACGCCCGGGTGGCGCTGAGGCACTGCTTGATGCATGGGGCTGTGCCCATGGCAACAACTCAGTCGAGAACCAGATCAGGCCATGGGCGCTTGGGCGTTCCAATTGGTTGTTCGCTGGATCCCTACACAGCGATAAGCGAGCGGTGGCGATCATGACTTTGGTCCAATCGGCACGCATAACGTGGATTTCGTCGGAGAGCAAACCAGTCTTGTGGCCGAACCATGGTCAAGGACAGTAGCAAAGTGCCACAATCAGACTCAGGTCGGCTGCCTGAGCCATTCGGTCGATCCTAGGTGCGCCCCTCATGTTTTCGGAAGACCATTCCCGATCACGCTGATCAGAAAATCATCGCCAACACATACAATTCGTAGAGCACAGACCATGTCAGACAAGGCATTTGAAAAGGATTATTCAGACGAGTCGTTCTGGGACAAAGTTAAAGGCTATGCGAAGGCTGCAGGTGAGTCCGCGCTGGAGCCGGCGCTGAAGATGTACTACTCCGCCACGGACTCGGGAACGCCCAAATGGGCCAAGACCACCATCTACGGTGCGCTCGGCTACTTCATTTCGCCGATCGACGCCATACCCGACATCACCCCAATCGTTGGCTATTCCGATGATATCGGCGTGCTGTGCGCGGCCTTGGCAGCGACTGCTGCCTACATCAAGCCTGAGCATGTCGCTAAGGCGAAGGAAACGCTGAAGCAGTGGTTTTCCTGATTTGATTGGCAGCCTTGGGTAAGGCCCTTACTTTGAAGAACTGAATGCTACGACGTTTTCCGGGGTTTACCATGGAGTCCCACCGGTAAATAGCCGCCCTTCAGCCCAAAGTAGCGCTGAATTTCGCCCTTTGCGCAGGTTTGTTCACTGCCGCTGAACTGGCCGTGCAAGCGCTGTCTATGACAGCACCCCAGGTGGCCCGATCCTTCAAGGTCACGCCGCTCCCGCAGTGGTTCTCCCCAAGGGCGATTCGCATCCCGCAGCTCGTCCGGTCACTACCCATGTGATGGATGCTCTTACACATATGGCGCCCGTGCGCCAGATACTCCGTACCTCGCTGCCCTGCAGCAACCTATCCGCTTGGCCGACTATTGCGCCAACCTGTGCCCGTCTCTTTCTTCTGGAAAGAGACGGGCACTTCTACCACTGCTGCAGCCCTGATCACACAAGGCTTTGCGGCATTCCCCCTCGTGACAATCGGCGTGACAAACGCCGATGTCACCAGCAACAGCGCTGTAGATGATGGTGCCGCAGACCACGGAATGGACTGCACCTGACTGACAGTCAGGCATGCCCCGATCATCGCATTGCTACTTGCACATGGCTCAGGATCTTCAGGCGCTAGTCTCGTCAGCCAGTGCTGCCTCCACCCGCCCACCGGTAACGGTGTACAGGAGGCCAGATCATGAGATGCCCTTGCTCCCGGACGTAAGGAGCCGTCAGTCCCACGTTAGAGGACATCCCCACAGGTCGCAGGGGCCTTGATCCCTGATAACACTCAGCATTCTTGGCGGGATGACGTGGGGCGAGGATCGGAGATCGGAAGATGAGGTGACCGGCATGGCATTGGTGGGTAGACGCGATGGCCGAAATTTCGGCTACGGCAGGCAACTGAGCTATGCAGGGCCGCAGGCGTTGAAAGACATGTTCGGCGGCGGCCACTACGGCACGGTGAAGGCACACTGTGATCGGTGGCAGGCATTCGTCAGATGGTGCCGCTCCGAACAAGGGCCCGGTATCAATGATGCGCGGCAAATTGATCGGAAGGTATTGGCCGACTATGCGGCGTATCTGCGCGATGCGGTTGAGTGCGGTAGCTTCGCCATCAGCACCGCACAAAACCGCCTATCCAGCGTTAACAGGACCATGGCGGCGCTGCGCGGTGATCATTGTGTGAAATTGCCCAGTCCGAGCAAGGCGCTGGGAATGCAGCGCACCGGAGTTCGCCAATCGGCTCCGCAAGGCCAAGACCGCGAACAGGTTAAGCAGATCGTCGATGCGCTTTGTCGCCATCATCAGCAACGGGCCGCCGCGATTGTTCTGTTGGCGCGAGCCACCGGCATGCGCCTGCGTGAGGCCATCCTGGCTGACCTGCCACGGCTGAGCCGTGAGGCTGAAGACCTAGGCAGGATCAACATCCAGGATGGCACCAAAGGCGGTCGCGCTGGCGCCTCAGCGCCACGATGGATTGCGGTGGACGAACATGTTCAAGACGCACTTGGGTTTGCACGGCAGGTGTCGCCTGCGAGTAGCCGCAACCTGATTGCGCCAGACGAAAGCTATCTAAATGTTCTGCAGGAAATCATCCGCCCAGCGCGGGACGTCCTGCATGCACACAACCTCAAAGGCTTCCACGAATTGCGGGCGGCCTATGCATGCGAACGCTACGAGCAAATCACCCAACATCTCGCGCCCATTAATGATGGTAGCTACTACCAAATCAACCGGCACCTCGACCAGCGGGCCCGAGACCTAATCAGCTTTGAACTAGGGCATGGCCGTATCGACGTCGTATCTGCTTATATTGGCGCCCGAGCATGAGCAAGCCATTCGATATGGAGCTGTTCCTTGCAGGCAGCCTGACCGGATCGCACGCCACCCACCAACGCCACCTTCGCCAAGCGAAGGCTATTCAAGCGGCGATTTCTAATCGCTGGCACATCGATAACCCATGGACTTGGCAGAGAAAGCATCTCGTATGGGTTCTAAATCGCCACTTGGACCAGGCCGCTGAATCGACGCGCTATTACTATCTGCTGACCATGCGCTTACTCGCTCTTCGCCTAGGAAAATCTTGGGAGCTCCTCTAGAGCGACGAGCCTCGGGGATGACGAGCGTACGCAAGGCATTTGGCGCCAACACACCATGGTTTCTTACCCGGACCCATACCCCAAGAGGTTTCGATGACGATTTTCCCAAAAAGGGAGGATTGACAGTTCAAGAGAAAGGCAGAATACTTATCCCAAATTGGGAAGAAAAATACGACGTATGCGACTCATTGGATGTGAAAAGCTAGCTAGCGCCAAGAGCATTGGCTTGGACCTACAGAGATGGGTCCTCAGCTGGACCGCTGAGGTGAAGAGTGCGCATTGGAAGCAACCCAGCGACGTGTGCCACCAGTTCCCCAATGTACTCCACGAAGGCGATAGCTTGTTTCTATTTCCAATCAGCCAGTGTGGTTTTGCAGTTCAAGTTCTCATTGCTTTCCCACAAGGCATTGCTCTAATCCAAGATTTAAAATCTAGCGAAGACTCAAATGAACATTAAGGTTATCCGGACAGAAGACCAATACCGAGCATACCTTGAAGAAGTTCAAGTGCTGATGGCTAAAGCTCCAGCGCTCTATACCGACGACAGCGAGCGCTTAGAAGTTCTTACCGTTCTTCTAGAATCGTACGAAAATGAGAAATTCCCCGTCGAGCCACCTGATCCAATCGACGCGATTCTCTTTCGAATGCAGGAAAAAGGTCTTAAGCAGGCAGATTTGGTGCCTTATTTTGGCACCAGCAGCAGAGTTTCCGAAATACTCAACAGAAAAAGACCTCTAACTGTCCAAATGATTCGGGCGATATCTATTGGTCTCGGAATTTCAGCCGACACGCTCATAGGTCTTTCTAGCCCCGACGTTGAGCAGCCCAAGTCGGATATAGACTGGGGAAAATTCCCAATTAAAGAAATGACTAAACGCGGCTGGCTAAAGGCACTGTCCGGGCAAGCTAAAACCTCAGTCGAAGATGTAGTTAAAAATTTTATCTTCGACTCCGGCTTGCAATTTGGAGCAGCCTCGTTCAGACGAACACTTTCAGGAGAAGCGACGTCTCCGACAACTCAGTATGCGCTATATGCTTGGCTTGCCAGAATCATACAAAGAGCAAGAGAAAATAAAGACAGACTAGGAAGTTTTGAGCAAGAAAAATTGTCAAGCCAATTCCTCAAGGAACTGGCGCAGTTGAGCTGGTCGGAAAAGGGCCCGCTGCTCGCTATTGAGTTCCTTGAAAAACGTGGCATTGCAGTCATAATTGAGCCCCATTTAAAAGGCACGCTACTTGACGGCGCCGCACTAAAAGATATTGATGGAACGCCAATAGTTGCACTCACCCTTAGATTTGACAGAATCGACAACTTCTGGTTTACGCTACTCCACGAGGTAGCGCATTTATGGAAACATGTTGGAAAGGAAGAAGCATTTCTAGATAATCTCAGCACAGACTCTGAGGATAGGCGTGAAGCTGAGGCCAATAGATTAGCAAGAGAAGCGTTTATACCTAGGCTCATATGGAAGAGATGCAACGCCCATATAGCGCCTAGCAAAGAGAGTATCGAAGAGCTTGCTAGAGAGCTGAAGATTCACCCAGCGATAATCGTCGGAAGGATCAGACGAGAGCTAGACAACTACAGCTTATTTGCCGACCTGGTTGGTCAAGATGAAGTAAGAAGTCTACTAATCCCATAGATAGCTGCGAGGCTTGAGATGATCCCAACGTACGTTCCGCTTCTAAAGGCACTAAAGAGCGAGTTTCTAGCTGTCGCAGAGATGGCAAGAGATGATGCGCGAAAAACCCTTCCTCTTTTTGAGATTTCCCGAATAGGGAAAAATATTATTGAGGCGAAGCGATTTGAAAGCTGCACAGAAATCAAAACAGCGTACTTGAACGAGGTCATGTCAGGAATCGCTAGTGTTTGGGCCGGTAGGATTGCCATGGTAGACGCTTATCATTGGGCAGCAGACGCCACAATCGAGAATGGCGAACATATTATTCCCTATATTTATTCAACGCTTAACACCCTTGGAGTTGAGATTGTTCCCGTAATTGGATATGACCGCTGGGAAGACGAGTCCTATAGCTTAGCACTCCGGTCATTTGACGTCCCTCATGATAGAAACTATTGCTTGAGACTAGACAGTACGGCCATCGAGGACTCGGCCGAGCCCGATTTCTTCCAAGAAAATATCGAGACTATTCTCGATGATCTTAGCTTGGACGCTGGCCGCTGTTCAGTACTCATCGACTTCGGGGATGTCACAAACACTTCTATCGAAATTTTGACCACCAAGGCAACCGATATCGTAGATCAACTCAAGAGCTTTGGTTTCAAATATTTTATAACGTCTGGGTGCTCGCTTCCAAAAACGATTGATGCAGCCGTCAAAAAAGTTGACTCTGTTGGCTTCGTCCTGCGGCGTGAAATGCAGCTTTGGCAAAACCTCAGACAAAGTGCTCCAGCGACTCCAATAATTTATGGAGATTATGGTGTACGGGGCCCAAACACTAACGAGGGCGTAAGAAGCAAGCATACTAATGGAAAGATTCGCTACACAATCGACAAGCAGTTTTTCGTAGTCCGCGGACACTCCATGAGCCTTCCAGGCAAAGGAGAACAAATGTATACGCTTGCCGAAACCTTAGTTAACTCATCCCACTACATGGGGGAGCCGTTTAGTTGGGGTGATAAGCGTATCGCTGACTGTAGTCGAAAGAAAATCAAAGGGGGTGCCCCACAATGGATAACTATCGACACCAGCCACCACTTAGCATATGTGGTTTCAGAAGTAGAAGAATTCGAGCGTAGCGCGGTTATGGCGGCCACTAAACGGGCGCTCAATTAGTGATCAGCTGCTATGTGAGCATATCCCCTTAATAAAAAATGGGGCATCCCATACGGGTGCCCCTTCCTACACGCTGCGAACAGCCTCTACACAGAGCAGACCCGCCGGCGCTTAAATCAGAGAGGCAAGATGAGATTGGCCCGCCCCAACCGATCCGCCCGCTATTTCAGGAACGGCTCATGTAAAGGTCAAGCAAGTCGTAATGTCGCACGAAGCTAGAACCCGAAGGACAACTATGAAGCTCAAAAAACTTTTAACGCTCGATTTCATACAAGAATTTGAGTCGTTGTTAGAAACAAATTTTGAGAAAAAGCTCTTCGTCGCCAGTTTAAGAAACTACGCGACTCATGGAAACCCCTTAAGATTTCACAACTTTGCTTTTTCGATGCGCGAGCTTGTACTGCATGTCATCCAGCGAAAAGCTCCGCCGCAAAAAGTCAAAAATGCTACTTGGTACGTTCGCGAGAGTGACAATCATGAAGTCACCCGCCGCCAGCAACTCAAATACTGCGCTCAATCGAATTTGTCGGACGCATACCTTGGAAACGAGGTAATTGATCACCTAAACGAGTGCATAAAAGAATTTTTGAGCGAGTTTCAGTTCTTCAACAAATACACACACATTACAGAAAAATACTTCGATGTATCTTCAGAAAAATTCTTTTTGGGTGTAAAGGACATAATATCCATATCGCGTGACTCTTTAAATGGGCTTCAAGATCTTGAGATGCTCGTTATCGAGTGCCTAGAGAAGAAAGTCAACAATGCAGTAGTCTCAACGGCAGTCAGCGCAATACCTGAGAGCTTATCCCTGCTTGCCAACCACGTGTATATCGAGTATACACAAGTGGAAGAGATTGCGTGTTTAGGGATTGATGATGAGTTTATTCATATAGAGGCCAGCGGCGAGGTTCATGTAACTCAGGAGTATGGTCCCAAGCATGACCTCTGCGAGATAAACGAAAGCTACCCATTCAGTTTGTGCATGAAATCAAGTGTAAGCGACCCGGAACAATTCGTCATCCTTTCCGAGGAGCTAGATGTAGACACCTCCTCTTGGTATGAATGAAGTCCTCCACACGCACTTCAGCTTCTTGGAGCTCTACCTCAGGGGGTAAAAATAGTGAGCCCCCTATTGATAAGACCAATTAACAGACGTAAAGTCTCCACTTGAAAAGTCAATGAAAGGATGAGGCAATGAAAGAGACTTACTACGTTCGCACCCAGTACGATGGCAGGGATTACAGATCCGTACAAGAAATATATTACTACGACAAAGAGGGTGAGGAGCAAGTAGACTGGAAAATCACTAACATCTGCTTGAATATTAGCACTTGTGCAGACCAAGGCAGCGACACTTGGGACTATATAAAACACAAAGTAAAGGAACACCTTGACAGTAATGGCATTCCTTACGATGACGTTGAGTGCGGCCTTGATTATGAATAAATGTAGCAAACCCAAGAGAAGGTAGCTCTTTTTAGTTTCCTTTTTCAGCAGCAGCTAGTAAAAACTTTCTTTATAGGGATAGCGCTGCGCAAACATTTGTAATAATAGCTCCCACCTTTCCGATTCATTACTTGCAAACCGTCTAATTTGATCTGGCTTGAATCTCCCCAAAACCATTTGCAACTCCATGACTGTGAACTCGTGTACGATGCCACTCATTTTAATTGAGCCGATTATAGATTCCAGGTTAAGATTATCAGCCTTGTGACCTAAAAGGATACTCTTTACTGGTTCCCGCTCCATCGAGAACTCTGCGCCCTCTGGCACATCCACATACTCTCGGAGCGTCAATGTCTCTGACGGTATCTCTCGTTGATCAGATATCTGTCCAACCTTGGAGATCTTGTAAAATTCGTTAATGGCCGATGCGCTTTTTTTATCAATTTTATAGTTTCGCAGCGAGTAAGATGAAAAGCGTGTAGATGTCGCTGGAGGGTGCATAACCACTGACGGCATGTGAATCTGAAGTAAGCACTCAATTATATCCGGACGCCCTGAAAAGACTGGGAGTCCTAATACTTTCTCTCCAATCATTTTCAGCTTATCTTGAATTATATCTCTCGCATGATCCGTGGTCATCGCCATAGTCAATCCATTATGTGAAAATCCTAATTTGGTGACATCAGCCGCAATAATTCCGTATGTACGCCGCCCCTCATACTTTTTTGGCATTCGACAAATTATTTGCTCCTTAGCCTTCATAAAATTGTCCTTAAGGTTTCTAATTCCCGCAATTCTTTTGCATTCAACAAAAAATGAATGCTTATCAGTTATGGCAATAATGTCAGTCTCGGTACTGAGATCAACAATGCATCCAGACTGACAAAAATAGCTTGCCACTCTTAGTTCAAACTGAGTATCTCTAGACTCAGTGTTTTTATCCAGCGCGGCAAAATCGCTTCCGCCAACTATTTTCTCAACCTTTACTTCAATACCTTTCGGTGCATGTTTTTCTAGCCCTCGGAGAATCCACATGAGCTCATGAGCCTCCCTCAGCAAATAAAGCTGCCAGTCAATGGAGCTCTGAAATCTACTATCATTCACATTTTTAAATATTTTCTTCTCATCAGTTGTTTTCCCGCTTGCCAAATCCTCAAAATACTGTACGTATCGCGATATCCTTGTGTTATGGGTCTTAACACCAAGCCTTTGAGCAAAAATTTCAAACTTTCGTAAATCGCCCGCATGGTCTTTAAAGCTTATTGCTGGCAACGTATGGTTTGGCAGCTTATACAAACGTTCCTCTTCCATTTTTTCCTCTCTTCCTTTGAGTAATATTTTACCGTACTGAGTTTCTCTATCCCAGCGGCCTCAATCTCCAGAACTACTTCAGCATTAATGCACATCGATGTTCCTGAAAAATCGGAGCATAGCCGACGATATGCCTCATTTTGAAAACTTACCAGCAGATCCGATGGTTCAGTGCCTGCTTTGGATTCACTTGGCGTCACGGCAGCTTTGTCGGATGCCTGCCAGTTTCTATGGCGGGGGCTGCTCGACAAAATTCGACATCAGGACGTTTACCAACAAACGAACTGGGTGAAGAAATGGCTGCTGGTCAGTGGGCACGGTCGCCATGGCCAACTGGACTACGCCCGCTGAGAGGCACAGGGAGACATTTTTGTCGCCAGCCCACTCGCCACGCTCGAAGGATATAGCGAGCGCTGGAAAGCAATACTGCAGACAGTGAGTGAGAGAAAAACACAAAAAACCTGCGCAAAGAGCGTAAAGTCTTACAATCCAAGGCCGGATTTCCTACACATTTTTTGCCCCCACTGATACCCAAGAGATAGCCACGTGAGTGATTCAGACAGTTCATCCGAACCACTGATTGATGTAATGAAGCTTGCTGCATCCCTCCAGCATTTCGCAGATGCTCGCGACTGGCAGCAGTTCCACTCCCCAAAGAATCTCATCTTGGCGCTCACTGGCGAGGTAGGCGAGCTGTGCGAGATTTTCCAATGGATGAGCGATGCCGACTCGATCTCCGCCGCAACAGATCCCGAAATCGGCCAAGCCGTGAAGGACGAACTGGCGGACGTACTGATGTACCTGGTTCGCCTGAGCAGCGTACTCGGCATTGACCTCAACGAGGCCGTGACACAGAAACTCGCCTCGAATGGCCAGAAGTACCCCGTAGATAAAGCCAGAAGCAACAGCAAAAAGTACGACCGACTCTGACCAACACGCACCTAAGGACAACCCGTGATCGTTTACGCTGCGACCAAACAGCAATTTCTCAAAGACAACGATAACGATGACATTGAGGAGGTGATCCTCAGGCATTACAAGGAAGCTACCGGCAAGAACGTTGGCTCCTCGGAAATTAGGTCGTGGCAAGGGTCTCTGACGTACATGGCCAAGGTCCTTAGAGATGAGGGCCTCCCGAGCGATGCAGGCCTGGCCATCGAATTGCACATTCCACAGTCGTCGAAGCGAATCGACTTTCTACTCACCGGTCGCGACGAAAACCAGGCAAAAAAGGCCGTACTGATCGAGCTAAAGCAATGGAGCAAGGCCAACGCCACAACCAAAGACGCAATCGTCAAAACGGCATTGGGTGGCGGCCTCATTGAGACCATTCACCCGTCCTATCAGGTATGGTCCTATGCAGCGCTGCTGGAAGGCTTCAACGAGGCGGTGTATGACAAAAGCATCGAAATCCGTCCCTGTGCCTACCTCCATAACTACGTCAGCGACGGGGTCATAGATTCAGCCCACTATGAGCCCCACATCAGCAAGGCTCCGCTGTTTCTGAAAGGCCCGGAAGAGCTCAGTAAACTCAGAGCCTTTCTGAAAAAGCACATAAGTCATGGCGACAACAAAGAGGTTCTTTACGAGCTGTCCGAAGGAAAAATTCGCCCGTCCAAGGCGCTAGCCGAAGCCCTTGGAGGGTTGATGAAAGGCAAACCCGAGTTCGTATTAATTGACGATCAGAAAGCAATTTTTGAGTCGGCGCTGGCGGCGGCAAGCGAGGCCTCGGACCAAGCACCCAAGGTGATGATCATCGAAGGTGGACCGGGCACCGGAAAAACTGTTCTGGCTATCAATCTGCTGGTGAAACTCACCGAATTGAAGCTGATGAGCAAATACGTCTCCAAGAATGCCGCCCCTCGCAAGGTCTACGAAAGCAAACTGGTTGGGACCATCAAGCGCAGCCATTTCTCGAATTTCTTTTCAGGCTCTGGGGCATTCATCGACACTGAGCCCAACACATTCGATGCGCTTATCGTGGACGAAGCTCACCGGTTGAATGAGAAAAGCGGGCTTTATGGAAACCTTGGGGAGAACCAAATCAAGGAGCTGATTGACTCAGCGAAATGCTCCATTTTCTTTATTGATGAGGACCAGCGTGTAACCTTGAGCGATATCGGCAGCAAGCAGGCGATTCGCGCCTTTGCGAACGCCAAGGGTGCTGTGGTTGAAGAACACGTGCTGTCTTCGCAGTTTCGCTGCAGTGGTTCTGACGGTTACCTGGCATGGCTGGATGACACGCTAGGTATTCGCTCGACGGCAAATCCGACGCTTGAGACCCAAGAGTACGAGTTTAAGGTGTTCGACTCACCTCAGGCGATGCATGACGCAATCAACGAGAAAAACCACGGAAACAAAGCTCGTGTGGTCGCGGGCTATTGCTGGCCTTGGTTGAGCAAGAAAGACCCCACCGCTGCTGATATCGTGATTGGTGACTACAAACGCCAATGGAACCTGGATCAGGATGGCAGCCTATGGATCATCGCTGAAAACTCCATCGAGCAGGTTGGCTGCATTCATACCTGCCAAGGTTTGGAAGTCGACTACATCGGGGTGATTATCGGACCAGATCTGATCGTACGTGACGGTCAGGTAGTGACATCCCCGGATGAGCGCGACAAGCAAGATAAATCGATTCGCGGCTGGAAAAAAATGATGAAAGAGCAACCTGCCCTCACGAAAAATGAAACAGACCTGATCATCAAAAATACATACCGAACCCTGATGACACGCGGGATGAAGGGTTGCTACCTGTATTGTACCGACAAAGAGACTGCGCAATACTTCGAGAGCCGGCTTAGCCAACAAAGCAATCGTTGACGCTAGCGTTTGCTAGAAGCCCCTGTTCATGCGAGTGGGGACATCGTACGTACAGGGGCGACAATCGTAAGCGTCCACCCAACTCGCCTTAAGTAAGTAAGGTCGGCACCCACTGATGCATCAGCAATGTAGGCATGGCCATATTCCCAAGGATTGAGTTACCCTCAATTTCCCTGTCATACGTACCTCTCTAGGGTCAGCTCCCCCTAAACGTCGAGATCGCCTTCACCGAGGAGATCATCAAAAAAAGCAGCGCCTGATTCAGATAAGACTAAATTCCCCTTCCCGTTACGGTATGCAACGGCGCGTGTTTCGAGCTTCTTAATGTGCTCCATCAACACACCGCTTTTCATCCCACACGCTATCAGAACCTCAACCTTATCCTCCGCCTTGCCGATTTCCTCGATATGGATGTTTGACAGGCCCGCCGAGTTTTTCAGCAACACGTCCATTGTAAACCCCAACTCCAATACTCCCCGAAACAGCACCAGTAGCAGACCTTGGATGTTGCGTGCTAGATCATCTCTGACATCAGTGCCATCACTGGTGCGGATGTAGGCAAAGCCATCACGCATGACCAGCTCGTAACCAATCAGATCGTAGAAACTGCGGTAGTGATCGAAATTATTCAGTACCTCCTCGAAGTGCGGATTTGATTTCAAGCCACCATCAATAAAGACGGTGCGGTTGATCATCTTTCCGTACATGAGCTGACCATACAGCTCTACAGACAGCTTTCGATTAATCACTTTGGCCTGTGCAATCGGCAGCGAAGGTTCGTGGTCAAACATGTTCAGTCTCCACTTGTAGCTTGTAGTACCTCAGGCTCTCGCTGTCAGTTGCGAGTTTGCCGATATGGTAGTGCGGGATGAGGCGAATTCCTTCTCGCTTGCGCAGCCAGCCCACCGACATTAAAAGATCAGTCAACTCGTACCCTTTAAGTCGGCCTTTCAGGTGTTCATGCATGGCGACATGGGCGTCATCGGTAAGCCGTGGCTCCCATTCCTCGACCAGATTACCGATGGCCAACAAGCGAGCATCACGCCGACGCTTGAGCTCGCCCGACTCGTTGGCCTGCCCGCTGAGCTGGTGAATCTTCCCGGTGCTGATCTTGACGTTGGGCAGCGTTGCGCGCAGATGCTCTGCCAGCGCCAAGCGTTGATTAGCGTCTGGCCACTCAACTTTTGCTTCGAACACTCGCATTTTCAGCCCGGAGTAAGTGTTCAGATGGGCGAAGACAGGGTGCGTGCTGGGCAAAATATTGTCCTTCAAACTCCCATCATGCAGCTCACGCACGCTGCCATAGAGACGATTCCAAGCCTGTTCGATCTTGTCATAGGCACTACGGTGCGCCTCACTCTGCTGGACATAGCGCATCAACGAACCGCTGATGATCGAAATGTCATGCCGGTATGAGCGAATCGACTCGACGGAGTAATAAACCGAGCTGGCCAGCTTGTCGTGACCATAGTGAGCCAGTTGATCGCCGATGCAGGTCAGTGCTGTAAGAGCAGGCTTAGTCCCCTTCAGGTCAGTGTGCTCCCCCAGAAACTGCAAAGCAGGCAGGATGTTGCGTAGATAGATGTTGTTGATCTCCCCCAAGGCTTCCTGAGCCTTAGCCACCTCATCAATTACGTCATAGCGCATCCGATCGACGATCTCACCGAGTCGTTGGAGCCGGCCCTGTAGCGCATCCACACACTCCTTCATCTTGGCGGTTGCAGCGCGTATCTCCTTGCGCAGCACGCTCACCTGCTCCTGAAAACCGATATCTTCATTGCTCAGGGAGGGCAGAGTGACAAACACTTCGTATAGTCGATTGAACGAGGCTCGAATCAACTCATAATCAGCACTGTTCAAATGACGCAGACGCGCTCCGTCGAAGTGACGGAACATCTCGATCACGAAGGGGGCAAAAACCATCACGCCACGAGCGCTGTCTACCTGAATGACAAGCCCAACACGCTCAAGGTTTTCAACACAAAGAGCACTTTCTAGTTTGCGCCGCTCGGCCGGCACCTCACGCAAAACCCGCGTATTAGGTAACGGTGCTAAGGAGTCCAGCAGGGCGCGTAACTTCTGCTGGTACATGACAATGCGTACTTCCTCGCCTTCACCAACTTTATCCATGTGGTCAATCAGATCAAGGAAAACCCCCTTGTTCTGGATCATGTTGATCAGTGCAACGTCTGTTTTGACGACCATCAGATCCTCTACTCTTCCATTTCGGCAGCAAGATCCGGCTCGACAGCCTCAAGACACTCCAGGGCGATCAATGACTCACTTACTCCGGTATAAAGAATCGTCCGGTTCGGGCTGTAGGACTGGTCAGTTGCGTTGAAGTAGTCGAGATTCATGTAGTTGCCCAGCACTTTGCTGATACCGGAGGTCAGGCCAGGAGTGGCCCCGAACACACAGAAGCCATCCGCGTCGGCAATGTCGCGGGCAGAGCGCAGATTCTTATCATCAAGATTGGATAGCTCATCGATGAACAGCGGCAAGCTGACCTTGGTGTCGGCTTGCAGCAACTCTTTGAGCAGGAAAGCCAGCAGGCGGCAGTTAATCATCACTGAAGTGCCGGTTGATTGCGCTTCTACAGTGTACTCGTCACTGCCGTGAAGCTTGACGCGGTAATCGACGCTGACAATCAGGCGAGCCATGTTCAGGGTGGCATCGCGACGCTGATCGGACTCGACGAACTGAGTGCAGAAACTCCCCAGACGGTCGTAGAGGACTTGTGGTGGTAGCTCACCACCGGTCAGATTCACCGAATCTACGGTCTTCAGTAACTCATCGAACTGGGGATGGAGCTTGCAGTCGATAGCCACAGCCGTGAGGTTGGATACCTTGATTGACGACAGGTGATTCTCGATCTCCTTGATAAAGGTGCTGATCAGCGTGCGCGCGTGCCTGATCGACTGAATCTGGATCATCGTGTCGTCGTTATGCTGGACCACTTGGTTGAAATGGTTGCTCTCCTCCATATCGAGACGACCGTAAAGAACCCGGTACTTCTCATGCAAATTGGTTAGCGTTTCCAGGCTGATGGCGCTGCGATGGGCATGCTCGGCATCATCGTCAAGAGCCACCACATCCAAAAGATCGGATACCAGCAACCTGATCTGGTTAAAACTACGGGTGGTGGCTTGGCTGCGACTTTCGATGGTATCCATCAAATTCTGAGTTACCACGATCTCCTGCCGCTCTGCACGCTGGTAACCGGTATTCAAGTACTCCAGACGGGAATGCAGGATGTCGTTGACTGTCCTACCCCAGCGGAGCATGGATTGTTCACGCTCCTTGGCGGCCTCTAATGCCGTCCTGGCCTGCTCAACCAGACGGTTGGCCTCGTCGAGCTGCTGGTTGAGCTCAAGACAACGAGCCTCAAGAATTGCGTACTGCTCGGTGGCCTCGCCGTGCTCCTGCCCAAGCCGCACGAACTCCTGTTCAATGAACTCATGGCGTTTCAGAAGAGCAATGTTGCGTTCATCCTTCTCGATCTGAGCCTGCTTAGCAGCAATAGTGGCTTCGATCTGCTCGACTGACATTTTCGTCTTATTGGCAAGATCATTGGCGCGGCGCTTTTGCTGTGTAAGGCGCTTTCCAACAGATGCCAATTCGTCCTTACGGCTCTGTAGCAGCTTGCCAGCATCGTAGTGTTTGACCGGGACTGGAGTCGGACTGCTGAGAAACATGAGCGAGCCATCCAGCTCATTAAACAGCGCGGTGAAATCGCTGATTGTCTCAATATTGCCCTCGAGCAATGGCGGGCACTCGCCGGTGAAGACCTCCTGGTTCAGCGAGTAGAGGATGTCCGCTGTGCGGCTGGGGATCTGATCCAGATCCAGGAGTGATGGCCTCGCACCTTCAATAAGGATTTCAAGGTCTTTGACCTTCTGGCTGCCTTTGTTGATCTCGCGCGTTAACTGCTCGAACTCACGGCGAAATTCGCCATCGTCCTTTAGAGCCTTGATGTCGGCTCGATCCTCCTCGACCTGCGCCGCCAGTGCGGCAGCAATCTCTTCCGGGGTCATAGACGCGTAGCCATGCATTGCCGTTGAGAGGTCGATGGAGTCCTTCTTGATCCGGTCGTAGTTCTTCCCAATCTCGCCGATTGCGCCTTTCAGCTCCTTGAGCTGGGTATTTTTGCTAATCGCCTGCTCACGCTGGTGGTCAGCACCTTCTTTGACCGCACTGTAGTCCGCAGAGCACTGCATGCGAACGTCGAGGTAAGCAGAGCCCTGCTCGTTGATGCTCTGCTCAACGTCACACAATAAGTTCATCAGATCCGAACTTTGAGCATAAAAATCTGCGAAGCCTTGATTGAAACGGTCCCAGTACGGCTGTCCGTTACGAATCATCTGGAGCCGATTTTTTACCGAGCTCAGGGTTTCATAACGCGACAGAATTTCGATGAGGTTAACGTTCAGCTCAGCCTCAGTACGATCCTTTCTGCCTTCAATAATCGTGGCGATGGTGTCCGGCAGAG
This sequence comes from Pseudomonas sp. P110(2024), assembly GCF_057480795.1. Classification (NCBI taxonomy): domain Bacteria; kingdom Pseudomonadati; phylum Pseudomonadota; class Gammaproteobacteria; order Pseudomonadales; family Pseudomonadaceae; genus Pseudomonas; species Pseudomonas sp. P110(2024). The sequence goes on from NZ_JBLIYT010000006.1 coordinate 342,027, forward strand.
TACGTTTGTCTTTGGCTGCAATGTCAAAGGCCAGATGGATCAGGCGCTTCCAGGCATCAATCTCGCGAGCCTGCCCACCTCCACTCTTGAGCGGCAGCAGGCAAAAGCGCCCGGCATCAGGGCGTGTCGGCTGGTGCTTGTAAATTCGCTCCTTGATATTAGCTACATCCTTGATCACAACAGCGCCTAGCCTTTTCAGGGGCAGTTCAATCTGTGATCTCGACAAATCTTCAATTGGTGCACCCATCCCTCCATTGAGGCTAGATTCATGATTCCAGAACAGGTGCTCGATTTCCGAATATTGCACTGGCACAGCAGTACGCTCATAGCTGTATTGCTTGGTTCCCACGTTAAGGATGATACAAAACGGACCGTGCGGGTTTTCCGCTTCAAGGACCATGAAGGAGTTTCGCTCGGGAAAATAAAATCCAAAAGTCGCATCTCGACCGTAATAGCCTTTTGTGCTTTTGAATCCAAACTTTCTCTCGCAATCGTGAAGGTTTTCTTCGGGCAAAAGAAAGAACTTCAAAGCATTGAGCATTGAAGTCTTACCCTTATTATTATCGCCGAGCAAGGCCGTGTGTTGGTCGATACGAACCTTTGTATAGCAGTATGCCCCGCTATTTATCAAAACGATCTGCTTCATTTTAAAGGTTTCGTGAAACATAGATTCAATGCTCATGACCGCTCCCCAAATACTACTGACCCAAATAGGTTTCTTGCTCAAGCACTTTGCTAGTCTCACGCATAAACTGGACCAATTGATCTGTTTCCGGTGATAAACCCTGATACTTAATTACCTCTTGGCGCTGCTGATCAGTCAACGCGTACTTTGACTGAGCCAGGCGCTCTCTCACGTCAGGCGGCACAAGGAATACGGGGGGCTTGTCGTGCAGCAAGATTGTCAAGGATGCGAACATCCGTAGCCCCCCAATGTCCACATCAAACAAGCAATACAGCCTATCGAACTGACCTAACATTTTTGCATTCAGTCTATTAGTCACCTGGTTGCCCGAACCGGAAATCAACTCAATATCACTAGCAGTAACAGCCAAAATTTCAGCAATGAATGGCAGCGTTTCATCGACTCGAAGGAAGTTCTCCAGATTCTCGACAATGACCCCCACCTTACCCAACACGCGCGGCAGCACCCAAGACCCAGCCTCAGTCACCGCCACAGCCGGGTGCCGGTATTGAAAAGAGCGAAACATCAGTAGCGACTCGGAGACACCAATTCGATGACTGTTTCCGTCTATAGCAGCACCGACTCGCCCCCCAACATCAGAAGGCCTGAACCTCATCAGGAGCTCATCGAATGCAGCCGAAATAAGCACTTCGACGTGATAACTATTTTTTTTAAGCTTCTTGGAAAGGAATATTCGACTGATATCTGCACGTGCCACGCCAGCAGCCAAAAGCTTGGCAATCAGTGCATCAAAATTGATGGGCTGCCTAGATTGAATCTTGTCAAGGTAGCGATAAATGACAGATGACATGGACTTCCTTGTAGAGCTGTAAACATTCAAGAAACTACGGCCGGGCTCAATGAAAAGCGCCCTCCTTCGTGAGGATGCATCCGCTAGGCCTCCCGTTCCATTCTGATCAAGCGCCCGTGCTGCTGCGATCAAGCGGCCACTCCGCACTATGCAAGCCTTTGATTGAATTCGGCAATCACGATATGTAGTCTTTAGCGACTCATCTAGAGTGTTTACCTGTACAGGTAAAGTTTTCGAACAGATGGAGGGACCATGAAACGCAAGCAGTCGATCGAGTCTATACGTTGGGATCTAGCACTGCGCTATCGTCTGATCGAGACAGTGGTCTGGTGGGAGGGCCGCCTGACCACCAATCACCTGATGCAGAGCTTCGGCATCAGCCGTCAACAAGCGTCGAAGGACATCAACACCTACATCAACGAACACGCGCCGAAGAACCTTGAATATGACAAGCATTTGAAGGGGTACGTCCCAAGCCGCCGCTTCCAACCGCTGTTCATCGACGACAGCGCCAGTGCCTATCTGCACCTTCTCAACCAGAACCATGAGCGCGCCCCACACATCGAGGGTCTGGCACTTGCTTATGCACATACAGAGGTATTGGCAGTGCCGGATCGCTCGGTACGGCCGGAAGTGCTGCGTCCGCTGCTAAAAGCCTGCCGGGATGGTCTGCGCCTGGAGTGCGAGTATGTGTCCTTCACCAGCCCCGGTGGCGAAACTCGCCTGATCGCCCCGCACACCTTGGTTTACACCGGAATGCGCTGGCACGTGCGGGCCTATTGCGAGAAAAATCGGGATTATCGCGACTTCGTTCTGAGCCGATTCCGCGGCATACCGGATCTGATGGATGATCCTACAGACCACGGCCGCGAGAGTGATCCGGGCTGGACCACCTTGCTGCAGGTGATCATCGAACCCGACTCGCGTCTGAAACCGGAACAACGCGCCATCATCGAGGCCGACTACGGCATGCGGGATGGCCGACTGCCAATCGAAACCCGTGGCTCACTAGTGCAATACGTGCTGCAGCGCTATCAGATCGACCCAACTAAAGTGCATGCCAAGGCGACAGCGCAGCAGATTGTCGTCGCCAACCTGGATGAACTGCAGCCTTGGCTGTACCACTGAGCAGAGATAAATATGTGGTCACGCCGCCGATTCTCTAGCCCAAGGGCAACAATCAACAGCGCGACCATTTGCTTGATAGATTCGGCTCCGATTCGTTTTAGGGGGCGGAGCTGAAAAGGCACCGTCCATCGGAATCCAGTCCACGCAGCGTTCCAACTGGTATTCCAAGCATGTTAACCAAACATTTTTTTACCAGCAAAAACAACTAGATACCGACTTGTTTCAGATTACCCCGGCCCACCAAATCCCAAAAAGAAGACGCCCAATGGGCGTCTTGTTTTGTGCCTGGAATTCACCACCTCAGCGGCACCACGCCACCACCTCCCCCTCCCGCTCATCGACTCCAGCTTGCTGATCTACCCGCTGACCAACCGGCCGATGATCCTGGACGAACGTTAGCTGCGATGCGCAGCCAGCTTACAGCGATCGCCAGCGCTTGCGCGCATGAACATAAGCCGCCAAGTCACTGTATCCAAGCTGCGCAGCAATCTGCGCTCGGCTGTCCCCCTGCATCTCCAGGTACTGCTCAAGCTCCGCACGGACCCGGTCGAGCAGCACACGAAAACTGGTCCCCTCATCCTCCAGCCGCCGACGCAAGGTACGTGCACTCTGGTGAAGGTCCTGTGCCTGCGCCTCCAGGGTAAGTGATTGGCCCGTGTTGAGGCCCTGGCGAATACCCTGGGCTACCCGGGCCGACCAGCCACTGAGCTGGGACTGCTGCGCCAACCGGCGCTCCAGCTCCTGGCTCACCACCTCCATCATCCCGGCATGCTGGGTCAGCAATGGCATGTCCAACTGGATACGATTGAAGTACAAGCGGTTGTACCCGCAGTCGAACTGGATATTTTCACCAAACCACTCGTGGTACTCCGGGTAGTACACCGGCCGACGGTGAGCGAAGCACGCCCGCTGCGGCACGACCACCGCACCTATCCCCACGCCCATCACGCTGAGGGACATCACGCTATAGTGCTCGACCATATAGCGCACCAGGCTGGCTGGAGCATCGATTCGCAATTCCACCCCAAGGCAATCACCCTCCTCGATCAGCGCCAGGGTATCCATGTCCGATGCCAGCCGTGCATAGCGCGCCCAGAAGCGGATGGCCTCGGCCAGCGTGGCGCTGTACAGGCAGCCCTGGGCCAGCACATGCCAGTCCTGGCGACTGAAGTGCGAGAATAGGTGCAAGCCGATTGCCGGATCATGGCTGGCAGCCTTTGCCCAAAGCTGCTCCAACGCAAGCATGCTGTAGTTGCTGCGCGCCTTCAGCGAGTGCGTCTGAAGGTAGCGCTCCAGCACCCGCCCGAGCGGGCCGCGGTGGAATCGCTCGGGCGATGGGTTGGCCGCTTCTCGCGTGATTCTGTCCGTTTCGCGCATATCGTCTGACGGCTTCGTGAATTCTTATGGGTGGGCACCGCCTTGATCGGCACCCACCGGAGAATGCCATGAGCACAACAATAACAAACAGCCCGATACCAATTATTCTCGCCATTCTGATCGGCTTCATCCTCCTCGAAATCACCTGCACCTGCTTCCTTCAGCCCCGCGGCAAACGTCGGGACGCGATCATCGAGATCGTCGGCAGCGCCCTGCTGATGGCGGTCACCCTGCCGTTGGTCACGTTCCTCAGCAACAGCCTGCTGGCACACTTCGCGCCGCAACTGAAGGGCAGCCTCGCCGGCCTGCACTGGGTGCTTGGGCTCGTCCTGTTCCTGGTGCTGGACGACATGACCCAGTACTGGTGGCATCGCCTCAGCCACAAGGTGCCCCTGCTCTACTCGCTGCACCGCGCACACCATTCAGCGCCCTACATGAGCATCCGCATCGTCTATCGCAACAACAGCTTCTATTACCTGCTGATGCCCGGCCTGTGGTTCAGCGGGGCCCTGATCTACCTGGGGTTGGCGCCTGTGTACTTCGGCTACCTGATCGTCAAGATGCTGGTCATCTTCGGCGCCCACAGCAGCGTGCCCTGGGATGACAAGCTTTACCGCATACGCGCACTGCGGCCGGTGATGTGGCTGCTGGAACGGACCATTTCCACCCCCGCGACCCACTCGGCGCATCACGGCCTGAGCGCCGATGACGGGGTGACGCATTACAAGGGCAACTTCGGCAACCTGCTGTTCTTCTGGGACGTGCTGTTTGGCACGGCAAAGATCACCCGCCGCCGCCCGCAGCATTACGGTATCGAAGGCATGCGCCCGGTCAGCTGGCAGGAGGAGCTGTTCTGGCCGCTGATGCGTGGCAAATCGACCAGCCTGCCGACGGAATCGGACCAGGAGCTGGCCAAATGAACCTGAATATCGTACTCGTGGCCGGATCCAGCCAGGCGGATAGCCAGTCGGCGAAGGTGGGCGCCTTTCTCGCCCAACGCCTACAGGCATTGCAACTCAGCGAGCGGCCGAGGGTGATCGATCTAGGGCTTGCGCCGCTGCCGTTGTGGCCTGCCAAGGATGAACATGGGATCTGGGCGGAGTATGCAGCCCTGCTGCGTGAAGCCGATGCCCTGGTGGTGCTGACCCCGGAATGGCACGGCATGGCCAGCCCGGCGCTGAAGAACCTGTTCGTCTACGCCGGCTACCGCGAGTTGGGGCACAAGCCGGCGCTGCTGGTCGGGGTGTCCTCTGGCCAGGGCGGGAGCTACCCGCTGTCTGAACTGCGTGCATCCAGCTACAAGAACTGCCGCATCTGCTATCTGCCCGAGCAGTTGATCGTGCGCCAGGTGGATGACGTGATGAATGGCCCGCAAAGCGCAAGCACGCAAGACCTGCGCATCCGTCGCCGGGCCGACTGGGCGCTTCAGGTGCTGGGCGAATATGCCAGGGCGCTCAGGGGGATGAATGCGCGGGTCGAAATGGAGGATCCGGAATTCGCCAACGGGATGTGAGGGGTGATGGCCGCTATCGATCGATAGCGGCTGCCTCGGCCTGCCCCCGCTTAACGCCTCGCCTCAATGAGATGACGGGTCGAATGCGCGATAAAAGGCTCGCCATGGCGCATCTGGCTATCCAGGGCCAGCAGCTCAGCGCGGTACTTGTGTACAGAGAAGTCCGGCACCCACCATACGCATTTGCGAAGAATCCACACGACTGCGCCCACATCATGGAACAGCATGCGGCAGCGGGCTGTGCGCAGGTCGGTCACCGTCAGCCCGGCTGCCTGTGCTGCTGCCACTTCGTCCTGCGGATCGCGCATTTTCCGTTCCTGGGGCAATGGCCCCAGGAAATGTTCGATCAGCTCGAAAGCTGAGGCTGGGCCTACGTGCTGGGCGAAGTAATGCCCGCCTGGTCGGAGGACGCGATGGATCTCGGACCAGTCCGGTTGCACAGGGTGGCGTGAGGTGACTAGCTCGAACGAGGCGTCGGCAAATGGGAGCGTGGTTCCGGGGGCCACCTGCACGACTTCAACGCCGCGCGGCCCCAGGCGCTCGTGTGCCTTGCGGGCGTTGGGTGGCCAGGCTTCTGTCGCGCACATGAGAGGCGGGAAGCGCGGCGTCTCATCCAGTACCTCACCGCCGCCAGTGTCGAGATCCAGCGCCGTGCAGACCCTACCCAGACGCTGTGCAAGGAGCTGGGCATAGCCCCAAGGCGGACGCTGCTCAGAGGCGCGTCCTGCCAGCCAGTCGAAGCCCCAGCCAGTCACATCCGCTGCGTTGGCTTCGGCTACCAGGTCGTCAAAGGGTTTCATTCGATGGTCCAGGTTAATGCTTGTGGTCGGGCCAGTATAAGTCGTGTAGGAGCGGCCTTGTGTCGCGAAAGGGGCGCGCAGCGGCCCCAGGGTCTTGAGTATGTCTCAGGACTGTCGGGGCTGCTGCGCAGCCCTTTCGCGACGCAAGGCCGCTCCCACAGGGGCGCCGGTATGGCGTTGATGTTGGAACGCGGAAAAGACAAAACCCCTACCTGCTCGCGCAGATAGGGGTTTTGCGAAATGAATCTTGACGATGACCTACTCTCACATGGGGAAGCCCCACACT